>NZ_JADMRK010000009.1:22583-63194 GCF_015560225.1 Romboutsia sp. BSD2780061687b_171204_C1 | reverse complement strand
TACCTGGTTGATAGGTCGAAGGTGTAAGTGCAGTAATGTATTTAGCTTATCGATACTAATAGGTCGAGGACTTGACCAAAATCATTAACTAAATGATATACAGTTTTCAGAGTATTAACTCTAAAAGATAAAGATTATGTGGTTATTATAGCAAAGAGGATACACCTGTTCCCATACCGAACACAGAAGTTAAGCTCTTTAGCGCTGATGGTACTTGGGGGGCGACCCCCTGGGAGAGTAAGACGTAGCCACGTAATCTTTTTTTATGTGAAAAAATAGTAATATTTATATTTTAAAGCATATAATAAAAAATAAGTCTTTATAAAAATCAATACTAAGCTATACAATATTTCCAAAATCATTTATTTAATGCAAATGCGATAAATTTGCTATATTAAATGATATCTAAACAAACGATTAGTTCAAAATATGCATCAATTCCAATAAATTTCTATATTAAAAATAAAAAAATTTAAATACTTAATAATATAATCTAAACCGCCTTAACTAAAGTTAGGTATTTTTTGTTATATAAGATAAAAGTTATTTATTTAAATGTATTTATATTATTTATTAAGGACTTCAAGTAAACGTATTTAAACATTAAATAACATAGTTTATAATCTTTAATATTAAAAGAAAAAGGGAGGGGATTAGGATTATGTTTAAAAAATTTAATAAAATCTTAGTTGCTAACAGGGGAGAAATAGCTATAAGGATATTTAGAGCCTGCTCTGAATTGGGGATAAAGAGCGTGGGGATATATAGTAAAGAAGATAAATATAGTTTATTTAGAACAAAAGCAGATGAATCTTATTTAATAGGAGAAGATAAAGGTCCAATAGACGCATACTTAGATATAGATAGTATTATAGAATTAGCTAAGAAGAAAAATGTAGATGCAATTCATCCAGGATATGGTTTCTTATCTGAAAACCCAGAATTCGTAAAGAAGTGTGAGAAAAATGGAATAACATTCATAGGTCCATCAGCAGATATAATGAATATGATGGGAGATAAAATAAATTCAAAACGAATAGCAAAAGAGGTGGATGTAGCTACTATACCAGGAATAGATGAACCAATCAAAGATATTAAAAGAGCCAAAGAAATAGCTAAAGAAATAGGATATCCAATAATGCTTAAAGCTTCTAACGGCGGTGGCGGTAGAGGTATGAGGGTTGTTTATAACGAATCAGATTTAAGTATAGAATATGAAACAGCATGTAGTGAATCAAAAAAAGCTTTTGGTGAAGATATGATATTCATAGAAAAGTATATAGCTAATCCTAAACATATAGAGGTACAGATATTAGGGGATAAGTATGGAAATATAGTACATTTGTATGAAAGAGATTGTTCAGTACAAAGAAGACATCAAAAGATAATAGAATATTCACCAGCATTTTCTCTAGGCGATAAATTGAGAGAAAATATATGCAATGACGCAGTTAAAATAGCTAAGCATGTAGGATATATAAATGCAGGTACTTTAGAATTTTTAGTAGATGATAGTGGAGAATACTATTTTATAGAAATGAACCCAAGGATCCAAGTAGAACATACGGTAACTGAAATGGTAACCGGTATTGATATAGTGCAAAGTCAAATATTAATTGCTCAAGGATATAGATTAGATAGTGATGAGATAAATATAAAATCTCAAGAAGATGTAAAACTAAGAGGATATTCTATTCAATGTAGAATAACAACAGAAGACCCTAAAAATAGATTTATGCCAGATACAGGTAAAATACAAGTATATAGAACTGGTTCAGGATTTGGTATTAGACTAGATGGAGGTAATGGATTTGCAGGGGCAAATATAAGTCCATACTATGATAGTCTACTTGTAAAGACTATATCTTGGGATAGAACATTTAAAGGTGCAATAAATAAAACTATAAGATCTATCAAAGAATTTAGGGTTAGAGGTGTTAAAACTAATATAGGATTTTTGGTAAATGTATTGAATAATCCTATATTCGTAGAGGGAAAATGTAGCACCAGATTTATAGATATTAATCCAGAATTATTTGAGATAAGAGAAAGTAAAGATAGAGGTACAAAATTACTTCAATTTATAGGGAATACAGTAGTAAATGAAAATAAATGCGAAGATAAACCTTCATTTGATTCAATATATCAGCCTAAGATAAATAAAGATATAATACTTAATGAAGGAAGTAGGGATCTGTTTAATAGATTAGGTAAAGAAAAGTATATGGAATCTATTAAAAATGAAAAGAAACTATTGCTGACAGATACAACTATGAGAGATGCACATCAATCATTACTAGCTACAAGACTTAGAACATATGACTTATTAAAAGTAGCAAAACCAACTAATGAGTATATGAAAGATTTATTTTCTATTGAGATGTGGGGCGGAGCAACCTATGATGTTGCATATAGATTTTTAAAAGAATCTCCATGGATTAGACTACAAAAACTTAGAGAAGAGATACCTAGTGTATTATTCCAAATGTTATTTAGAGCATCAAATGGAGTTGGATATAAAAATTATCCAGATAACGTAATTGAAGAATTTATAAAACAATCAGCAGAACAGGGAATAGATGTATTTAGAATATTTGACTCTCTAAATTGGGTGGAAAATATGAAGCCATCTATATCAACAGCTTTAGAAACTGGAAAAATAGTAGAGGCTAGTATATGTTACACAGGAGATATATTAGATCCAACAAAGAATAAATATAATTTAGAATATTATATAAGAATGGCTAAAGAGCTAGAAGAATTAGGTACAGATATAATATGTATAAAAGACATGGCAGGCTTACTTAAGCCATATTCAGCATATACTCTTATAAAAGAATTAAAAAATAATGTCAATACTCCTATACATCTTCATACACATGATACAAGTGGAAATGGTATTGCAACTTGCCTTATGGCATCTGAGGCAGGGGTGGACATAGTGGATGGAGCATTAGAAACTATGGCAGGTTTAACTAGCCAACCATCACTAAACGCTATTGTAGAAGCACTTAAAAATACTGAAAGAGATACTCAGATTAATTTATATGGATATGAAGAAATAGGAAACTATTATAAAGATTTAAGAAAAATATATTCTAGATTTGAAAGTGATTTATCAAATCCTTCTGCTGAAATATATAAATATGAGATACCAGGAGGACAATATACAAATCTAAAACCACAAGCTGATAGCTTAGGACTGTCAAATAAATTTGATGAAGTAAAAGAAAAGTATAAAGAAGCAAATGAAATATTGGGAGATATTATAAAAGTAACTCCATCATCTAAAGTAGTAGGAGACCTTGCTATATTTATGGTAAAAAATAAATTAGATAAGAATAACATAATAGAAGAAGGTGAAAAATTATCATTTCCAGATTCTGTATTAGACTACTGTAAAGGAATGATAGGTCAACCAGAAGGAGGAATACCAAAAGATATTCAAAGGGTAGTATTAAAAGGAGACACTCCGATAGAAGAAAGACCTGGTAAATTAATTCCAAAGGAAGATTTTGAAAGTATAAAAGCTGATTTAGATAAGAGATTCAAAATGAATACAAATATAAGAAATATATTAAGTTATACTTTATATCCAAAGGTATATGAAGATTACCTAAAACATCTGCAACTATATAATGATATATCAAAGCTAGATAGTCATGTGTATTTCTATGGATTAAATAAAGGTGAAGAGTGTGAAGTAGAGATAGAAGAAGGTAAAATACTTACTATAAAGTTAGTAGATATAGGTGATGTTAAAGAAAATGGAAATAGAACAGTATCATTTGAATTAAATGGTATGATGAGGGATATAGATATAAAAGACAATAACTACTCTGGGAACATAAAAGATATAATAAAAGCTGATATGAATGACCCTATGCAAATAGGAGCTAGTATACCTGGAAAAGTAGTTAAAATTTTAGTTAAAGAAGATGATGAAGTAAAACAAAATCAACCAATGATTATTATAGAAGCAATGAAAATGGAAACTATAATAGTTGCTAAAGCAGATGGTATTGTAAAATCAATAAAAGTTGAAGAAGGGGAATTAGTAAGAGATAAGCAATTACTTATAACTATGAAAGATAAATAAAAAATTCGCTTAACTCATATAAAACAATACTTAAGAATTTCTAATATAAATTAAATAGATTAAAATATGAAGATATTCTTCTTTAAAGTTAGTTTGTAATAATATGATAAGCTAAAAAAGAACTTATGCTTAAAAGGCATAAGTTCTTTTATTTATCGAAAAATAGAAGAAATAATTGTCAGTATAAGGACATAATCAATTGAATAAATTAAACTTCGATAAATAGATAAAATGTATATCAATAGTGAAATATGAGAAAAAATATTATTAATATACTGCATTAGAATTGTATAAATAATAAGTGGAATTATATATAGATTATTGAATATATATATATAAAATAAAATTTATTATTAAATATGAAATTACAGTAAAAGAGAGGAAAGAGGTAATAAGTATAGAATTAATGACTAAGACCTTAAGTACTAACTATTTCTTGGGAAATACTTATATCACCACCTAGAGTTAAGATGTTTACATACTTATTATCAAAAAATAAAATTTAGTTATGTAATTATAGTGAAATACTCAAAGTAATTTATAAATTATAAAGGTAGGTGCTTATATGAAAATTTACGATAGTAGTAATATAAGAAATATAGCAATACTAGGTCATAGTGGATGCGGGAAGACAAACTTAATTGAAGCCATAGCATACACATCAAAGTTAACTAGTAAAATACCGAGAATAACTGATAAAATGAATATGACATACAGTATAGGATTAACTCCAGTAGAGTATAATGACTATAAATACAATCTATTAGACACACCAGGTTACTTTGACTTCTGTGGAGAAGTAATATCATCTCTTAATGCAAGTGATGCAGCTATAATAGTTATAGATGCAACAACTGACGTCCAAGTGGGAACAGAAAAATCATTAGAGTTAACTGAAAACATGCCAAAAATAATGTTCATAAATAAAATTGATAATGAAAAATCTAGATATAAAGATACACTAGCTATGCTTAGAGAGAAGTATGGCAATAAAGTAGTACCAATGATTATACCTATATATAAGAATAAAGAATTTATAAAATTACATAATGTTTTTGAAAATATGGATGGATTAGATGGAGAATTTAAGCAAGAAGCTATGAGTGTAAAAGAAGCGTTAATGGAGCTTATAGCAGAAACAGATGATGAGTTATTAGATAAGTATTTTAGTGGAGACGATTTAAGTGATGCAGATATACAAAAAGGTATAACTATAGGTATGCAAAGAGGAGATATAATTCCTGTTATATGTGGTTCAACGATAAACAATATAGGAACAGCTGAAATATTAGAAACTGTTTCAAAATATTTGCAGCCAAAGTACTCTAATATAGAGGCTAAATTTAAAGGGCAAGTATTTAAAACAATAGTAGACCCATTCATAGGAAAAATGTCTTATATAAAGGTAACTCAAGGTAAAATAAATAAAGACTGTGAATTATTTAATTTGAATAAATCAGAGAAAGAAAAAATATATAATATATATACTATGAAAAATGGAGACCTTATAGAGCTAAGTGAGGCTAGATGTGGAGATATAATAATTGTAACAAAAGTAAATTCACTTCAAACTGGCCACACTGTATCTATAAGTAAGGATGAATACGAATTAGAAGATATAAACTTACCAAAGCCACAAATATATTATGCAGTGGTTCCTAAAAATAAAGGAGATGAAGATAAGATAGGTTCTGCATTAAATAAAGTGGTTGAAGAAGACCCAACTATTAAGTGGTATAGAAATCCTGAGACAAAACAAGTATTAATAGGAGGTCAAGGGGAACTCCATATAAATACTATAAAAAATAAGATTAAGTCAAAGTTTGGTGTAGATATTGGCTTAGAAGATATAAAAGTAGCTTATAGAGAAACTATAAAAGGAAAAGCTGAAGTTCAAGGTAAGCATAAAAAGCAGTCAGGAGGTCATGGGCAATACGGAGATGTCAAAATTAAATTTGAAAGAAGTAATTTAGATTTTGAGTTTGCTGAAGAAATATTTGGTGGATCTGTACCAAAACAATATATCCCAGCAGTAGAAAAAGGTATAAAGGATTCCATGGTAAAGGGAGTTTTAGCAGGTTTTCCAGTTACAAATATAAAAGCAACTTTATATGATGGGTCATATCATGATGTAGACTCATCAGAAATGGCATTTAAATTAGCAGCAGGTATAGCATTTAAGAAGGGTATGGAAGAGGCTAAGCCAGTTTTACTAGAGCCTATAATGAAGTTTAAGATAACTGTTCCAGAAGAGTATATGGGGGATATAATGGGGGATATAAATAAGCGAAGAGGAAAAATACTTGGAATGGAATCTGATGAAAAAGGAAAACAAATAATATATGCAAATGCTCCACAAGCAGAAACTTTTAAATATGCAATAGATTTAAGGGCCATGACTCAGGGAAGAGGTTATTTTGAGATGGACTTAGAAACATATGAAGAAGTTCCAGCTCAATTAGCTCAAAAAATAATAGAGTTGGAAAATAATAAATAAAATTTAAGGCTCTAGATTGCTCATCTAGAGCCTTAAATTTTTTAGAAAGTACAAGTTAAACCTTGGAACAATAATGAAAAAAATGCATATAAATTAGATTAAATATACATTTAGTAGATGTGTATTATGAAGTAACTGAATGATATTAAAAAGGTTGACTATAATTAATTACTAAATTAATCAAATATAGATAGCATTAAGTAATTATTATAATAGAGAGGAGGGTAAAGTTTGTATTTTAACAGATTTACTCAAAGGGCAAAGAGATCAATAGATATAGGTATAGAAAGTGCACAAAGATTGGGTCATAAAGTGGTAGGTAGTGAACATATCTTATTTGGCTTAATAAAGGAAAAGGAAGGAATAGCAGGAAAAGTATTAATGCAGTTAGGACTAACAGATAGCATAATCAAATCAAAAATAATTGAAGTAAAAGGCAACGCTAATGAGCCAGTAGAAGATGTAACATTAAGTCCAAGGAGTAAACAAATATTAGAGCTCTCTGGTATGTTTGCTAATAAGTTAAGAACTAATTATATAGGAACAGAGCATATTTTGTTAGCGATAGTTCAAGAAGGCAATGGTACTGCTATGAAAATATTAAACTTAGAAGGTATTGATGAGAGAGCTATTGTGCAGTTAATAATTGATATGATGGGATTAGAGGAGTACTCAATACAACAAGAAAAAGAAGAAAAATACACAGTTAAGGTACAGGAGGAATCTCTAAAACTTTTAGATAAATATGGTAAGAATCTTGTAAAACTAGCTTCCCAAGGTAAATTAGACCCTGTAGTTGGTAGAAAAATTGAAATAGAGAGAGTTATACAAATATTAAGTAGAAGAACAAAAAATAATCCAGTTGTAATAGGAGATCCAGGCGTAGGAAAAACTTCTATAATAGAAGGATTAGCTATAAACATATCAGAAGGAAATGTGCCTGAAACTTTAAAAAATAAAAGCTTATATACTTTAAATATGGGTTCTATGCTAGCAGGTGCAAAATATAGAGGTGAATTTGAGGATAGAATAAAGCAAGTTATAGATGAGGTTATAAAAAATGGCAATGTAATTCTATTTATAGATGAAATACACACAATAATAGGTGCAGGTGCAACTGGAGAAAGTACAATAGATGCATCAAATATACTTAAACCTGTACTATCAAGAGGAGAACTACAAATTATAGGAGCAACAACAATAGATGAATATAGAAAGCATATAGAAAAGGATTCAGCTCTTGAAAGAAGATTTCAACCAGTAGTGCTTAAAGAACCATCTAGAGAAGAAAGTATAAAAATCTTAGAGGGTATTAGAGATAAATATGAAGATTTTCATAAATTAAAAATAAGTAATGAATCTTTAGTTGCAGCAGTAGATTTATCTATAAGATATATAACTGATAGATTTTTACCAGATAAAGCTATAGATTTAATAGATGAAGCTGCATCAAGAGTTAGGTTAAAAATAGGCAAATCATCAATTAAAATTTTAGGATTAGAAGAAGAAATCGAAAGCATAGATAAGGAAAAAGACAAAGCAGTAATGTATCAAGATTTTGAGAAAATTGATAAAATAAAAAAACAGCAAGAAAATTTGAAGAAAGAACTTAAAGAAGTAAAACAACAATGGAATGCTATGGGAAAATATACAGAAGTAGTTAAACCAGAAGATATTGCAGAAGTTGTAGAATTATGGACCAGTATACCTGTAAATAAAATAGTAGAATCTGAATCTAGCAAATTATTAAGGTTAGAGAAAATATTACATGAAAGAGTGGTTGGTCAAGAGCAGGCAGTGAAGTCAATTTCGAGAGCTATAAGAAGGTCAAGAGCAGGATTAAAAGATCCAAATAGACCAATTGGATCTTTCTTATTCTTAGGTCCTACAGGAGTAGGCAAGACAGAATTATCAAAAGCCTTAGCAGAAGTGCAATTTGGAGATGAAAATAAGATAATAAGACTTGATATGTCTGAGTATATGGAAAAACATGCAGTATCTAGACTAATAGGGTCACCACCAGGATATGTAGGTTATGAAGAAGGTGGCCAATTAACAGAAAAAGTAAGGAGAGATCCTTACTCTGTAATTTTACTTGATGAAATAGAAAAAGCGCATATAGATGTATTTAATATTTTATTGCAAATATTAGATGATGGAAGACTAACAGATTCCAAAGGTAGAACTGTAGACTTTAAAAATACTATAATAATAATGACTTCTAATGTAGGGGCAACAAAAATAAGCTCTCAAAGAATATTAGGATTCTCTACAAATAGAAATAAAGAGGAAAAAGTCAAGAGTGATTATGAAAATATGAAAGAATGTATAATGGAAGAAGTTAAACAAAAATTTAGACCTGAATTTTTAAATAGAATAGATGATATAATAGTATTCCATTCACTAACAGAGGAAGATTTAGATGAAATAGTAAAATTAATGACAAAAGAATTAGCATCGAGGTTGCAAGCTATGAACATAAACCTAAATATGACCGAAGAATCCATAAGATTTATATCAAAAGTTGGATTAGACTTACAGTATGGTGCAAGACCACTAAAAAGAGCCATACAAAAAGAGATAGAAAATCCACTTTCAGAAGTAATACTAAAAGGAGACATACGAGGTGGAAATGTTGTTATAGCAGAGGTAGAAAATAATAAGATAGTATTTAAGTGCAAATAGTAGTAATATATATAATAAGGGGGAGAGTATTCCCCTTTATTTTTATAAGCAAAAAATATTAGTATAATATATAGGTATATTAGCTATAAAGGATTTTAAAGATTCTACATAATATTATATAGATATGCTAAAATTATATAGACAAAAAGAATTTAAGGGTGAATTATATGGCAAAAATAAAAACAAAATATGTATGTCAAGAATGTGGGTATGAAACTTCAAAATGGTTAGGGAAATGCCCTGAATGTACAAAGTGGAATACTTTCGTAGAGGAAATTGAGCAAAAAGGAAGTAAAAAAGAAGTTTTCATTATAGATAAATCATCATCAAGACCAGTAAGTATAAATTCTATACAAACTAAAGAAGAAGAAAGATTTTCAACGTGTATAAATGAATTGGATAGAGTGTTAGGTGGAGGTGTTGTAAAGGGGTCATTAGTTCTTGTTGGAGGAGACCCAGGGATAGGTAAATCTACACTACTAATACAAGTTTCAAGCAATGTTGCAAACTCAGGAAAAAGAGTACTTTACATATCAGGAGAAGAGTCTGAATCTCAAATAAAAATGAGAGCTCAAAGGTTAGGTATAAGTTCAGATAATCTGTATATATTCGCAGAGAATAATTTAAGTATAATAGAAGCTCATTTAGAAAGTATAAATCCAGAACTTATCATATTAGATTCTATTCAAACTGTTTATAGCCCAGAAATATCATCAGCTCCAGGAACTGTTAGCCAAATTAAAGAAGGTACATCTAAATTCATGAAAATTTCTAAAAAAATGGGTATATCAACCTTCGTAGTTGGACATGTAACAAAAGAAGGTTCATTGGCAGGTCCTAAATTATTAGAGCATATGGTGGATACAGTTTTATATTTTGAAGGAGAAAGATATAATACATATAGATTAGTAAGAGCTGTAAAGAATAGATTTGGTTCGACTAATGAACTAGGTGTCTTTGAAATGAGAGATTTAGGTTTGGTAGAGTTAGAAAATCCATCTAAGATACTTATATCAGAAAAGCCAAAAGATGTGGCTGGTTCTGTAATAATATCTACAGTAGAAGGGACCAGACCAATGCTTTTAGAACTGCAAGCATTAGTATCCCCAACTAGTTTTGGTATTCCTAAAAGGACAGCTACAGGGGTTGATTATAATAGAGTTGCTATGTTATTAGCTGTTTTAGAAAAGAGAGTAGGATTGCAAATTCAAAATCAAGATGTGTATTTAAATATTGTAGGGGGTATAAAAATAAATGAGCCTTCAATAGATTTAGGTATAATAATTGCCGTTGCATCAAGTTTTAGAAACATTGAAGTTGATGAAAAAATAGCAGTAACAGGAGAAGTAGGTTTAACAGGAGAAGTAAGAGCAGTTAGCTATATAGAAAAGAGAATAGCTGAGTGTAAAAAATTAGGATTTTCAAAAATGGTTATACCAAGAAGTAATTATGATGCAGTAAAAGATGTTAAAGGTATAGAAATATGGCCAGTTGATAATTTAAGACAAGCTATAAATATAGTACTAGGGGGTAATAAATAATAATGGAAGATATCTTAAATAATAAGAATGTATTACACGCATTAAAAATGATATCTCCTGGAAGTCCATTAAGACAAGGTTTAGAAAATGTACTAAAAGCTAAGACCGGTGGTTTGATAGTTATATCAAATGGAGAAGATACAATGAAGGTTGTAGATGGAGGATTTAATATAAATGCAGATTATTCACCTGCATATTTATATGAATTAGCAAAAATGGACGGGGCTATAGTACTTAGTCAAGATGTTAAGAAGATATTATTTGCAAATGCACAATTAATACCTGATTATTCTATTCCTACATCTGAAACAGGGACAAGACATAGAACAGCAGAGAGAGTTGCAAGGCAGACAGGTTCTATAGTTATTGCTATATCTCAAAGAAGAAATGTAATAACTGTATACAGAGGAGATCAAAAGTATGCGCTAGAAGAAATATCAAAAATATTTACAAAAGCTAATCAAGCATTACAGACTTTAGAAAAATATAAAGCAGTATTAGATCAAGCTGTAGCAAGCCTAAATGCATTAGAATTTAATGATTTAGTAACTATATACGATGTAGCAATTGTACTTCAAAAAATGGAAATGGTTATGAGAATTACAAGTATAATAGAAAAATATATTATAGAGCTTGGGCAAGAAGGAACACTAGTCAGAATGCAGTTAGAAGAATTAGTTGGAACAACTAAAATTGACCAAAAACTTATACTAAAAGATTATAGCAAAGAAGATATAGACATAAAGTTATTTAAAAAGAAAATAAAAACATTATCTCCTGAAGAATTAGTAGATTTAACTAATATGGCTAAACTTTTAGGTTATAGTGGATTCTCTGAAAATATGGATATGGAGATAAGACCAAGAGGGTATAGAGTATTAAATAAGATACATAGATTACCATCAACTATAATTGAAAATTTAGTAAATTACTTTGAAGATTTCCAAGAAATACTAGATGCATCTATTGAAGATTTAGATGATGTAGAGGGGATAGGTGAAATAAGGGCAACATATATAAGAAATGGACTAATAAAAATGAAACAATTAGTATTACTAGATAGATTTATATAATTTATTAATAAGGATTTAAGATATATTTAAGGACTTTGTTGTTGAATAAATATGGTATTATAGATTATAATAAAAAAATATTAAGTATTAATCCGGGGGTGAAGAATTGATACCAAAAGTGATAAGATTTATAACAAGCATACTGGGGTTTGCTCTAGGTATGACTACATATGCAACTTTAATGAAAGCATTTCCGGCACTTAAATTTGGTGCAGAGATATATGGTTTAATTGCATCTGTTTCAGTTGGGATAGTTGTAGGAATCATATTCTATGCAATAGAGCCGTGGTTTACTGATAAATTTAAGGATATTGCTAAGGTTATGGATAAAGAAATATCAAAATATCCTCAAACAGATATATTACTAGGATCTATAGGTCTTATAGTTGGGTTCGTAATAGCTTACTTAGTAAGTGGTATAATGAGCACAATACCTATAATCGGAGGATTCTTAGCTTTTATTACATATGGGTTTATGGGCTACTTAGGTATAAGAGTAGCATTAAAGAGTAAAGATGACTTATTTAACTTAGGAAAGTTAAGCAAAATTTCAGGATCTATGAAAGATAAAGGATCTAAGAAGGAAATAAACAGGGTTATACCACCTAAAGTATTAGATACGAGTGTAATAATAGATGGTAGAATAGCAGACATATGCAAAACTGGATTCGTTGAAGGTAAATTAGTTATACCTGAATTCGTTTTAGATGAATTAAGACATATAGCGGACTCTTCAGATGACTTAAAAAGAGTTAGAGGAAGAAGAGGATTAGATATACTTAATATAATAAAAGAAGAACTACAAATAGAAGTTGAAATTACTAAAACTGATTTTGACGATATAGCTGAAGTAGACAGTAAGCTTTTAAAGCTAGCTAAGACTCTAAATGGTAAGGTTGTAACTAACGATTACAATTTAAACAAAGTAGCACAAGTTCAAGGTGTTGAGGTATTAAACATAAATGAACTAGCTAATGCTGTTAAGCCAGTAGCAATACCAGGAGAAGCTATGGTGGTTCAAGTAGTAAAAGAAGGTAAAGAACATAGTCAAGGTATAGCATACCTAGATGATGGTACTATGATAGTTGTAGATGGAGGTAAAAAATACATGGGACAAACTATAAGTGTTTTAGTTACATCTGTATTACAAACTCCAGCTGGAAGAATGATATTTGGAAAACCTAAAGTTTAAATTTTAAAAGTCTTCGTATTTTCGAAGGCTTTTTTGATATAATTTATTAGATAAAGTAGTTAATATATAAGTGTTAATTGTATATAAAGAGGTGATTAAATGAATGGCGTTGTTATAGTAGCAGCTGGTAGTGGAAGTAGAATGAAAATGGGGATAAATAAACAATTTATAAAGCTTAATAACAAAGAAATAATAGCATATACAATAGAAAAGTTTTATAAAAATGATGATATACAAGATATTGTTGTAGTTATAAAAAAAGAAGAAGAAGAATTCTTTAAGAAAGAAATTATAGAAAAGTATAATTTACATAACATAAAGATTGCTTTTGGTGGGAAGGAAAGACAAGACTCTGTATATAATGGACTTAAAAGTTTAAATAAAGATTGTGAGATAGTATTAATACATGATGGGGCAAGGCCATTTGTAACAAAAGAAATTATAAGAAAATCAATAGACGAAGCCAAAGAAAATAATGCAGTAGTTGTAGGAGTACCGGTAAAAGATACTATAAAAGTGGTTAATGAAAATAAAGATATAATAGATACACCGAATAGAAGTACTTTGTGGGCAGTTCATACACCACAGACATTTAAATACGATATATTACTAAAATCATATGAAGATGCCTTTAAAAATAATTTCTACGGAACAGATGATGCAATGTTAGTAGAGGAAATAGGATATAAGGTTAAAATGATAGAAGGTTCATATAATAACATTAAGATAACAACACAAGAAGATTTAAGTATAGGATCACAAATATTAAAAGATCAAATTTAACGGAGGCTATATAATGAGAGTAGGATTAGGATATGATGTTCATAAATTAGTTGAAGGTAGAAAACTTATAATGGGTGGAGTTAATGTTCCACATGAAACAGGATTATTAGGACATTCAGATGCAGATGTTTTAGTTCATGCAATAATGGATTCTATGTTAGGAGCATTAGCATTAGGAGATATAGGTAAGCATTTCCCTGATACAGATGAAAGATATAAAGGAGCAGATAGTATAGAATTACTTAGACATGTAAATAATCTAATAATAGAAAAGGGATATACTATAGGTAACATAGATGCTACAATAATAGCGCAAGCGCCAAAAATGGCACCACATATTCAAAGTATGAGAGAGAATATAGCTAATGCTTTAAATACTAACTTAGACAGAATAAATGTAAAAGCAACAACAGAAGAAGGACTTGGTTTTACAGGTACAAAGCAAGGTATAGCATCACAAAGTATTTGTTTATTAGTTAAAGTTGACAACTAATATGAAATAATATAATATTATCTCATAAGTATGGAAAAATAAAATTAATAATTAATTATTCCTTAAAATGTGCAACAATAAATGAATACAATAATATTATTATTAATAACAACATACAATAAATAAAAAACATAAATCAAAGCTATAATAAAGAAATAGTAAAAGACTAGAGTCTTCACAGAGAGGGAACATTTGGTGAAAGTTCCTAAGATATAATCTTTGAACCAATCTTTTAGCATAAAGGTGGTAACAAACCTTTACGGTAGGGACCGTTATATCCCCTAAAGAGGGCTAATGGCTAATTAGAGTGGTACCGCGGAAATTCAACCTTCCGTCTCTATACATATGTATAGAGACGGAAGGTTTTTTTAATATTAAGACTTTCAAAATATAAAACAGGAGGAAATAACTATGAAAATGTCAAAAATGTTTATGCCAACATTAAGAGAAGTTCCAGCTGATGCAGAAATAACAAGTCATCAATTAATGATGAGAGCTGGTATGATAAGAAAGATGGCATCAGGAGTATATAATCAATTACCAATGGGTATAAGAGTTTTCAAAAAAATAGAAAACATAGTAAGAGAGGAATTAGAGAAAAAAGGATGCCAAGAAATACTATGTTCAGGATTAATACCATCTGAGTTATGGAAAGAGTCTGGAAGATGGGACGTAATGGGTGCAGAAATGATGAGAGTGAAAGATAGAAATGATAGAGATTTCTGCCTTGGACCAACTCATGAAGAAGTGTTCACAGATTTAATAAGACAAGAAATAACTTCTTACAAGCAATTACCACTTAACTTATATCAAATACAAGTTAAATATAGAGATGAGAGAAGACCTAGATTTGGGGTTATGAGAACTAGAACTTTCACTATGAAAGATGCATATAGTTTTGATATAGATGAAGCAGGATTAGATAAATCATACCAAGATATGTATGATGCTTATACAAATATATTCGCTAGATGTGGATTAGATAATAGTCCAGTTCAAGCAGATACAGGAGCAATAGGTGGATCTGTTTCAGCAGAATTCATGGTTAAATCAGAAGTAGGAGAAGATGAAATAGTATTCTGTAGTGGATGTGACTATGCAGCAAATATGGAAAAAGCTGTTTCAGTAAATACTTCTTTAGATAAAGAAGAAATGAAAGAATTAACAGAAATACACACTCCAAATGTTCATACAATAGAAGATTTAGAAAAATTCTTCAACTTACCAGCAAATAGATTTGCTAAGACTTTAGTATATGAAGTAGATGGAAAGACTGTTGTGGTTGTAGTAAGAGGAGATAGAGAAGTTAATGAAACTAAGGTTGCTAATGCTATAGGTGGAGCAGTAGAGTTTGAACTTGCTAGAGAAGAAGTTGTAAGAGCTGTAACTAAAGCAGGTATAGGATTTGCTGGACCAATAGGTGTTGAAGCTGACTATGTATTTATAGATAATGAAGTAGCTGAACAAAATAATTTAGTTATAGGTGCTAATAAAGATGAATACCACATACAAAATGCTAACTATGGAAGAGATTTCGAAGGTACAGTTGGAGATTTCAGAAATGTTACTGAAGGAGATAAATGTACTAAATGTGGTTCTGAATTAGAAATAGCTAGAGGGGTAGAAGTTGGTCATATATTCAAGTTAGGAACTAAGTACTCAGAAACTATGGGAGCTAACTATATAGATAAAGATGGAAAATCTAAGCCAATAGTAATGGGATGCTATGGTATAGGTATAGAAAGAACTGCTGCTGCTATAATAGAGCAACATCATGATGAAAATGGTATAATATGGCCATTATCAATAGCTCCATATCATGTAGTAGTTGTACCAGTGAATATCAAAAAAGCAGAGCAAATGGAAGCTGCTGAAAAGATATACAATGAGTTACAATCTATGGGTGTAGAAGTATTATTAGATGATAGGGACGAAAGAGTTGGAGTTAAGTTCAAGGATAGCGAATTAGTAGGTATACCAATGAGAATCACAGTTGGTAAAGATATAACTGACGGTAAAGTTGAATTTAAATTAAGAGATGCCCAAGATAAAGAATTAATAAGCTTAGATGAAATAAAATCTAAAATAGAAGCTGAGTTTGTTAAGAATAACGTTAAGTTAGGATAGTATAGATAATAAATAGTATATATAATTCACTAAACTATCAACAAAAAATGGTTAATATGTGGATATATATACTATTTTAATTGTGTAGAAAATCATATTATCCACAAAATTTTAATATAAAATAAGAGCTTAAAATAAGATAAATTTAAATTTTTTTAAGTTAGTACTTATAAAATAGATTTATAGGTGTATACTTGTAGGTATAAAAATATAATAATATCGCGATTTTAACATAGATTTGGGTAAAATAACATTACAATATATGTGTTATTCTGATATTATAAATTTATACATAACAACTATTAGAGGAGGCTATTCAAATGAATGTAAGAGTAAGATTTGCTCCAAGTCCAACTGGATTTGTACACATAGGTAGTTTAAGAACTGCTTTATATAACTACTTATTTGCAAAGAGAATGGGTGGAGAGTACATATTAAGAGTAGAAGACACAGACCAAACTAGATTAGTGGATGGTGCAATAGAAAATATGCTTAATGCTATGAGTTGGGCTGGAGTTAATCATAGCGAAGGTGTTATGATAGATGAAAATGGAAACATAACTCAAGTAGGTGAAAATGGGCCATATATACAATCTGAAAGATTAGATATATATAAAGATTATATAAAACAATTATTAGATAATGGACAAGCATACTACTGTTTCTGTACAAAAGAAAGATTAGACGAAGTAAGAGAAAAGCAAAAAGAAGCTGGAGAAACTCCAAGATACGATGGTCACTGTAGAGATCTTTCTAAAGAAGAAGTTGAAGCTAAGATAGCAGCAGGAGAACCTTACGTTATAAGATTAAAATTACCTGAAAATCATGTTATAAAATTCACTGACTTAGTTAGAGGTGAAACAGAATTTAACACTAATGATTTAGATGACCAAGTTTTAATAAAGACTGATGGATTCCCAACTTATCACTTTGCAGTTGTAGTTGATGACCATTTAATGAAAATAACTCATGTTATAAGAGGAGAAGAATGGGTTTCTTCAACTCCAAAGCATGTTTACTTATATGAAGCATTTGGATGGGAAGCACCAACATTTGTACATTTACCAAATATACTTAACAAAGAAAAGAAAAAGTTAAGTAAGAGACATGGTGATGTTGCAGTTGAAGACTTCAAGAAAAAAGGATATTTACCACAAGGATTAGTTAACTATGTTGCATTAGTTGGCTGGTCTCCAGAAGACAACCAAGAAATATTCACTATGGAAGAATTAGAGAAAGCTTTCTCTGTAGAAAGAGTATCTAAGAGTGGTGGAGTATTTGATACAGAAAAACTAAACTGGGTTAACCAACATTATATAAAGGAAGCAGATGATAGCTACTTAACAGACTTAGCTATACCTTTCTTAGTTGAAGCTGGTCTTATAACAGAAGAAGAAGCTACTACTAAGTATGATTTTATAAAAGGAATGGTATCAGTTGTTAAAGAAAAATTACAATATGTAAAAGAAATAACTGAACATGCTAATATATTCTTCTCAAATGAAGTTAAATTAGAAACTGAAGAATGTAGAGAATTCTTAAACTTAGAACATATACCAACTTTAATAGATGCATTACAAACTAAGATAGAAAATGCAGAAGTTGTAGATGAAGCATTTGTTAAAGCTATGTTTAAAGAAATACAAAAAGAACACGGTATAAAAGGTAAAAACTTATTCATGGGTTCTAGAGTAATATTAACAGGACAAATGCATGGACCAGATTTACCAAAGACTATGGAAGTTCTAGGAAAAGAAAATTGTTTAGAGAGAATAGCATACGTTAAAAACAACATATTATAATATGAAAAGAGCTCACCTAGTTAGGTGAGTTTTTTTATTAATTTCAACATAGATTATATAAATAGCATTAAATAATAATTATATTTATTTTAAAATTTTACTAAATATATTATATTCAAAAAATGTAGCATATCTAGGAGTTTTATATATAATAAGAGAAATAAACAAAATAGAAAGAAATATATGTTAATTTTTAGTACTATGAAGAGTAAAAAATTATTTGTGTAGTATTTTGATGAAAAGATTTATGGGTATAACTAAAGGGATTATTTAAAACAAAGTTAATATATAAAAAGCATAAGAAAATAAATTATTTGAAAAGTTATTTTTAAAATACAATATAGTTTTACTTTATACCAGGGAGGGTAACTATGTATAGTAATAATAAAGATGATATAAAAAAAGAATTGAAAAGTTTATGTGCAGATTATGTTAACATACTAGAGAAGTTAAAAAAAGAAAAAATTATAAGTGAAGAAACTTATAATACTTGTTCCTTAAAAAAAATTTCATTTTTAGAAGAATAAACCTATAATTTTTTTGCAATCAGATTTTTTTAAAATCATAAGGACATAATAGTAGTACTATTAATTGTAAAGAATTTAAACTATAATATAATATATAGATAGTTAAGAAATAATATAACAATCAGTGAGGTGATAAGAGTGAAGTTATACAATACATTAACAAGAACAAAAGAAGAATTTGTTCCATTAGAAGAAGGAAAGGTAAAAATGTATGTGTGTGGACCTACAGTTTACAACTATATACATATAGGTAATGCTAGACCTTTCATAATGTTTGATACACTTAGAAGATATTTAGAATATAGAGGTTTTGATGTAACTTACGTTCAAAACTTTACAGATGTAGATGATAAAATAATAAAAAGAGGTCATGAAGAAAACATAGCACCAGAAGAAGTGGCTAATAAATACATAAATGAGTATTTTGTTGATGCTGATGGATTAGGAATAAAAAGAGCAGATGTTCATCCTAGAGTAACAGATAACATACAACAAATAATAGATTTTGTTAAGGAATTAGAAGAAAAAGGATATGCTTATGAATCTAACGGAGATGTATACTTTGACACTAAAAAATTTGAAGGATACGGAAAACTTTCTAAACAAAATCAAGACGATTTAGAAGCTGGAGCAAGAATAGAAGTTAATAGTCAAAAGAGACATCCAATGGATTTCGTTCTTTGGAAAGCAAAAAAAGAAGGAGAACCAGGATGGGAAAGTCCATGGGGAGAAGGTAGACCAGGATGGCATATAGAATGTTCAGTTATGTCTAAGAGATACTTAGGTGAAACTATAGATATACATGCTGGAGGTCAAGATTTAACATTCCCTCACCATGAAAATGAAATAGCTCAAAGTGAAGCTAGAAGTGGAAAAACTTTCTCTAATTATTGGGTACACAATGGATACATAAACATAAACAATGAAAAAATGAGTAAATCTCTAGGAAACTTCTTTACAGTAAGAGAGATATCTGAAAAATATGATTTAGAAATAGTAAGATTCTTCATGTTATCTGCACATTACAGAAATCCAGTTAACTTCAGTGATGAAATGTTAGCACAAGCTAAAGCAGGGCTTGAAAGACTTTACAATGCTAAAGAAAAATTAGAATTCACAATAGAAAACTTAAAAGAAAGTTCTTTAACTGAAGGAGAAAAAGATTTAGTATCTGAATTAAATAGTTACAGAGAAAAGTTTATAAACGCTATGGAAGATGACTTAAATACAGCAGATGCAATAAGTGCTATATTTGAATTATCTAAGTTTATAAACACTAATGTAAATGAAAATTCTTCTTTAGAATTTGCTAAATTATGTCTAGATGAATTTAATGAATTAACTTCTGTATTAAATATAGTTAATAAGAAAAATGATGATATATTAGATGAAGAAATAGAAAATCTTATACAAAAAAGAGTAGATGCTAAGAAAAATAAAGATTATAAATTAGCAGATGATATAAGACAAGAGTTATTAGAAAAAGGCATAATACTAGAAGATACTAGACAAGGAACTAAGTGGAAGAGAGCATAATTATGAATAGAACGGAATTAATAACAATGTCTCCATTAGTATTAGCCTATATAGGTGATACAATATATGAGTCATATATAAGAGAGTATCTAATAAGAAAGAACATCAACAAAAAGGTCAATGACCTTCACAAGTCAGCTATAAAGTATGTTAATGCTAAGGCACAGGCGACAGTAATGCATGAAATAGAAGATGAGTTAAGTGAAGATGAATTAAGAATCTACAAAAGAGGTAGAAATCAAAAATCTCATACTTCTCCTAAAAATGCAGATATTATAGACTATAAATGTGCAACTGGGTTCGAAGCTTTAGTGGGATATCTACATTTAGGCGGAGAGAAAGATAGGCTTGACTACATAGTTGAAAAAGGCATAAATATCATAGAAAAAAATATGTAAAGGTATTGTTAAAAACAATACCTTTTTATATACGAGTATATATACTTTTTTATGATAGACAAAATAAATAAAAAAATATAATTTTAATATTGTATAATAAAAAATATGAATATTTTAAGGAAGAGGTTTTAGAGATGAAAGTAAAATTATTAGCACATACACCAGAACCAGAAAAGGTAATATCAATGGCTGCAAAACTATGTTATTCAGCAGTAGGGGTGGATCAAATAGAAGAAAATCTAACAGATGAATCGGTAGATAGATTTCTAAATATGTTAATAAATATAGGGCATGAATCTCCATTAGAGCATGTATCATTTACATTTGCAGTTGAAGGAATATCAAGAGCTTGTTCTCACCAATTAGTTAGACATCGTATAGCAAGCTATTCACAACAAAGTCAAAGGTATGTAAAGTTAGATCAATTTGAGTATATAGTACCACCAGAGATAGAAGCAGTAAAAGAAGCTAAAGAAGTATTTATACAAGCTATGGAAGAAGATCAAAAATCATATGATAAATTAGTGGATATATTATTTGATAAACATTATAATAATATGATAAAAGATGGAAAAAATGAAAAAGAAGCTAAAAGACAAGCTGAAAAGAAAGCAATAGAAGATGCTAGATATGTATTTCCTAATGCATGTGAAACAAAAGTAGTATTTACTATGAATACAAGAAGTTTATATAATTTCTTAAATCATAGATGCTGTGAGAGGGCACAATGGGAAATAAGAGAGCTATCAATAGAAATGCTAAGACAATTAAAGCAAGTAGCTCCAATCTTATTTAAAAATATAGGACCTAAATGTGTAAAAGGACCTTGCCCAGAAGGTAACATGACATGTGGGAATATAGTTCAGATAAGAGACAAGTTTAAAAATTTATAGGCGGTGAAAGAATTGGCAAGTATAGAAGGTAGAAATCCTGTAATAGAAGCAATAAAAAATGGTAGAGAAATAGATAAGATAATGGTATCTAACTCTGCAAAAGAAGGATCAATAAAAAAAATAATAGCAATGGCTAAAGAAAAGAACATAATAGTTCAATATGTTGATAAGCATAAATTAGATGAAATTAGTACAAGTCACTCTCATCAAGGTGTAATAGCTCAAGTAAGTGAACTTAAGTATTGGGAATTAGATGATTTAATAGATAGTGTTAAAGAAAAAGGAGAAGATCCATTTTTTATAATACTAGATGAAATAACAGACCCTCACAATTTAGGTTCAATAATTAGAACAGCAGATGCAGTTGGAGCTCATGGGGTTATAATACCAAAAAGAAGATCAGTTCACGTTACCCCAGTAGTTGCTAAAGCATCAGCAGGAGCTGTAGAATATGTACCTATATGTAAGGTAACTAATATAGTTAATACGATAAAGAGACTAAAAGAAGAAGGACTATGGATAGCAGCAGCTGATATGGATGGACAAGTATTTTATGAGCAAAACCTTACAGGTTCAATAGGTCTTGTAATAGGAAGTGAAGGTTTTGGTATATCTAGATTAGTTAAACAAAACTGCGACTTCACTATAAAAATGCCTATGATAGGTAATGTTACATCGCTAAATGCATCTGTAGCAGGTGGAATACTTCTTTATGAGATATTTAAACAAAGATCAGGTGTAAAATAAATTGAGAAGAAATGTAAAAAGTTATCTAATAATAGATGGTTACAATATAATAAACGCATGGGATGAATTAAAGGACATTGCTCAAACAAGTCTAGAAAGTGCTAGGGAAAAATTAATAGACATAATAATCGAATATGCTGAATTTACAGGAAGAAAAGCTATAATAGTGTTTGATGCATATAATGTAAAGCATAGTAGAGAAACTGTAGAAGACAGGAAATATATAACTGTGGTATACACTAGAGAGCATCAAACTGCAGATAGCTACATAGAAAAATTTATAAGTACTCTTTCCAGATACGACGATATAAAAGTTGCTACAAATGATTATGCAGAACAGCAAATTATTTTAGGAAAAGGAGCAACAAGAATATCTGCCAGAGAGTTAAAGTTAGACTTAGACAAAGCTAAGTCGAATATAAGGGAAAAAAACAGTAGTAACCAAAAAAAGATACAGCGAAATTGGTTAGAAGAAAGATTAGATAAAGAGACATTGTCGAAACTTGAGAACATTCGTAGAATGCATTGAAATTACTAAAATTATTCGCTTATAATATAGCTATGAAAATGTTTTATTGGGGGAGATTTACATGTTCGTAGCTAATGACGAAAAATATGGGTTAATAGATAATTCGCAACAAGATGAGTATGAAATAGTATTAAAAGCGAGTAAGGGGGATACAATAGCATTAGAATATATTATAAAAAAATATAAAAATTTCGTTAAAGCAAAAGCGAAATCATATTTTTTAATAGGGGCAGACAAAGAAGATATAATACAAGAAGGTATGATAGGTTTATACAAAGCAGTTAGAGATTTTGATGCTACTAAAACAAATTCTTTTAGAGGATTTGCTGAAATATGCATAACTAGACAAATAATAACTGCTATAAAAACAGCAACTAGGCAAAAACATATACCGTTAAATTCCTACATATCATTAAATAAACCGATATATGATGAGGAGTCTGATAGAACTCTTTTAGATATAATAGCAACAAGCATAGTTAGTGATCCAGAAGAGCTTATAATAAGTAAAGAGGAGCTAAAACACATTCAAAGTAAGATGGATGAGCTTTTAAGTGATCTAGAACAAGAAGTATTAGAACTATACTTAAATGGTAAGTCTTATCAGTATATAGCAGACAAGCTTGGAAGAGATGTAAAATCAATAGATAATGCTCTTCAAAGAGTCAAGAGAAAATTAGAAAAACATCTTGAAAACAGGAATAATTAATAGTAAAATACTTATCATAAGCTTAATGTAAGCTATAACTAATAATATAAAAACAGGAGGTATTTCAAAATGGCTAAAGCTAAATTTGAAAGAAATAAACCACATGTTAATATAGGAACTATAGGTCACGTTGACCACGGTAAAACTACATTAACAGCTGCAATAACAAAAACTTTATTCGATAGATATCAATTAGGAGAAGCAGTAGATTTCGCTAACATAGATAAAGCTCCAGAAGAAAGAGAAAGAGGAATCACAATATCAACTGCTCACGTTGAATACGAAACTCCAAACAGACACTACGCACACGTTGACTGTCCAGGACATGCTGACTACGTTAAGAACATGATAACAGGAGCAGCTCAAATGGATGGTGCTATATTAGTTTGTTCAGCAACTGATGGACCAATGCCTCAAACAAGAGAGCATATATTATTATCAAGACAAGTTGGTGTACCATACATAGTAGTATTCTTAAACAAGTGTGATATGGTAGACGACGAAGAATTATTAGAGTTAGTTGAAATGGAAGTTAGAGACTTATTAAATGAGTACGAATTCCCAGGAGATGACACTCCAATAGTAAGAGGATCTGCTTTAATGGCATTACAAGATTCTTCTTCAGAGTGGGGAGACAAAATAGTTGAATTATTCGAGCAAATAGATGAATATATACCAGCTCCAGAAAGAGACGTTGACAAAGACTTCTTAATGCCAGTAGAAGACGTATTCTCTATAACAGGTAGAGGAACAGTTGCTACAGGTAGAGTTGAAAGAGGAGTATTAAAGGTTCAAGACGAAGTTGAAATAGTAGGACTTGCTGACGAGCCAAGAAAAGTTGTAGTAACAGGAGTAGAAATGTTCAGAAAGTTATTAGACCAAGCACAAGCTGGAGATAACATAGGAGCATTAATAAGAGGTGTACAAAGAAATGAAATAGAAAGAGGACAAGTTATGGCTAAGCCAGGAACAGTTAAGCCTCACACTAAGTTCAATGCAGAAGTATACGTTCTTAAAAAAGAAGAAGGTGGAAGACATACTCCATTCTTCGATGGATACAGACCACAATTCTACTTCAGAACAACTGACGTAACAGGAACTTGTAAGTTACCAGAAGGTACAGAAATGGTTATGCCTGGAGATAACATACAAATGACTATAGAGTTAATAAACTCAATAGCAATAGAAGAAGGATTAAGATTCGCGATAAGAGAAGGTGGAAGAACAGTAGCATCAGGTGTTGTTGCTTCTATAATAGAGTAATCTTTTCTTAGGTGATTAATCTATAGATAAAAGAGGGGTTTTAACCCCCTCTTTTTTTAAAGAGAGAAACCACAAAAACATTGACACCACTATAATTTTGTGATAACTTATACAAGGTAATGATTCAGGAAGGTAATAATACCTCAATAAATAATTAAGGTGTTATATTATTATATATATATTAATTATTATTGCATAAAAAAGTTGGAGGTGTAGCAGATGAGAGTTAAAGTAACTTTAGCATGTACAGAGTGTAATCAAAGAAACTACAACACTACTAAGAACAAGAAAAACAACCCAGACAGAATAGAATTACAAAAATACTGTAGATTCTGTAAGAAGCACACTACTCACAAAGAAACAAAATAGTTTTTTATAAGGAGTGGATTAAATGGCTGCCCAAGCAAATCAAGGCGCAGGAACTAAGAAAAAGAGAACTGGTTTAGTATCTTATATAAAAGAAACAAAACAAGAACTTAGTAGAGTTTCATGGCCAAGTAGGAAAGAATTACTTAAAAATACAGGGGTAGTTTTAACTGTAGTTATTTCATCTACTATATTAGTGTGGGTTTTAGATAGTGTATTATCTGGTGCACTAGGGCTGATACTAAAATAGAAAAGGAGAATCAAAATGTCGGAATTACAAGAAGCAAGATGGTATGTTGCACATACTTATTCAGGACATGAGAATAAGGTTAAAGCTACGATAGAAAAAGCTGTAAAAACTAGAGGTATGGAAGACTACATAAAGCAAGTAGTTGTACCTACTGAAGATGTAGTTGAAACTACTAAAACAGGGAAAGAAAAAACTAGACAACGTAAGATATTTCCAGGTTATGTTCTAGTAAAAATGATAATCACTGATGAATCTTGGTATGTCGTAAGAAATACTAAGGGAGTTACTGGATTTGTTGGACCAGGGTCTAAGCCAGTACCATTAAGTGAAGATGAAGTACTAGCTATGGGCATAGAATTAACTGAACCTAAAATAGGTAACAGCGATATCGACTTAGAAATAGGAGATGCTGTTGAAGTTTCAAACGGACCATTCGCTGGACAAGTAGGTACAGTTGAAGCGATAGACGTAGAAGCTAAAGAAGTTAAAGTGTGCATAGATGCATTTGGAAAGAAGACTCTATTTGTTGTAGAGTCAGATAGTATAGAGAAATTATAATAGTTACTCAAATATAAAAATAAGGAGGTACGAAAAATGGCTAAAAAAGTTATAGGTCAAATAAAATTACAAATACCTGCAGGAAAGGCTACTCCAGCACCACCAGTTGGTCCAGCATTAGGACAACACGGTGTTAACATAATGGGATTCACAAAAGAATTCAATGCTAAGACTGCAGATCAAGCTGGAATGATAATACCAGTTGTTATAACTGTATACCAAGATAGATCATTCTCATTCATAACAAAAACTCCACCAGCTGCAGTATTATTAAAGAAAGCTGCTGGTTTAGATACTGCATCAGGAGAACCAAACAAGAAGAAGGTTGCTACTTTATCTTCAGCTAAGATAAGAGAAATAGCTGAATTAAAGATGCCTGACTTAAACGCTGCTTCAGTAGAATCTGCTATGAGAATGATAGCTGGTACTGCAAGAAGTATGGGAATCGTTGTAGAAGACTAATTTCAAATAAATTAGACACTTCTTTAAGAAGTGGGAGGTTTAAAAACCGAATATAACCACAAGGAGGAAAATAAAAATGGCTAAAAAAGCAAAGAAATATGTAGAAGCATTAAGCAAAGTAGACAGAGCTAAATTCTACGATGCTACAGAAGCTTTAGCATTAGTTAGTGAAATAGCTACTGCTAAGTTCGATGAGACTGTTGAAGCTCATATAAAATTAGGTGTTGACTCAAGACACGCTGATCAACAAGTTAGAGGTGCTGTAGTATTACCTCACGGAACTGGTAAAACTAAGAAAGTTTTAGTTTTCGCTAAAGGTGAAAAAGCTAAGGAAGCTGAACAAGCTGGAGCTGACTTTGTAGGAGCTGAAGAATTAGTTCAAAAAATACAAGGTGAAAACTGGTTTGATTTCGATATAGTTGTTGCTACTCCAGACATGATGGGTGTAGTTGGTAGATTAGGTAGAGTATTAGGACCTAAAGGTTTAATGCCAAACCCTAAATCAGGAACAGTTACATTTGATGTAGCTAAAGCTATAGATGAAATAAAAGCAGGTAAAGTTGAGTACAGATTAGACAAAACTAACATAATACACGTTCCAGTAGGAAAAGTATCATTTGGTGGAGAAAAGTTAGCTGAAAACTTTGCAACTTTAATGGAAGCAATAGTTAAAGCTAAGCCAGCTGCTGCTAAAGGACAATACTTAAGAAGTATAACAGTTGCATCTACTATGGGACCTGGAGTTAAAATAAACCCAGCTAAAATAGCAGAATAATAAAAACTGTTGACATGGCTAAACAAAAATGTTAATATAACATTTGTTGATATAAAAAAGAATAGATTTGCCGTAGACAGTAGGTGCTTAAGGGCTTAATATCCTACCGAGGTTTTAGATAAATTGAAATTACTAAAGCTTTTGTTGTCTACTTTTAGACACGAAAGCTTTTTTAAATGAGATTGCGGCGAATACTAAACCTAATCAGGTGAAGGAGGTGCACATCTAGATGAGAAAAGCTATAGAACTTAAATCACAAGTTGTGGCTGAAATAGTTGAAAAATTAGAAAAGTCATCTGCTGCTGTTGTTGTTGATTACAAAGGATTAACAGTTGAAGAGGTTACTGAACTAAGAAAGAAAATGAGAGAAGCTGGTGTTGAATACAAAGTATACAAAAACACTTTAGTTAGAAAAGCTGCTAAAGAAGTTGGTATAGAACAATTCAACGATGAATTATTAGTTGGAACTAATGCAATAGCTTTCGGATACGAAGACCCTGTTGCTCCAGCTAGAATATTAAAAGAATTCATGGATTCTCATCCAAAAATGCAATTAAAGATGGGTATAGTAGAAGGAGAATTCTACAACGAGTCTCAAATAGTTGAGTTCGCTAACATACCATCAAGAGAAGTTCTTCTTGCAAAATTACTTGGAAGCTTAAAAGCTCCAATGTCAAACTTCGCATACTTATTAGATGCAATGATAAAGAAACAAGAAGGTCAAGAAGCTTAATAAACATTAACCAAGAAAAAATTGGATTGGTTATATAATTAATTAAAAATTAACGAAAATAATTCGGAGGTGCTAAAAATGACAATAGAACAAATATTAGAAGCTATAGAAAATATGAAAGTTTTAGAATTAAATGAATTAGTTAAAGCTGCTGAAGAAAAATTCGGTGTATCTGCTTCAGCTCCAGTTATGATGGCTGGTGCAGTTGCTGGTGGAGCTGCTGAAGAAAAGACAGAATTCGACGTAGTATTAGCTAACGCTGGTTCTTCAAAAGTTGGAGTTATAAAAGCTGTTAGAGAAATAACTGGATTAGGATTAAAAGAAGCTAAGGAATTAGTTGACAACGCTCCTAAGACATTAAAAGAAGGAGTTTCTAAAGAAGAAGCTGACCAAATGAAAGAAAAATTAGAAGCTGCTGGAGCTTCAGTAGAAGTTAAGTAGTTTTCTTTTAAGAGGTGTCCTGTTTGGGGCACCTTTTTTGTTTTCTAAAAAAATATGTAAAAAATGAGAATTTTAGTTTAATATTTTGCGCATAATAAATAATGCATATTTTGTAGGATAAATTAAATGTAAAGAATAGAATAATATACATATTGAAAAATGCTTGACATTATGATAAAATTATTAGATGCGTTAGAATAAACTATGGTTTTATTTTTTATTATTGAGAGGTGAAAAGTGAATGCCACATCCTGTCACGATAGGTAAAAGAACTAGAATGAGCTTTTCTAAGATAAAAGAAATAGCTGATGTGCCAAATCTTATAGAATTACAAGTTGATTCTTATAAGTGGTTTATCGAAGATGGATTAAAAGAAGTTTTCGAAGACATATCTCCAATAGAAGATTACACAGGTAATCTTATATTAGAATTTGTTGATTACTCTTTAGACGATAAGCCTAAGTATGACATAGAAGAATGTAAAGATAGAGATGCCACATACTGTGCACCTCTAAAAGTTAAGGTTAGACTTATAAATAAGGAAACTGGGGAAATAAAAGAGCAAGAAGTATTTATGGGAGATTTCCCTTTAATGACAGAAAAAGGAACTTTCATAATAAATGGTGCTGAGAGAGTTATAGTAAGTCAGTTAGTTAGATCTCCTGGCGTTTACTATGCTTTAGAGAGAGATAAAACAGGTAAGAAGTTAATATCATCTACTGTAATCCCTAACAGAGGAGCATGGTTAGAATACGAAACAGATTCTAATGATGTAATATCTGTAAGAGTTGACAGAACTAGAAAGCAACCAGTAACAGTATTATTAAGAGCTCTAGGAATAGGTACGGATGCAGAAATAATCGAACTTCTTGGAGAAGATGAGAGATTAGCTGCAACATTAGAAAAAGATAATACTACTTCTGTTGAAGAAGGTTTAATTGAGATATACAAGAAGTTAAGACCGGGTGAACCACCAACAGTAGAAAGTGCATCATCATTATTAAATGCATTATTCTTTGATGCTAAGAGATATGACTTAGCAAAAGTAGGTAGATATAAGTTTAACAAAAAGCTTGCTCTATGCTACAGAATAATGAACAGAGTTTCAGCTGAAGATATAGTTAATCCAGAAACTGGAGAAGTATTTGTAAAAGCTGGAGAAAAAATAAGCTACGAAGTAGCTAAGGATATTCAAAATTCTGGAATAAACGTAGTTAGTTTATTACTAGATGATGAAAAGACTGCTAAGGTTATAGGTAATAACTTTGTTGATATAAAATCACATATAGAATTCAATATAGATGATTTAAATATAAAAGAAAAAGTTCATTACCCAACTTTAAAAGAGATAATGGATGAATATAGTGACGAAGAAGAAATAAAAGAAGCTATAAAATCTAGAATAAAAGAGCTTATACCAAAGCATATACTATTAGATGACATAATAGCATCTATAAACTACCAATTCAACTTATTCCATGAAATAGGTTACATAGATGATATAGATCATTTAGGTAACAGAAGAATAAGATCAGTTGGTGAGTTATTACAAAACCAAGTTAGAATAGGTTTATCTAGAATGGAAAGAGTTATAAAGGAAAGAATGACTGTTCAAGACATGGAAGCAATAACTCCTCAAGCTCTAGTTAACATAAGACCTGTTTCTGCTGCTATAAAAGAATTCTTCGGTAGTTCACAGTTATCTCAGTTCATGGATCAAACTAACCCATTATCTGAGTTAACACACAAGAGAAGATTATCTGCACTAGGACCAGGGGGTCTTTCAAGAGAAAGAGCTGGGTTCGAAGTTCGTGACGTTCATCATTCTCACTACGGAAGAATGTGTCCTATAGAGACACCAGAAGGACCAAACATCGGTCTTATAAACTCATTAGGTACTTATGCTAAGATAAATGAATTTGGTTTCATAGAATCTCCTTATAGAAAAGTAGATAAGGAAAATGGTAGAGTAACTGATGAGATACATTACTTAACAGCTGATGAAGAAGATTTATTCATAAGAGCTCAGGCTAATGAACCATTAGAAGAAGATGGAACATTCATAAACAAGAGATTAGTATGTAGAACTAAAAATGGTGCTGTTGAACTAGTTCCAGTATCAAGAGTTGACTACATGGATATATCTCCAAAGCAAGTTGTTTCTATAGCAACTGCAATGATACCATTCTTAGAAAATGACGATGCCAACCGTGCGCTGATGGGATCGAACATGCAACGTCAAGCAGTACCTCTAGTGAGAAGAGAAGCTCCAATCATAGGTACAGGGGTTGAGTACAGAGCTGCTAAAGACTCTGGAGCAGTTGTTGTTGCTAAGAACTCTGGTATAGCTGATAGAGTTACAGCTGATGAAATAATAATTAAAAGAGAAGATGGAAACAAAGATAGATATAAATTACTTAAGTTTAAGCGTTCAAACCAAGGTACTTGTATAAATCAAACTCCTATAATAAATAAAGGAGATAAGATAGAAAAAGGTGATGTTATAGCTGACGGACCTTCAACAGATCTTGGAGAAGTAGCATTAGGAAGAAACTGCTTCATAGCGTTCATGACTTGGGAAGGTTATAACTACGAAGATGCCATCTTAATAAATGAAAGATTAGTTAAAGAAGATAGATTATCAACAATTCATATAGAAGAATATGAATGTGAAGCTAGAGATACTAAGTTAGGACCTGAAGAAATAACTAGAGATATACCTAACGTTGGAGAAAGTGCTATAAAGAACTTAGACGAAAGAGGTATAATCAGAATAGGTGCTGAAGTAGATTCTGGAGATATATTAGTTGGTAAAGTAACTCCAAAAGGAGAAACTGAGCTTACTGCAGAAGAAAGATTACTTCGTGCTATATTCGGAGAAAAAGCTAGAGAAGTTAGAGATACTTCACTTAAGGTTCCTCATGGAGAATCTGGTATAATAGTTGATGTTAAAGTGTTCACTAGAGAAAATGGTGACGATTTATCTCCAGGTGTTAATGAATTAGTTAGATGTTATATAGCTAAGAAGAGAAAGATAACTGTTGGGGATAAAATGGCCGGACGTCATGGTAATAAAGGGGTTATATCTAGAATCTTACCAGAAGAAGATATGCCATTCATGCCAGACGGAACACCATTAGATATAGTTCTTAACCCACAAGGTATACCATCTCGTATGAACATCGGACAGGTTCTTGAAGTTCATTTAGGTCTTGCTGCTAAGGCTTTAGGATGGCATGTTGCTACATCAGTATTTGATGGTGCAAAAGAGCCAGATATAAGAAAAGCATTAGTTGAAGCTGGATACCCAGAAGATGGAAAGATAACTTTATATGATGGTAGAACAGGTGATACTTTCGATAACCCAATAACAGTTGGATACATGTACATGTTAAAACTACATCACTTAGTTGATGATAAGTTACATGCTAGAAGTACAGGACCATACTCATTAGTAACTCAACAACCACTAGGTGGTAAAGCACAATTCGGTGGACAAAGATTCGGTGAGATGGAGGTTTGGGCTCTAGAAGCATACGGAGCTGCTCATATACTTCAAGAAATACTTACTGTTAAATCTGACGACGTTGTAGGACGTGTTAGAGCATACGAAGCAATCGTAAAAGGTGAAAATATACCTGAACCAGGAATACCAGAATCATTCAAGGTTCTTATAAAAGAACTTCAAAGTTTATGCTTAGATGTAAAGGTATTAACTGATGAAGATCAAGAAATAGAAGTCAGAGAATCACTAGATGTAGAAGAAACTACTGGTGAATTTGAATTAGATATAATAGAAAATGTTAAAGAAATGGAAGATGACCATATAATAGAAGAAATCGAAGAAGAAGATTTCGAGAATGGTGATATGGATAACATTGAATTTGAAGAAGACATAGTTTATGATGAAATAGACTATGATGATACAGAAGACTTTGATGTATAATATTTTTATTAATGTAAATATCAAATAGAAGGGAGAGAACTCCTTGTTTGAATTAAACAATTTTGAGTCGATAAAGATAGCACTAGCTTCTCCAGAGAAAATAAGACAATGGTCTAGAGGAGAAGTAAAAAAGCCTGAAACTATAAACTACCGTACACTAAAACCAGAAAAAGATGGTCTTTTCTGTGAAAGAATATTTGGACCTCAAAAAGACTGGGAATGTCACTGTGGTAAATATAGAAGAGTAAGATACAAAGGTGTAGTTTGTGATAGATGTGGAGTAGAAGTTACTAAAGCTAAAGTAAGAAGAGAAAGAATGGGACATATAGAGCTAGCAGCTCCTATGTCTCATATCTGGTACTTCAAAGGGATACCAAGTAGAATGGGACTTTTACTTGATATGTCTCCTAGATCTTTAGAGAAGATACTATACTTTGCTTCATACGTAGTAGTTGATCCAGGAGAAACTGGATTAAATGCTAAGCAATTATTAACAGAAAAAGAATACAGAACTGCAGTTGATAAGTATGGATACAATACTTTCACAGTAGGTATGGGTGCTGAAGCTGTAAAACAATTATTACAAAATATTGATTTAGAGCAAGAAAGCAAAGAGTTAAGAGCTGACCTTAAGGACAGCACTGGACAAAAGAGAGTTAGAACTATAAGAAGATTAGAAGTTGTGGAAGCATTCAGAAAGTCAGGAAACAAGCCTGAGTGGATGATATTAGATGCTATTCCAGTAATACCACCAGATTTAAGACCAATGGTACAACTTGATGGTGGAAGATTTGCAACTTCTGACCTAAATGATTTATACAGAAGAGTTATAAATAGAAATAACAGATTAAAGAGATTATTAGAACTTGGAGCTCCTGACATAATCGTTAGAAATGAAAAGAGAATGCTTCAAGAAGCTGTAGATGCTTTAATCGACAATGGTAGAAGAGGTAGACCTGTAACAGGACCTGGTAATAGACCACTTAAGTCTTTATCAGACATGCTAAAAGGTAAGCAAGGACGTTTCCGTCAAAACTTACTTGGTAAGCGTGTTGACTACTCAGGACGTTCAGTTATAGTTGTTGGACCAGAACTTAAATTCTATCAATGTGGTCTTCCAAAGAAAATGGCCCTTGAATTATTCAAGCCATTCGTTATGGATAGATTAGTTAAAGAAGGTTATGCACACAACATAAAGAGTGCAAAAACTATAGTAGAAAAAGTTAAGCCAGAAGTTTGGGATGTTTTAGAAGAAGTTATAAAGAGTCATCCAGTTCTACTTAACCGTGCTCCTACTCTACACAGACTTGGTATACAAGCATTTGAACCTGTATTAGTAGAAGGTAAAGCAATAAAACTACATCCACTAGTATGTACAGCGTACAACGCTGACTTCGACGGTGACCAGATGGCGGTTCACGTTCCTTTATCAGTAGAAGCACAAGCAGAAGCAAGATTCTTAATGCTATCTGTAAACAACATACTTGCACCTAAAGATGGTACACCAATAACTACTCCTTCTCAGGATATGGTTCTAGGTTGTTACTACTTAACAATAGAAGACCAAGGTGGAGAAAAAGGAACAGGTACAATATTTAAAGATTACAATGAAATGTTACTTGCTTATGAGAATAAAGCGGTTGAATTACATTCATTAGTAAAGATGAGAGTTGTACTTGAAGATGGAAGAAGTTCTTTAGTTGAAAGTACAGTAGGTAGATTTATATTCAATGAAAATATACCTCAAGACTTAGGATTTGTTGATAGAGAGAAAGATCCATTTGGATTAGAAGTTGATTTCTTAGTTGACAAAAAATCTCTAGGTAAAATAATAGATAAGTGTTTCAGAAGACATGGAAACACTAGAACAGCTATGATGTTAGACCACATAAAATCTTTAGGATTTAAATTCTCTACTAGAGGTGGTATAACAGTTGCCGTTGCAGATATGAAGATACCTGAAGAGAAGAAGGATCATATAGCAGCTGCAGAAGAAAAAGTTGATAAATATGAAAAAGCATATAGAAGAGGTCTTATATCTGACGAAGAAAGATATGAAAGAGTTATAGAAACTTGGACAGAGACTACTGAAAAAGTTACAGATGCTCTTATGTCAGGTCTAGAAAGGCTTAATAATATATTCATAATGGCTCACTCTGGAGCCAGAGGTTCTAAGAACCAGATAAGACAGTTAGCTGGTATGCGTGGTCTGATGGCCAATGCATCTGGTAAAACAGTTGAAGTTCCAGTTAAATCTAACTTCCGTGAAGGGTTAACAGTAATGGAATACTTCACATCATCACATGGTGCTAGAAAAGGTCTTGCCGATACAGCGCTTCGTACAGCCGATTCAGGTTACTTAACAAGAAGACTTGTTGATGTCAGTCAAGATGTTATAGTAAGAGAAATAGACTGTGGAACTAGTGATGTAACAGAAGTTACTGCAATAAAAGATGGAAACGAAGTAATAGAAGAACTATACGATAGAATTGTTGGAAGATATACTATAGCTCCTATAGTAAATCCTACAACTGGTGAAGTTATAGTTGAAGCTGATGCTATGATACAAGAAGCTGATGCTGATAGAATAGTTGAAGCTGGAATAGAAAAAGTTGAAATAAGAACAGTTCTTAACTGTAAGACAAACCACGGAGTTTGTTCTAAGTGTTATGGTAGAAACCTTGCAACAGGTAAGGAAGTAAACATAGGTGAAGCTGTAGGTATAATAGCTGCTCAATCAATCGGGGAGCCAGGAACACAGCTTACAATGCGTACATTCCATACAGGTGGGGTTGCCGGTGGAGATATAACTCAAGGTCTTCCAAGGGTTGAGGAATTATTCGAAGCCAGAAAACCAAAAGGTTTAGCAGTTATAACAGAAGTTGCTGGTAGAGTTGAAATAGATGAAACTGGTAAGAGAAAAGAAGTAGCTGTAATACCACAAGAAGGAGAAACTCAAGTATATGCAATACCTTACGGATCAAGAATAAGAGTTAAGCAAGGTCAAATGGTTGAAGCAGGAGATCCATTAACTCAAGGTTCTATAAATCCACATGATATAGTAAGAGTACAAGGTATAAGTGGAGTTCAAAACTATATAGTTAAAGAAGTTCAAAGAGTTTATAGAATGCAAGGGGTTGACGTTAACGATAAGCATATAGAAGTTATAGTTAGACAAATGCTATCTAAAGTTAAGGTTGAAGATCCAGGAGATACAGAATTATTACCAGGTGGTTATGAAGATGTATTAACATTCAATAAATGTAATGAAGAAGCTATTGCTAACGGTTTAAGACCAGCAGTCGCTAAGAGAACTTTACTTGGTATAACTAAAGCTTCTCTTGCTACAGAATCATTCTTATCTGCAGCTTCATTCCAAGAAACAACAAGAGTTCTTACTGAAGCAGCTATAAAAGGTAAGGAAGATCACTTAATAGGTCTTAAAGAGAATGTTATAATAGGTAAATTAATACCAGCAGGAACAGGTATGAAGAGATACAAGAACATAGCTGTTGAAAAAATTGAAGAGTAAGCTTGAACTAGCCGATTAATAGCTAGAAAGTAACTTGACAGTAATTATGTCTGGTGATAAAATGTTAAAGTGTGCAATTGAAAGTTATCTAAGAGCTTATGGCTCTTAGAGTTTTCAATTGGACTTTATATAATTAAAGAACTAGCAGCACCAAACTGCAAAGAGCTAAAACCACAGGAATGTGAGTTAATAGACATTTAATTGTGAGTAACGTAAGTTACTATGAATCAATATGCTTTCATATTGATGTAGTTGGCGGTCATTAAGATCGAAAATTTGGAAAAGGAGGTGCAGATGATGCCAACAATTAACCAATTAGTTCGTAAAAGAAGACAAGCAATAGAAAAGAAATCTACTGCTCCAGCATTACAAAAAGGGTACGATTCTTTACACAAGAAATCTACTAACACAAGTTCACCACAAAAAAGAGGAGTTTGTACTTCAGTTAAAACAGTAACTCCTAAGAAACCTAACTCAGCTTTAAGAAAAGTTGCCAGAGTTAGATTAACAAACGGAATAGAAGTTTCTGCTTATATACCAGGTGAAGGACACAACTTACAAGAGCATAGTGTTGTTCTTATAAGAGGAGGAAGAGTAAAAGACCTTCCAGGGGTTAGATACCACATATTAAGAGGTACATTAGATACTGCAGGTGTTGATAAGAGAATGCAAGCAAGATCTAAGTACGGTGCTAAGAGACCTAAAGCTGCAAAGAAATAGTAAAAATTAACAATTGATTATAGTGCGGTGCTTTAAATATATATAGATATTTATGGCATCACGGCATATTATGATGTCGAGTACCTATGATTTAATAATATCAAATAATTAAGGAGGGAAGCAAAATGCCAAGAAAAGGTAATGTTCCAAAGAGAGAAGTATTAGCTGATCCAATGTATGGAAGTAAAGTTGTTACTAAGTTAATAAACAATTTAATGATAGATGGAAAAAAAGGAAAAGCTCAAACAATAGTATATGATGCTTTTGCTTTAGTAGCTGAAAGAACAGGAGAAGAAGCCATAGAAGTATTCAACAGAGCTATGGATAACATAATGCCTGTTTTAGAAGTTAAAGCTAGAAGAGTTGGTGGAGCTAACTACCAAGTTCCAGTTGAAGTTAGACCAGAAAGAAGACAAACTTTAGGTTTAAGATGGTTAGTAAACTACACTAGAGCTCGTGGAGAAAAAGGAATGGTTGAAAAGTTAGCGAAAGAAATAATGGACGCTGCAAACAACACAGGAGCTTCAGTTAAGAAGAAAGAAGATACTCATAAGATGGCAGAGGCTAATAAAGCATTTGCTCACTACAGATTCTAATAGTAGGATATAAAGATACCTTTTAAGGGATATCGTAAGGAGGAGAACCATGGCTAGAAAGTTTCCTTTAGAAAGAACTAGAAATATAGGAATCATGGCTCATATAGATGCAGGAAAAACTACTACTACAGAAAGAATCCTATTCTATACAGGGCAAACACATAAAATAGGAGAAACTCACGAAGGAGCTTCTCAAATGGACTGGATGGAGCAAGAGAAGGAAAGAGGTATAACAATAACTTCTGCCGCTACTACTGCTGCATGGAGAGACCATAGAATAAACATAATAGATACACCAGGACACGTCGACTTCACAGTTGAGGTTGAAAGATCTCTAAGAGTTCTTGACGGTTCAGTTGCTGTATTCTGTGCTAAAGGTGGGGTTGAACCTCAATCTGAGAACGTATGGAGACAAGCTGATAACTACGGTGTACCTAGAATAGCATTCGTAAATAAAATGGACATCATGGGTGCAGACTTCTTTAACGTTGTATCAATGATGAGAGAAAGATTAAATGCAAATGCTGTACCAATGCAATTACCAATAGGTAAAGAAGATTGGTTAGAAGGTGAAGTTGACTTATTAGAAATGAAAGCTCATATCTATAAAGACGACTTAGGAAAAGAAATAGAAATAACTGAAATACCAGAAGATATGAAAGAATTAGCTCAAGAGTGGAGAGAAAAAATGGTTGAAGCAGTAGCTGAAACTGATGAAGATCTAATGATGAAATATCTTGAAGGTGAAGAGCCAACTATAGAAGAGTTAAAAACTGCTATAAGAAAGGCTACTATAGCTTGTGAAATGAACCCAGTATTCTGTGGATCTGCTTACAAGAACAAAGGTGTTCAGTTATTATTAGATGCAGTTGTTGATTATTTACCAGCTCCAACTGATATAGCTGCTATAAAAGGTATATTAGAAAATGGTGAAGAAGCAGAAAGACACTCATCTGATGAAGAACCATTCTCAGCTTTAGCATTCAAAATAATGACTGACCCATTCGTTGGTAAGTTAGCATTCTTCAGAGTTTACTCTGGAATAATGCAAGGTGGATCATACGTACTAAACTCTACTAAAGGTAAGAGAGAAAGAATAGGACGTATACTACAAATGCATGCTAATACAAGAGAAGAAATAACAGAAGTATACGCAGGAGACATAGCTGCAGCAGTAGGATTAAAAGATACTACTACTGGAGATACTTTATGTGATCCAGCTAATCCAATAATACTTGAATCTATGGAATTCCCTGAGCCAGTTATATCTGTTGCTATAGAGCCTAAGTCTAAAGCAGCTCAAGAAAAGATGGGTATAGCTCTTCAAAAATTAGCTGAAGAGGATCCAACTTTCAGAGTTAAGACTGATGAAGAAACAGGACAAACTATAATATCTGGTATGGGTGAATTACACTTAGAGATAATAGTTGATAGATTATTAAGAGAATTCAAAGTTGAAGCTAACGTTGGTGCTCCACAAGTTGCTTACAGAGAAACTATAACTCAACCAGTAGATGTTGAATACAAGTACTCTAAGCAATCAGGAGGTAGAGGACAATACGGACACGTTAAGATCAGAGTTAATCCTCAAGAGCCAGGTGCTGGTTACAAGTTTGAAAACAAAACTGTTGGTGGATCTGTTCCTAAGGAATATGTTGGACCAACTGATGCAGGTATACAAGGTGCAATGCAATCTGGTATAGTTGCTGGATACCCAGTTGTTGACGTTGCTGTTGAATTATACGATGGTTCTTACCATGAAGTCGATTCATCAGAAATGGCATTCAAGATGGCTGGTTCTATGGCTATGAAGGAAGCTATGAAGAAAGGTAATGCAGTATTACTTGAGCCTTACTTCAAAGTTGAAGTTGTTACTCCAGAAGAGTACATGGGAGATGTTATGGGTGGATTAAACTCTAAGAGAGGTTTAATACAAGGTATGGAAGCTAGATCTGGTGCACAAGTTATAAATGCATTCGTTCCACTTTCAGAAATGTTTGGATACTCTACTGAGTTAAGATCATCTACTCAAGGTCGTGCAACATACACAATGATATTCGACCACTACGAGCAAGTTCCAGCTTCAGTTGCTAAGAAAATAGCTGAAGGAAAATAATAATTTTTTTAAAAATAAGTATAATAAGTAAGACGAGGTTACCTCGTCTTACATAAAATATATATAGGGAGGTATTTCAAAATGGCTAAAGCTAAATTTGAAAGAAATAAGCCGCACGTTAATATAGGAACTATAGGACACGTTGACCACGGTAAAACTACATTAACAGCTGCAATAACAAAAACTTTATTCGATAGATATCAATTAGGAGAAGCAGTAGATTTCGCTAACATAGATAAAGCTCCAGAAGAAAGAGAAAGAGGAATCACAATATCAACTGCTCACGTTGAATACGAAACTCCAAACAGACACTACGCACACGTTGACTGTCCAGGACATGCTGACTACGTTAAGAACATGATAACAGGAGCAGCTCAAATGGATGGTGCTATATTAGTTTGTTCAGCAACTGATGGACCAATGCCTCAAACAAGAGAGCATATATTATTATCAAGACAAGTTGGTGTACCATACATAGTAGTATTCTTAAACAAGTGTGATATGGTAGACGACGAAGAATTATTAGAGTTAGTTGAAATGGAAGTTAGAGACTTATTAAATGAGTACGAATTCCCAGGAGATGACACTCCAATAGTAAGAGGATCTGCTTTAATGGCATTACAAGATTCTTCTTCAGAGTGGGGAGACAAAATAGTTGAATTATTCGAGCAAATAGATGAATATATACCAGCTCCAGAAAGAGACGTTGACAAAGACTTCTTAATGCCAGTAGAAGACGTATTCTCTATAACAGGTAGAGGAACAGTTGCTACAGGTAGAGTTGAAAGAGGAGTATTAAAGGTTCAAGACGAAGTTGAAATAGTAGGACTTGCTGACGAGCCAAGAAAAGTTGTAGTAACAGGAGTAGAAATGTTCAGAAAGTTATTAGACCAAGCACAAGCTGGAGATAACATAGGAGCATTAATAAGAGGTGTACAAAGAAATGAAATAGAAAGAGGACAAGTTATGGCTAAGCCAGGAACAGTTAAGCCTCACACTAAGTTCAATGCAGAAGTATACGTTCTTAAAAAAGAAGAAGGTGGAAGACATACTCCATTCTTCGATGGATACAGACCACAATTCTACTTCAGAACAACTGACGTAACAGGAACTTGTAAGTTACCAGAAGGTACAGAAATGGTTATGCCTGGAGATAACATACAAATGACTATAGAGTTAATAAACTCAATAGCAATAGAAGAAGGATTAAGATTCGCAATAA
>NZ_JADMRK010000009.1:0-22491 GCF_015560225.1 Romboutsia sp. BSD2780061687b_171204_C1 | reverse complement strand
GGTTATGCCTGGAGATAACATACAAATGACTATAGAGTTAATAAACTCAATAGCAATAGAAGAAGGATTAAGATTCGCAATAAGAGAAGGTGGAAGAACAGTAGCATCAGGTGTTGTTGCTTCTATAATAGAGTAATCTTTTCTTAAGTGATTAATCTATATATAAAGGGGGAGCTTGCTCCCTCTTTTTTGATATAAGTAATAAAAATGAAATAAAGTGATAAAATGCTAGTTATATTTATTTGACAATGGAGACAAAATTTTATATACTAAATGAGTGCCTTGGAAAAGGACACAAATCGAGTTTGTTCCTAAGTTTTACATAAAAAAATAAACTTTGTAAAATTATAAAAAAAACTTGAAAAATAGTAAAAAATGATTTAAAATATAATAGTGTGCTTGAGAGATACGAAAATATAAACTAAATCTTAGTTAAGGGCGACCGACTGTCGAGTGAAAAAACACAACACACCCGGAAGTGTGTATCGGCATAAGTCGTGCGTAACTAAAAGATAACGTGCGATAAAGGAGGGAAAATACAATGGCTAAAAATGAACAAATAAGAATAAGATTAAAGTCATATGATCACAAATTATTAGATTTTTCAGCTGCTAAAATAGTTGAAACTGCTAAGAAAGCTGGATCACAAGTTTCAGGACCTGTGCCACTACCAACAGAAAAGCAAGTAGTAACTATATTAAGAGCTGTTCATAAGTACAAAGACTCTAGAGAGCAATTCGAAATAAGAACTCACAAGAGATTAATAGACATAGCTAACCCAACACCTAAGACAGTTGACTCATTAATGAGATTAGACTTACCAGCTGGTGTTGATATAGAAATAAAGTTATAATAGCAACCTAAGATACTTATCCTATAAGGTAACTATCTTAGAATGATTATACAATAGTATAATCCGCTGTAAGATTATAGGAGGTGCTAATATGAAAGGAATATTAGGAAGAAAAGTTGGAATGACTCAAATATTCACTGAAGAAGGTATAGTAGTACCAGTAACAGTGGTTGAGGCAGGACCAGTAGTTGTAACTCAAGTTAAAACAACTGAAAAAGATGGATACAACGCAGTTCAAGTTGGTTTTGAAGATGCTAAAGAAAAATCTTTAAACAAGCCTCAAAAAGGTCATTTAGCTGCTGCTAATGTATTAAAGAAACACTTAAAAGAATTCAGAGTAGAATCTACAGAAGAATACTCAGTTGGACAAGAAATAAAGGCTGATTTATTCGCTGCAGGTGAAAAAATAGATGTAACTGGAACAAGTAAAGGTAAGGGATTCCAAGGTCCTATAAAGAGACATGGACAATCTAGAGGTCCTGAATCTCACGGTTCTAGATACCACAGAAGACCAGGTTCAATGGGAGCATGTTCTTTCCCAGGTAGAGTTTTCAAAAACAAAAAATTAGCTGGACACATGGGTAGCGTTAAAGTTACTATACAAAACTTAGAAGTTGTTAAAGTAGATGCTGATAAGAACCTTATATTAGTTAAGGGTGCTATACCAGGAGCTAAAGGTTCAGTAGTAACTATAAAGGAAGCTGTTAAAGCTTCTAAATAATAACTAACCTAAGAAAGGAGGAAGCACAATGCCAAAATTAAATGTATTAAATATAACTGGACAAAACGTTGGGGAAATAGAATTAGCTGATGCTATATTCAACGTAGAAGTTAACGAACACGTTTTATATGAAGTTGTTAAAAATCAATTAGCAAACAAGAGACAAGGTACTCAATCTGCTAAAACTAGAGCAGAAGTTAGAGGTGGCGGAAGAAAACCTTGGAAACAAAAAGGAACAGGTAGAGCTAGACAAGGTTCTATAAGAGCTGTACAATGGGTTGGCGGAGGAGTTGCTTTTGCACCTAAGCCAAGAGATTACAGATATACTTTACCTAAGAAAGTTAGAAGATTAGCTATGAAATCTGCTTTATCTTCAAAAGTTCAAAATGGTGAAATGATAGTATTAGATGCTTTAACAATGGAAGCTCCTAAGACTAAAGAATTCGCTGCTATATTAAAGAACATAAACGCTGCTAAGAAAGCTTTAGTAGTAACTGCTGAAAACAACGAAAACGTAATAAGATCAGCTAGAAACATAGAAGGTGTTGCAACTGCTACAGTTAACACTATAAATGTTTACGATATATTAAAGTATGATTCATTCATAATAACTACAGACGCTGTTAAAAAAGTGGAGGAGGTGTACGCATAATGACTAATCCACATGATATAATAATAAAGCCAGTTGTTACTGAACAAAGTATGACTGAGATGGTTGGAAAGAAATACACTTTTGTTGTTGCTAAGAGTGCAAACAAAACTGAAATAAAGAAAGCTGTAGAAGCTATATTCGGAGTTAATGTTGAAAAAGTTAACACATTAAACTACGATGGAAAAGTTAAGAGAATGGGTAGATACGAAGGAAGAACTGCAAGCTTCAAGAAAGCAGTAGTTAAATTAGCTGCTGATAGCAAAGAAATAGAATTCTTCCAAGGTATGTAATTTAACCCTAGTAAACGAAGGAGGGAAAACAGATGGCTATAAAAAAGTTTAAACCAACTTCTCCTGCCTTAAGACAAATGACAGTTTTAGTTTCTGATGAGATAACTTGCAATGAACCAGAAAAATCTCTTTTAGTTTCATTAAAGAAGAACTCTGGTAGAAATGCTCACGGTAAAATAACTGTTCGTCACAGAGGTGGAGGAAACAGAAGAAAATATAGAATAATAGATTTCAAAAGAAATAAAGACGGAGTACCTGCAAAGGTTGCTACTGTTGAATACGATCCAAACAGAACAGCTAACATAGCTTTATTACACTATGCAGATGGTGAAAAGAGATATATATTAGCACCTGTTGGAATAAATGTTGGAGATACATTATTATCAGGACCAACAGCTGACATAAAGCCAGGAAATGCATTAGCATTAAAGGACATGCCAGTAGGTACTGTAATACACAACATAGAATTAAAGCCAGGAAAAGGAGCTCAATTAGTAAGATCTGCTGGAGTTTCTGCTCAATTAATGGCTAAAGAAGGAAAGAAAGCTTTATTAAGATTACCATCAGGAGAAATGAGATTCGTTTCTATAGAGTGTAAAGCTACTATAGGACAAGTTGGTAACATAGAACACGGTAACGTTGTTATAGGTAAAGCAGGTAGAAAGAGACATATGGGTATAAGACCTACAGTTAGAGGTTCTGTAATGAACCCTTGTGACCATCCACACGGTGGTGGGGAAGGTAGAACTTCAATAGGTAGACCTTCACCAGTTACTCCATGGGGTAAACCAGCTCTTGGATACAAAACTAGAAAGAAAAACAAAGCTTCTGATAAGTTAATAGTATCAAGAAGAACTAAGTAATAGATTTACTTTTGCTCGGAAAGGAGGAGTTTAAATGTCAAGATCAACTAAAAAAGGACCTTTCGTACATGCGAGACTTTTAAAGAAAATAGAGGCTATGAACGCTAGTGGAAATAAAGAAGTTATAAAAACTTGGTCAAGAAGTTCAACTATATTCCCTCAAATGGTAGAACATACTATAGCTGTTCATGATGGAAGAAGACATGTACCTGTATTTATAACAGAAGACATGGTTGGACACAAGTTAGGAGAATTCGTTCCTACAAGAACTTTCAAAGGACACAAGGACGACGAAAAATCTAATAAGAGAAAATAATTAATTTTTCGCTAAGGAAGGAGGAATAGCAAATGGAAGCAAAAGCTACTGCTAAATATGTACGTGTATCACCAAGAAAAGCAGGACAAATCTGCAGCCTTGTTAGAGGAAAAAATGTAGACGAAGCGTTAGCAATATTAAAGTTCACTCCAAGAGGAGCAGCTGATATAATAGCTAAGGTTGTTAAGTCTGCTAAGGCAAACGCTGAAAATAACCATGAGATGAACGTTGAAAATTTATACGTTGCATCAATAGTTGCAAACCAAGGACCAACAATGAAGAGATTCATGCCTAGAGCTATGGGACGTGCAACAATGATAAGAAAAAGAACTTCTCACATAGAGGTTGTTCTTAAGGAAAGAAAATAATAAATAGATAGGAGGGAAAGTAATGGGTCAAAAGGTTAATCCACACGGACTAAGAGTCGGTGTTATAAAAGATTGGGACTCAAGATGGTTCGCAGATAAAAAAGAGTTCGGAAATTTATTATTAGAAGACCATAATATACGTAAATTCTTAAAGAATAGATTATATTCTTCAGGAGTTGCGAAGATAGAAATAGAAAGATCAGCAAACAAGGTTAAGATAGACTTACACGTTGCTAAGCCAGGTGTAGTTATAGGAAAAGCTGGTGCTGGTATAGAAGCTTTAAAAGCTGAATTAGAAAAAATGACTAAGAAGACTGTTATAGTTAACATAGTTGAAGTTAGAAACCCAGATAAAGATGCTCAATTAGTGGCAGAAAATATAGCATTAGCTATAGAAAGAAGGGTTGCTTTCAGAAGAGCTATGAAACAAGCTATACAAAGAGCTATGAAGTCTGGAGTTAAAGGTATAAAAGTTTCTGCTTCAGGAAGATTAGGTGGAGCTGAAATGGCTAGAACTGAAGGATACAGTGAAGGAAATGTACCTCTTCAAACATTAAGAGCTGATATAGATTACGGTTTCGCTGAAGCTAACACTACTTACGGGAAAACTGGTATAAAAGTTTGGATATGTAACGGAGAAGTTCTTCCAACTAGAAACGGTGTAAACCCAAGAGAAGATAGAAGAGACAACAGAAGAAACAACAAGAGAAACGATAGAAGAGATAACAGAAGAAACGATAGAAGAGGGAATGATAGAGGAAACAACAGAGGACAAAGACCTCAAGGACAAAGACCTCAAGGATCAAGACCTCAAAGAACTGAAAAGAAAGATAACTAATATTAAAAAGGTTCGAGGAAGGAGGAAATACTCATGTTAATGCCAAAAAGAGTAAAGCGTCGTAGAGTTCATAGAGGAAGTATGGCTGGAAAAGCTCACAAGGGTAACAAAGTTACTTACGGTGAGTTCGGACTAGTTGCTTTAGAAGCTTCTTGGATAACTTCTAACCAAATAGAAGCTGCCAGAATCGCTATGACTAGATCTATAAAAAGAGGGGGAAAAGTTTGGATAAAAATATTCCCACATAAACCAGTAACAAGAAAACCTGCTGAAACTCGTATGGGTGCCGGTAAAGGTTCACCAGAATACTGGGTAGCAGTTGTTAAGCCAGGAAGAGTTATGTTCGAATTAGCAGGTGTTTCTGAAGAAAAAGCTAGAGAAGCAATGAGACTTGCTATGCACAAACTTCCTGTAAAATGTAAGTTTGTAAAGCGTGAAGATTTAGAAGTAAAAGGTGGTGAATAGGATGAAAGCTAAAGAATTAAGAGATTTAACAAGCGAAGAGCTAATGAATAGATTAAATGACTTCAAAAGTGAATTATTTAGCTTAAGATTCCAATTAGCTACTGGTCAATTAGAAAACACAGCAAGAATAAAATTCGTTAAGAAAGATATAGCTAGAGTTAAAACTATACTTGCTGAAAGAAAGTTAAACGAAACTAGAGCTTAATTTGGAAAGGAGGCTTTTTAACCATGGAAAGAGGAAGAAGAAAAGTTAGAATAGGCCGTGTTGTAAGTGACAAAATGGACAAAACAATAGTTGTTGCTGTTGAAGACTTCGTACGTCACCCATTATACAACAAGCCAGTTAAGAGAACTAAAAAATTCAAAGCTCACGATGAACAAAATGTTTGTAGAATCGGAGATAAAGTTAAAATAATGGAAACTAGACCTTTATCAAAGGATAAGAGATTCAGATTAGTTGAAGTTGTTGAAAAAGTTAAGTAGTTTATTGGTAAAGGAGGGATTACGATATGATACAACAAGAAACACGTTTAAGAGTTGCGGATAACTCTGGTGCTAAAGAAATACTATGCATACGTGTACTAGGCGGAAGTAAAAGAAGATATGGTAACATAGGCGACGTAATAGTTGCTACTGTTAAAAGTGCAACACCTGGTGGAGTTGTAAAAAAAGGTAAAGTTGTTAAAGCTGTTATAGTAAGAACTAAGCAAGGCGTGAGACGTAAAGACGGAAGTTATATATCTTTCGACGAAAATGCTGCAGTTATAATAAAAGACGATAAAACTCCAGTAGGAACTCGTATATTCGGGCCTGTTGCTAGAGAGTTAAGAGATAATGACTTTATGAAAATAGTTTCTCTTGCTCCAGAAGTACTATAATAAGGAGGTGCAATAGGACATGATGCGTGTTAAAAAAGGTGACACTGTTGTAGTTATAGCAGGTAAAGATAAGGGTAAAAAAGGTACAGTTACTAAAGTATTCCCTAAGGCTAACAGAGTATTAGTTGAAGGTGTAAACGTAATAACTAAGCACCAAAAACCAACTGCTATAAACCCACAAGGTGGAATAGTAAACAAAGAAGCTTCAATACACATATCTAACGTAATGCCAGTAGATCCTGAAACAGGAAAAGGTACAAGAGTTAGATTTGAAATGAAGGATGGAAAAAAAGTAAGAGTATCAGTAAAGAGCGGAAAAGAAATATAATTTAGCTTGAAAGGAGGGACCTTAAATGGCTTCTAGATTACAAGAAAAATACATGAAAGAAGTTGCTCCTGCTTTAATGGAGAAATTCGGATATAAGAATGTTATGGAAATACCTAAGTTAGAGAAAATAGTTATCAACATGGGTATAGGAGATGCTAGAGAAAATCCAAAAGGATTAGAAAAAGCAGTAGAAGAAATGGAAATGATATCTGGTCAAAAGCCAGTTATAACTAGAGCAAGAAAATCTGTTGCGAACTTCAAATTAAGAGAAGGGATGCCAATAGGTGCAAAAGTTACATTAAGAGCTGACAAAATGTACTACTTCATGGACAAGTTAGTATCTGTATCTTTACCAAGAGTTAGAGACTTCAGAGGAGTTAACGCTAACGCATTCGATGGTAGAGGTAACTACGCTTTAGGTGTTAAAGAACAATTAATATTCCCTGAAATAGAATACGATAAGGTAGACAAAGTAAGAGGAATGGATATAATATTTGTTACTACTGCGAAAACTGACGAAGAAGCACGTGAATTATTAAAATTATTAGGAATGCCATTTTCTAAGTAAGCTTAGAAAAGGCAATTTTCTAAGCTAAGAAAAGAAGGAGGGATTCCAGTGGCTAGAAAAGCGATGGTTGTAAAACAACAAAGAAAACAAAAGTACGCTACTAGAGAATACACTAGATGTACTATATGCGGTAGACCACATTCAGTACTTAGAAAGTTCGGAATATGCCGTATATGCTTTAGAGAATTAGCTTACAAGGGTCAAATACCTGGTGTTAGAAAAGCAAGTTGGTAAAACTTTGATATAAATGGAAGGAGGGTTTCAATATGACAATGACAGATCCAATAGCAGATATGCTTACTCGTATAAGAAATGCTAACGTAGTTAAACATGAGACTGTTGATGTTCCAGCTTCTAATATAAAGAAAGAATTAGCTAGAATACTATTAGAAGAAGGATTCGTTAGAGGATACGATGTAATAGAAGATGGAAAGCAAGGAATAATAAGAATACAATTAAAGTACGGACAAACAGGAGAAAGAGTTATATCAGGATTAAAGAGAATATCTAAGCCTGGTATGAGAGTTTACGCTTCTAAGCACGAAATACCAAGAGTATTAAACGGTTTAGGAATATCAGTAATATCTACTTCTAAAGGAATATTAACTGATAAGCAAGCTAGAAAAGAAAATGTTGGTGGAGAAGTAATCTGCTACGTTTGGTAATATAGACGAAAGATGTAAGGAGGTGCGATTATGTCAAGAATAGGTGTTAAACCAATAACTGTACCAGCAGGTGTTGAAGTTACTATAGCTGAAGGAAACTTAGTTACTGTAAAAGGACCAAAAGGTACATTAAGCAAGCAATTTGATGCTGCTTTAACTATAAAGCAAGAGGAAAATACTATAACTGTTGAAAGACCAACTAACAACAAGCAACACAGAGCACTACACGGGTTAACTAGAACTTTAATAGATAACATGGTAGTAGGTGTTACTAACGGTTTCGAAAAGAAATTAGAATTAGTAGGTGTTGGATACAGAGCTCAAAAGCAAGGAAAGAAATTAGTTATGAGTTTAGGATTCTCTCATCCGGTAGAAATGGAAGATCCAGAAGGAATAACAGTTGAAGTTCCAAACCAAACTGAGTTAACAGTTAAAGGTATAGATAAGCAATTAGTAGGAAACTACGCTGCTAAGATAAGAGACTGGAGAAAGCCAGAGCCATACAAAGGTAAAGGTATAAGATACGCTGGTGAAGTAGTAAGACGTAAAGAAGGTAAAACTGGTAAGAAGTAATAAATACCAAACTTAAACGCTAGAAAGGAGTGAGCCTGGTGATAAAGAAAGCTGATAAAAATGCAAACAGACTTCAAAGACATAAGAGAGTTCGTAGAAAAATAACTGGAACTACTCAAAGACCAAGATTATGTGTATTCAGAAGTTCTAATAACATATACGCTCAAATAATAGATGATACAAACAGAGTTACTTTAGTATCTGCATCTTCATTAGACGCAGACGTTAAAGGAGCTGTTAGTCATACAGGAAATAAAGAAGCAGCTAAAATGGTCGGAGAATTAGTGGCTAAGAAAGCTGTAGAAAAAGGAATCACTGAAGTTGTATTCGACAGAGGTGGATACTTATATCACGGAAGAGTTCAAGTATTAGCAGAAGCTGCTAGAGAAGCTGGACTTAAGTTCTAATAAGAGAAACAAAGGAGGGAAATGCACATGCGTCGTAAGATTATAGATGCCAGACAACTTGACTTAAAAGAAAAAGTTGTTGAAGTTAGACGTGTTACTAAAGTTGTAAAAGGTGGTAGAAACTTCAGATTTGCAGCGTTAGTAGTAGTTGGAGATGAAAACGGACACGTTGGTATAGGTACTGGTAAAGCGATGGAAGTACCAGATGCTATAAAGAAAGCAGTAGAAGATGCTAAGAAGAATCTTATAAATGTACCTATAGTTGGTACAACTATACCTCACGAAGTTCACGGACACTTCGGTGCTGGTAAAATATTAGTAATGCCTGCTAAGCAAGGTACAGGAGTTATAGCTGGGGGACCTGCTAGAGCCGTACTTGAGTTAGCTGGTTTAACAGATGTTAGAGCTAAATCTTTAGGAACTAACAACCCAAGAAACATGGTAAATGCTACAATAGAAGGACTTAAATCTCTTAAGAGAGCTGAAGATATAGCTAAATTAAGAGGTAAAAAAGTTGAGGACCTTCTAGGGTAAGGAGGTAGTAAGAAATGGCTAAATTACAAATAAAATTAGTTAGAAGTATAATAGGAACTACTCCTAACCAAAAGAAAAACGTAGAAGCGTTAGGATTAAGAAAAAGAGAACAAGTAGTTGTTAAAGAAGATAATGCCCAAATAAGAGGGATGATAGCTAAGGTTAGTCACTTAGTAGAAGTAACTGAAATAGCTGAGTAATAAATAGATAAGACGAATAAGGAGGTGCAATCCATGAAGTTACATGAGTTAAAACCTGCTGAAGGTGCAGTAAGAGCTAAGAAAAGATTAGGTAGAGGTACTGCTACTGGACAAGGTAAGACTGCAGGACGTGGACAAAAAGGACAATGGTCTCGTTCAGGTGGTGGAGTTAGAGTTGGATTCGAAGGTGGACAAATGCCACTTGCTAGAAGACTTCCTAAGAGAGGATTCAACAACATATTCAAGAAAGTTTATACAGAAGTTAATGTAGCTGCTTTAAACAGATTCGAAAACGGAACTGAAATAACTGCTGAAGTTTTAAAGGCTGCTAGAGTTATAAGCAAAATAGAAAAAGACGGCATAAAGATCTTAGGTGAAGGAAACTTAGAAAAGGCGTTAACAGTTAAGGCTGCTAAGTTTACTGCTTCAGCTCAAGAAAAAATAGAAAAAGCTGGAGGAAAGGCAGAATTAGTTTAATCTAATCTGCTGCTCTTAGCCGAATAGGCGGGGTGATATCGTGCTGTCAAACTTAAAACAAGCTTGGAAGCTTAAAGATGTAAGAAGAAAAATATTATATACTTTGATGATGATTGTAGTATTTAGGATAGGTGCAGCTATACCTGTTCCTGGAGTTGATACAAGTATTATAAAGGGAATGGTTGACTCAAATGGTCTTCTTTCCCTATATAATCTGTTCACTGGAGGTGCATTTAGTAACTTTACACTATTTGCATTAGGTGTAGGACCATATATCACAGCATCTATCATAATACAACTTCTAACTGTAGGTTTTGAAAGTTTGGAAGAACTTCAAAAGTCTGGTGAAGAAGGAAAGAAAAAGATTAATAAATATACTAAGTACATTGCATTAGCATTAGCTTTTGTTCAAGCTATAGCGATAACGCTAGGTATTGTAAGAGGAGCTTTAAAAAGTGATAATGCATTCTTTATTATAACAGTTATATTGACATTAGTATCAGCAAGTATGCTTCTAATGTGGATAGGGGACAAAATTACTGAAAAAGGATTAGGTAATGGAAGTTCTATTATAATATTTATAGGTATTATCTCAAGAATACCAGTAGATGTTATATCAACTGTAAACTTAGTAAAAAGTGGCAAAATAGCTATATGGGCAGTAGCTCTGTTAGCAGTAGTAATACTTTTAACAATAACTGCAGTCACATATATACAAGAAGCCACAAGAAAAATCCCAGTACAATATGCAAAAAGAGTTGTTGGAAGAAAGATGTATGGAGGACAAAGTTCTCATATACCTATGAAAGTTAATCAATCGGGAGTTATACCAGTAATTTTCGCTAGTTCACTTTTAGCATTCCCTCAAACTTTAGCAATGTTTATGGGTGCAGATGCTCAAGCTTTTGTGCAAACATATTTAAATCCAGTACAATCTCCAGGAGTTTGGATTTATAGAGCGCTTGAAGTTCTGCTGATAGTATTCTTCTCTTATTTCTATACTACTGTATCATTTAATACAGAAGATATAGCAAATAATATGAAAAATAACGGTGGGTTTATACCAGGTATTAGACCAGGACAACCTACAATAGATTATTTAAATAGAATATTATCAAGACTCACTCTAGCTGGAGCTTTATTCTTAGCTTGTATCGTTATGGTATCTGCTATAATAATGTTCTTTATGAAACTTCAAATAACACTAGTAGGTACATCTTTACTAATAGTTGTTGGTGTTGCATTAGAACTTAAGAGACAGTTAGAATCAAATCTGGTTATGAGAACATACCAAGGTTTCTTAAAATAAATTGGAGATGATAGTATGAGAATAATATTACTTGGACCTCCTGGTGCTGGTAAAGGTACTCAGGCAGCAGGTATTGTTGAAAAATACAATATACCTCATATATCAACAGGTGATATATTCAGAAAGAACATAAAAGAAGGAACAGAGCTTGGAAAGAAAGCTAAAGAATATATAGATCAAGGATTATTAGTTCCAGATGAGTTAACTGTAGGTTTAGTTACAGACAGAGTATCTCAAGATGACTGTAAGAATGGATTTATGTTAGATGGATTCCCAAGAAATGTTGCTCAAGCTCAACATTTAGATACGTTCTTAAATAAAACTAATATAGCTTTAGACAAGGTAGTTAATATCGAAGTTGATAAGGAAATATTAGTTGGTAGAGCTGTAGGAAGAAGAATATGTAAATCTTGCGGTGCTACGTATCATGTTAAGTTTAATCCTCCTAAAGTTGAAGGAGTATGTGATGTATGCCAAGGTGAATTATACCAAAGAGCAGATGACACAGAAGAAACTGTATCAAAGAGAATACAAGTTTACTTAGATGAAACTAGACCATTAGTTGACTATTATAGCAAACAAGGTATAATAGCTAACATAGATGGGCAACAATCTATAGATAAGGTATTTGAAGATATAGTAAACGCTTTAGGAAGTGAAAAATAATGATTACATTAAAATCTAAAAAAGAAATAGAACTTATGAGAGAGGCGGGCAAAATTGTCGCTGAAACTCATGAGATATTGAAATCAGCTGTTATTCCGGGAATATCTACACTAGAGTTAGATAAAATAGCTGAAGAGAATATAAGAAAATATAATGCAATTCCATCTTTTAAAGGTTATGGAGGTTTCCCAGGATCTATATGTGCTTCTATAAATGAAGAGGTAGTTCATGGTATACCAAATGCTAACAGAATTTTAAAAGAAGGCGACATTATAAGTTTAGATGTAGGTGCCTATTATAAAGGATATCATTCAGACTCTGCGAAAACTCATGGGGTAGGAATAATATCTGAAGAAGATAGGAAATTAATAGAAGTAACAAAAGAAAGCTTCTATGAAGGTTTAAAATTTGCTAAACTAGGATATAGATTATCTGATATCTCACACGCAGTACAAGCACACGTTGAAAAACATGGTTTTTCAGTAGTTAGAGATTTAGTTGGTCATGGAGTTGGAACTGAACTTCATGAAGATCCTCAAATACCTAACTATGGTCCAGCAGGTAAAGGTCCAAGACTTTTAGAAGGAATGGTCTTAGCTGTAGAGCCAATGGTTAACGCTGGTAAATATCACGTTAAAACATTAGCAGATGACTGGACAATTGTCACAATAGATGGCAAAAAATCAGCTCATTATGAGCATACAATAGCAATCACTGAAGATGAGCCGCTGATATTATCAGCACTTTAATCATAAAGTAGGTGAATAAATGCTATTAAATAAGCTAAGTATAGGTCAAGTTGTAAAAGCTTTATCAGGTAGAGAACAAGGAAGACTATTTTTTATAGTAGAAGTAGTTGACCATGAATATGTTTTAATATCTGATGGTAAGACAAGAAAACTTGGTAAGCCTAAGCTAAAAAAAGTTAAGCACTTAAAGATATATGACTTTATTAGCGAAGAAGCAAAACAAATGATTATATCTAAGCAGAATAATACAGATGCTTTTTTAAGAGCTCAACTTACTAAGTTAGATCAAAGGATTTAACTTATTGAAATGGAGGTTTGGTTAGTTAATGGCCAAAAAAGATGTTATAGAACTAGAAGGTACAGTTACAGAAAACTTACCTAATGCTATGTTTAAAGTAAAATTAGAAAATGGACATGAAGTATTATGTCACTTATCTGGAAAGCTAAGAATGAACTTCATAAGAATCCTTGAAGGTGATAAGGTGAATGTTGAGCTTTCTCCATATGACCTTACAAGAGGAAGAATCACTTGGCGTAAGAAGTAGACTATTTTAATATTAGTCTAAGGAGGGATTAACAATGAAAGTAAGACCATCAGTAAAACCAATATGCGAAAAGTGCAAGGTTATAAAAAGAAAAGGTAAAGTAATGGTTATCTGTGAAAATCCAAAGCACAAGCAAAAGCAAGGATAATAAATTATACTAGTAATTTGTAAAATTTTGTAGTATAATATTTAATTGTGATATTAGCAATTAAACTTTAAAATCGTTGAAATCTGTTTCGGATTTAACATGAATTAACACAAGTTTAGAATCGAAAAAATTAAGTGTAGGAGGTGCGAACTAATGGCAAGAATAGCTGGGGTAGATTTACCTAGAGAAAAAAGAGCGGAAATAGGCTTAACTTATATATACGGTATAGGTAAGGCAACTGCTAACGAAATATTAGCTAAAGCTGACATAGATCCTAACGTAAGAATAAAAGACTTATCAGAAGAGCAAGTTAACGAATTAAGAAAGATAATAGATAATGATTTCTTAGTTGAAGGTGACTTAAGAAGAGAAATCGCTTTAAATATAAAGAGATTAAGAGATATAAAATGTTACAGAGGTATGAGACATGCTAAAGGTCTTCCACTAAGAGGACAAAGAACTAAGACTAACGCTAGAACTAGAAAAGGTCCTAGAAAAACTGTATCTCGTAAGAAGAAGAAGTAATAAATAAAAACTAGATAGGAGGGAAAACAATGGCTAAGCAAAAGAAAGTTACACGTGTAAGAAGAAAAGAGCGTAAAAATATAGAACGTGGGCAAGCTCATATACAATCTACTTTCAACAATACAATAATAACTTTAACTGATGTTCATGGGAACGCTATATCAGCTGCATCTTCAGGACAATTAGGATTCAAAGGATCAAGAAAAGCGACTCCTTTCGCATCTCAAATGGCTGCTGAAACTGCTGCTAAAGCTGCAATGGAACACGGTTTAAAAACTGTTGAAGTATTCGTAAAGGGGCCAGGTTCAGGAAGAGAAGCTGCTATAAGAGCATTACAAGCTACTGGATTAGAAGTAACTATGATAAAGGACGTTACTCCAATCCCTCACAATGGATGTAGACCACCAAAGAGAAGAAGAGTGTAATTATATAAACAAGTAAATTAGGAGGTGTAAAGACATGGCAAGATACACAGGTGCATCATGCAGACAATGTCGTAGAGAAGGAATGAAATTATTCCTTAAAGGTGACAGATGTTATACTGATAAATGTGCTATAGTTAAGAGAAACTATGCTCCAGGACAACATGGACAAGGAAGAAAGAAAGTTTCTAACTATGGATTACAATTAAGAGAAAAGCAAAAAGTTAAGAGAATATACGGAGTTTTAGAAACTCAATTCAGAAACCTATACGAGCGTGCTGAAAAAATGGCTGGTATAACAGGGGAAAACTTATTAAGCTTATTAGAAAGAAGATTAGACAATGTTGTTTACAGAATGGGATTAGCTTCATCTAGAAAAGAAGCTAGACAATTAGTAGGACACGGTCACTTCTTATTAAACGGACACAAGGCTGATATAGCTTCTATAACAGTTAAGCCAGGTGACGTTATAACAGTTAAAGAAAGATCAAAATCATCTGCTAAATTCAAAGCTTTAGTAGAAAACAATACAAGAATAGCTCCTAAGTGGTTAGAAACTAACTTAGACGAAATGAGCGCTAAAGTTGTTGCTAACCCATCAAGAGAAGATATAGATCTTGAAATAGCAGAGCACTTAATAATAGAGCTTTACTCTAAGTAATAAATATATTTTAAAATTTATTTTTGAGATTTTGTTTACCCTCAGTGGATTAATAAATTTAAAGGAGGGTTTTGTCCATGATAGAAATAGAAAAACCAAAAGTAGATATAATAGAGCTTAGCGAAGATTATAGATATGGAAAGTTTGTCATAGAGCCTCTTGAAAGAGGCTATGGCATAACTGTAGGTAATGCTTTAAGAAGAATATTATTATCATCTTTACCAGGTGTAGCAGTTAATGCTATAAAAATAGATGGAGTTCTTCATGAATTCTCAACTGTTGCTGGTGTTAAAGAAGATGTTACTGAAATAATATTAGCATTAAAAGAACTTTCAGCTACTATAGATGGTGAAGGAAGCAGAACTCTTAAAATAGAGGCTGAGGGTCCATGTACTATAACTGGTGCTGATATAATATGTCCTTCTGATGTTGAAGTATTAAGCAAAGATTTAAAAATAGCAACATTAGATGACAATGCTAAGTTAAATATGGAAATAATGATAGATAAAGGTAGAGGTTATGTTTCTGCTGAAGAAAACAAGACAGAGCATATGCCTATAGGAGTTTTACCTGTAGATTCAATCTATACTCCTATTGAAAAAGTGAGCTACCATGTTGAAAATACAAGAGTAGGTCAAAAGTCAGACTATGACAAATTAACACTAGAAGTTTGGACTAATGGAAGCATAAACCCTCAAGAGGGAATATCTCTTGCAGCTAAAGTTTTAGTTGAACATTTAAATCTATTCATAGACTTAACAGAGCATGTAAGCAATGTTGAGATAATGGTAGAAAAAGAAGAAGACCAAAAAGAAAAAGTTCTTGAAATGACTATAGAAGAATTAGATTTATCAGTTAGATCTTACAACTGTTTAAAGAGAGCGGGAATAAACACAGTTGAAGAATTAGCTAATAAGTCTGAGGACGATATGATGAAGGTTAGAAATCTAGGGAAAAAATCTTTAGAAGAAGTAATCCAAAAGTTAGAAGAACTTGGATTAGGTCTAAAACCAAGCGAAGAATAGTTAGTGAAGGAGGGATATCATGGCTACTTACCGTAAATTAGGACGTGAGACAGCTCACAGAAACCTTATGTTAAGAAACTTAGTAACTGATTTACTAAGAAATGGAAGAATAGAAACTACTGTTACTAGAGCTAAGGAAACTAGAAGAATGGCAGAAAAGATGATAACTCTTGCTAAAAGAGGAGATCTTCATGCTAGAAGACAAGTTTTAGCTTATGTTATAGATGAAACTGTAGTAAACAACTTATTCACTGAAATAGCTCCAAAATATGCTGAGAGAAACGGTGGATACACAAGAATAATAAAGAAGGGTCCAAGAAGAGGGGACGCTGCTGAAATGGCATTTATAGAATTAGTATAATTCTTGTGAAGGATTAAGCTTATAGCTTAATCCTTTTTTAAATATAAATTTGTACAAAAATAATATCTTTAATCCACTGTAGGTTTGTTTTATAGCCTTTATAAACTATGATAGATTCTATAGTTTATAAAGGCTATATTTTTATATTCAGATAAAGTTAGGTGCAAAAAACAAACTTACAAAGGATAAAAATTACGGGGGAATAGTAGATAAAATCTATGATGTATAATTTGAAATATGATCCTTGTTTAGATATATTTATAGTTCATAAAATATAATTGAACATATAATTATAAAATTAAGAAAAATGTATGCTAGCGGCAGATATAAGTAGATTTTAAGATAAACGTACTTGTGTTTTTTGCGATGAACTATGATATAATACTAGTCAAAATGGTTTTTGTTCAAAAAATAGAGTTTATTAACACTAATAAGGTATTAGTTATTTATATATGACGAAGTTGCTTTAATTACTTATGAAAAGGAGTAAATAAATGAACAATATAGTAAAAGTGAATAATATATCTTATGAGTATATTACAGAAGATAGCACTTTTAAAGCAATAGACAGATTAACACTAGATGTAAAAGAAGGTGAATTTGTTGCTATAATTGGTCACAATGGTTCTGGAAAGTCTACATTATCTAAGAACTTAAATGCTATACTGGTTCCCACTGAAGGAGATATACTTATAGATGGAATGAATACAAAAGAAGAAGATAAATTATGGGATATAAGGCAAACAGCAGGTATGGTATTTCAAAATCCAGATAACCAAATTGTTGCTACAATAGTAGAGGAAGATGTTGCTTTTGGCCCAGAAAACCTAGGGATAGATCCTATAGAAATAAAACATAGGGTTGAAGAATCGTTAAAGAGTGTCGGTATGTATGAGTTAAGAGATAGACAACCACACCTATTATCAGGAGGACAAAAACAAAGAGTAGCTATAGCAGGAATAATAGCTATGAAGCCAAAATGTATAATATTTGATGAAGCAACGGCTATGTTAGACCCATCTGGAAGAAAAGAAGTAATGAAAACTATAAAAAAGTTAAACAAAGAAGAAAATATTACCGTATTACATATAACTCACTTTATGGAAGAGGCAGTAGAAGCTGATAGAGTTATAGTTATGGAAAAAGGTAAAAAAATATTAGAAGGAACTCCAAGAGAAGTATTTAGTCAAATAGATACATTAAAAGGTATAGGATTAGATGTTCCTTATATGACGGAATTATCTAGTATGTTATATAAAGAAGGTATAGATATAAAAAAAGATATATTAACTGTAGATGAGATGGTGATGGAATTATGTCGATAGAGATAAAAGGTTTAACTCATATATATAACGAAGGAATGCCTTTTGCTAGTAAGGCGTTAGACAATGTTAGTTTTGAAATTAAAGATAGAGATTTTGTAGGGTTAATAGGACATACTGGTTCTGGTAAATCAACATTAATACAGCATTTAAATGGGATATTAAAGCCTCATTCTGGAGAGATAAATATAAATGGATTTAACATAACAGATCCAAGCTTAAACCTAACAGAAGTTAGAAAAAGGGTAGGAGTAGTGTTTCAATACCCTGAATATCAATTATTTGAAGAAACAATAGAGAAAGATATAGCTTTTGGACCTAATAATTTAGGCTTAGACCCTGAAGAAGTTGATCGTAGGGTAAAAGCATCAATGGAAGCTGTTGGGCTTGATTATGAATTATTTAAAGATAAATCTCCATTTGAATTATCAGGAGGTCAAAAAAGAAGAGTAGCAATAGCTGGAGTTATAGCTATGAAACCAGAAGTACTTATTTTAGATGAACCTGCAGCTGGATTAGATCCAGGTGGAAGGGATGAAATATTTAATTTAATAAAAACACTGCATAAAGAAAATAATATGACAATAATATTATCTTCTCATAGTATGGATGATATGGCTAGATTAGCAAAGACTTTGATAGTTATGAATAAAGGGAAAGTAGAATTTATAGGGACTCCTAAAGAAGTGTTTAAATCTAACTCTTCAAGACTTAAGGAAATAGGTCTTGATATACCTCAAGTATTAGAGTTAGCAATAAAGCTAAGAGAAAATGGATTTGACATAAAAGAAGATATCATAACTATACAAGAAGCTAAGGAAGAAATATTAAGAGTTATGAGAGGTAAAAAGAAATGTTAAAAGATATAACTATAGGGCAGTATTATCCTGTAAATTCGGTAATTCACAAGCTAGATGCTAGAGTTAAGCTTATAGCCACTTTCATTTTTATGATATCTCTATTTATAATAAATAAATTCTGGCCATATGCTATTGTTTTGTTAGCTCTAGTAGCTATTATAAAATCATCAAAATTGCCAGGTAAATATATATTAAAAGGATTAAAACCATTAAGATGGATTATAATATTTACATTTGTAATCAATGTATTTTTCTTACCAGGAGATGTCATTTGGTCATTTGGTTTCTTAAGAATTACAAGTCAAGGTTTAGAACAAGCTATATTTATGGCTATAAGGCTTATATTCTTAGTTGTAGGGACTTCTTTACTTACCCTAACAACTACACCTATGGACCTAACAGACGGCATAGAGAGGCTTTTAAATCCATTAAACAAGGTTGGATTTCCTGTACATGAATTAGCTATGATGATGACAATAGCTTTAAGATTTATACCTACTCTATTAGATGAAACTGATAAAATAATGAAAGCTCAAATGTCAAGAGGGGCAGATTTTGAAAGTAAAAATCTTATAAATAGAGCTAAAAACTTAGTGCCATTACTAGTACCTTTATTTGTAAGTGCATTTAGAAGAGCTGAAGAACTTGCTGCTGCAATGGAAGCTAGATGTTATAGAGGTGGATACAATAGGACAAAAATGAAACAAGCTATAATGACAAAAGCAGATTATGTAGCTAATGGTATACAGATTGTATATTTGGTTATAATTATAGCTACTAGATTTATGTAAAGAGGAAGACTATGAGAAATTTAAAACTTACGATACAGTATAATGGTCAAAACTATTGTGGATGGCAAAAGCAACCTGATTCTTTAGGTATACAAGGTACAATAGAAAAAGCCATTTATGACATAACTAGGGAAGAAGTTAAAATAACCGGATCCGGCAGAACTGATGCAGGAGTTCATGCTTTGGGTCAGGTAGCCAATTTTAAAACAAGCTCTAATATACCTGCAAGTAAAATGCCAAATGCATTAAATGCTAAGTTACCAAAAGATATATCTATAATAGACTGTATAGAGGTAGATGAAGATTTTCACTCAAGATATAGTTCAAAGAAAAAGAGATATAGATATTTAATACACAATAGTCCATATAGAAATCCTATATATAAGGACATATCATATCATGTAAAATATGATCTCGATTTCGAAAAAATGTGTAAAGAAGCTAAGAGTCTAATTGGTGAATATGATTTTAAAGGGTTCATGAGTTCTGGATCTTCAGTTAAAGACACTATAAGAACGATATACGATATAACACTAACTAAAGAAGATGGATTAATTGTTATGGAAGTAGAAGGTAATGGATTTTTATATAACATGGTAAGAATAATAGCAGGAACGTTAGTTGATATAGGTAGAGGTCGTATAACTAAAAACCTTGAAGAAGTAATAAAATCAAAAAATAGAGGAGAATGTGGACATACCGCTCCAGCACATGGATTATTTCTCAAAAAAGTTGATTATTAGCTTGACACACCAGGGGGCATATATTAAAATAAGTTAGAGTGTGTTAATAAGTCCACTTGCCCCGGACTTGACATAAACGGTAAAATTTTTATAGGAAAATAAGTTAAGGAGGGACAAACATGAAAAGTTATATAGCTAAGCCAGCTGATGTACAAAGAAAATGGTACATCGTTGATGCTGAAGGAAAAACATTAGGTCGTTTAGCAACTGAAATAGCGACAGTATTAAGAGGAAAGCACAAGGTTACTTTCACTCCACACGTTGACGGAGGAGACTTCGTTGTTGTTGTAAACGCAGAGAAGGTAGTTTTAACAGGAAAGAAATTAGATCAAAAAATGTACAGATACCACACAGGATACGTAGGTGGGTTAAAGGAAATAACTTACAGAGAAATGATGGCTAAGAAGCCTGAAGAAGTTGTATCACATGCAGTAAGTGGTATGTTATGTAAGAACAAATTAAGAAGCAGAATGATGACTAGATTAAGAGTATTCGCAGGACCAAACCATGATCATGCAGCTCAAAATCCAGAAGTTTTAAACTTTAAATAATAATTAACGGGTGAAAGGAGGAGTTATCATGGCTAACGTTCAATACTACGGAACAGGAAGAAGAAAGCACTCTGTTGCTAGAGTTAGATTAGTTGCAGGTGAAGGAAACATAGTAATAAATGGAAGACCAGTTGGAGAATACTTCAACTATGAAACATTAATAAGAGATGTTAAGCAACCATTAGTGTTAACTAACAACGAAAACAAATACGATGTTATAGTAAAGGTTGAAGGTGGAGGATTCACTGGACAAGCTGGAGCTATAAGACATGGTATATCTAGAGCTTTATTAAAAGCTGATGAAGAGTTAAGAGGAGCTTTAAAGAAAGAAGGATTCTTAACTAGAGATGCTAGAATGAAGGAAAGAAAGAAATACGGATTAAAGGCAGCAAGAAGAGCTCCACAATTCTCAAAGAGATAATATCCTATTTTATATGTTTGTACAAAGACTTTGGAATATTCCAAAGTCTTTTTTAATATAAATGTACAGGGTGATATTGTGAGAAAGTACATAAAACATATAATATTTTGTGTTATATCTATAATACTAGTAGTGGTATTTTCGTTTGAAATTCAAAGTGTATCGCAAGAGTCTATGGAGTATATGCCAGTAACCAAAAAAACCATAATACTAGATGCTGGTCATGGTGGGATAGATCCAGGAGCCTTGAATGAAGATAAAAGTATAACTGAAAAAGATGTGAATTTATCTATTACACTTAAATTAAGAGAATTATTAGAATCTAGTGGGGGTCTTGTTATATTAACTAGAGAAGAAGATGTTAGCTTGTATGAAGAAGCTAAAGGCAAGACAATTAGACAAAAATATAATGAAAATTTAAAGAATCGAAAAAAGGTAATAAACGAATCTGATGCAGATATGTTTGTATCTATACATATGAATGCATTAAGTGGAAAAGGTGCTTCTAAATATTATGGGGCCCAGACATTTTATCCAGGTGGAAAAGATGACTCTAAAAAGCTATCTAAATATATACAAGAAGAATTAAAGAGAGTAGTTGATAAAACTAATAACAGAGAAATTAAACCTAAAGATGACTTATATTTATTAAAAGAAAATGCAATACCATCAGTTTTAATAGAATGTGGATTTTTATCTAATGAAAAAGAAGCTAACTTATTAGCTGATGAAAAATATCAAGAAAAAATAGCTTGGTCAATATACGTAGGTATCCAAAAATACTTTAGTGATAATGAGAATAAAAATTGAAAAAAAGTAAAAACTAGGTTATATCAAATAAGTAATTTATTAGATATAACCTAGTTTTTTATTAAAATAAAAAAATATAAAAAAAGTATTGACGATTTAATTATAAGATGATATATTTATATATGTCCTTAAGAAAAGGGCAAAATAAGAACTTTGAAAATTAAACAGTAGGTTAATTTATATAACTGATTCTTAAAAGAATCGAAAACAAACCAAGCCAGATATTCAGATAATGATAGTCTGAGCAGGTAACAACTTTTATTTGAGAGTTTGATCCTGGCTCAGGATGAACGCTGGCGGCGTGCCTAACACATGCAAGTCGAGCGATTTACTTCGGTAAAGAGCGGCGGACGGGTGAGTAACGCGTGGGTAACCTGCCCTGTACACACGGATAACATACCGAAAGGTATGCTAATACGAGATAACATGAGAAAGTCGCATGGCTTTCTTATCAAAGCTCTGGCGGTACAGGATGGACCCGCGTCTGATTAGCTAGTTGGTAAGGTAACGGCTTACCAAGGCGACGATCAGTAGCCGACCTGAGAGGGTGATCGGCCACATTGGAACTGAGACACGGTCCAAACTC
>NZ_JADMRK010000008.1:0-74494 GCF_015560225.1 Romboutsia sp. BSD2780061687b_171204_C1 | reverse complement strand
TACCTGGTTGATAGGTCGAAGGTGTAAGTGCAGTAATGTATTTAGCTTATCGATACTAATAGGTCGAGGACTTGACCAAAATCATTAACTAAATGATATACAGTTTTCAGAGTATTAACTCTAAAAGATAAAGATTATGTGGTTATTATAGCAAAGAGGATACACCTGTTCCCATACCGAACACAGAAGTTAAGCTCTTTAGCGCTGATGGTACTTGGGGGGCGACCCCCTGGGAGAGTAAGACGTAGCCACGTAATCTTTTTTTATGTCTAAAATTAAATAATGATTAAAATTATTTTTATGAGTATAAATAAGGTCGTTGATAGATTATAATAGTATCAACGACTTTATTTGTATTTATATACGAAAATTAATTGATAAATATAATACATATTAAATAAGTATTAATTTATTATATTGATTATTGGTTAGATCTAATCATTAGAAGGAGAACAAAATGAAAACAGAGATTATTAATCATTTAAGAGAAATCGTAGAAACTAATCTAATATCATTTCATGTGCCAGGTCATAAGTTAGGAAAAATTTATGACAAACTTGGATACTCTGATATAGTTAAAAATATATATAAAATGGACACAACTGAGATACCAGGAACTGATAATTTACATTCGCCAGAAGGAATAATAAAAAAATCGCAAGAAAGGGCTTCTAAGGCTTTCAAAAGCGATGAGACATATTATCTTATAAATGGAAGTACATGTGGGATACAAGGGGCTATAATGGCTTTATGTAATCCTAAGGATAAGATAATTGTTAATAGAGATTGCCATCAATCTGTTATAAATTCATGTATATTAGCTGATATAGAACCTGTATATATACTTTCTAAAATTGACAAAGAGACTAATATACAAGAGGGAATTCATATTGAAGAAGCTAAGAAGATAATAGACAATAATTTAGATGCTAAAGCTATTTTACTTACATATCCAACTTACTATGGAAGAACTTTTGATTTAAAGGAAATATGTGATTATGCGCATAAACATAACATAGCAGTAATAGTAGATGAGGCACATGGAGCACATTTAGGTTTAAGTGATAGATTACCAAAGACTGCCCTAGAAGAAGGTGCAGATATAGTAATTCAAAGCACTCATAAGACATTACCTTCATTTACTCAATCATCAATGATACATATAAAAGGAGATAGAGTGGATAGACAAAAATTAAGTACTATGCTTAGAATAATAGAATCATCTAGTCCTTCTTATATGCTTATGTCTTCATTAGAATTGGCCGTAGATATATATGAAACTAAAGGCCATGAATTAATGGAAGAACTTTTAGATAATATAGAGAAGTTTAAAGAAAAAAATAAAAATACAAGTTTTGATATATATAATGAAGATGACAAAACAAAGCTATTTTTATCTTCTAAAAAACTAGGAATGACGGGATATGAATTAGAAGATCTTTTAAGAGAAAAGTACAATATACAGGTAGAATTAGCCAATTATTATGGAGTACTTTTAATATGTACTATAGGAAATACTAAAGAAGATTTAGATAGATTATCCGAAGCGTTAGAAGACATGTCAAATAGATATAAGAAAGATTCTTATATAGAATGTCTAGAATATCCAGTAGTAATACCAGAAAAAGTGCTAAACCCTAGAGAGGCATTTTATAAAAGTAAGAAAAGTGTTAAAATATATGAAAGTATCGGACAAATTTGCGCCGAATATGTAATACCTTATCCGCCGGGAGTGAGTCTATTGTCTCCAGGAGAAGTAATTACTAAAGAAATAATAGATTATGTAATTTTATGCCATAAAAAAGGAATGAATATAAATGGAATAAAAGATTCGAATTTAGAATTTATAGAGATTATAAGTGACTAATATAAATGATTATAAATTTTAGATAGACTTAATTTAATATATTATGTCAATTAATCTACTACTCTACTAAGATATCTTATACATAATTAAAAAATAAATCAAAATATATAAGACCAAATAAAGAATTACGGAGGTGATACCTGATTAAATATTTTTTTAATCAGGATATAAATATGAAGGGAAAGTTAATAATCATAGAAAGTGGATCAGATGCAAGCGGAAAGGCCACTCAAACAAAGAAGTTATATGAAAGACTTTTAGAAGATGGATATAATGTTAGAAAGGTTGAATATCCAAATTATGATGGTGAGTCATCAGCACTAGTCAAAATGTACTTAAGAGGAGAATTTGGAAGTAAGCCTTCAGATGTAGACCCTTATATAGCATCTACATTTTATGCAGCAGATAGATATGCATCGTTTAAAACAGAATGGGAAGAGTTCTATAACAACGGTGGGGTAGTACTTGCAGATAGATATACAACATCTAATATGGTACATCAAGCTTCTAAAATGGCTAAGGAAGATAGAGATAAATATTTAGATTGGTTATTTGATTATGAGTTTAATCTGTATAAAATTCCACAACCAGATTGTGTAGTATTTTTAGATGTTCCAATAGAGTTTAGTAAAAAACTTATGGAAAATAGAAAAAATAAAATAACTGGTGAGGATAAAAAAGATATACATGAAAGTGATTTAGATTATTTAGAGAAATCATATAATAACTCTTTATATATAGCTGATAAGTATAATTGGGAAAAAATAAACTGTGTAGAGGAAGAAAACCTTAGAAGTATAGATAGTATACATGAAGAGATATACAAGGTTGTAGTGGATAAGATAAAGTCTGTGGAGAGATAAATATGTACTTTGAAGATATAATAGGACAAGAGTTTGCTAAAAAATATTTAACAAATTCTATAAAAAATAATAAAATAAGCCATGCATACATGTTTGAAGGAATAGAAGGTATAGGAAAAAAGAAACTAACAGAGGAATTAGCAAAATTATTGCTAGATATAAGCGATGTTAAAAATAGCCCTGACTATATAGAGATAAATCCAGATGGAAATAGTATAAAAATAGCCCAAATAAGAAAATTACAAACAGATATAATTATAAAGCCTCATAAAGACTATAAAATATATGTAATAAATGATGCTCATAAAATGACAATTGAAGGTCAAAATGCTCTTTTAAAGACGTTAGAAGAGCCACCGAAGTATGCTATAATCATTCTTGTAACATCTAATAAAGAAGCTCTTTTAGATACTATAAAATCTAGATGTGAAATAATAAAATTCTTACCTATATCTCTTATAGACTTAAAAAAATACCTAATACAAAAAGGTGTAGATGAACAGAGAGCTCAATTGTTAGCTACTTTTTCTAGAGGTAGTATAGAAAAAGCATTAGAACTGTCTGAATCTAGTGAGTTTGCTCTTATGAGAGAAGAAATACAATCATATATAGAAAGACTTCTTGATAAGAATATAGTTGATATATTAGATATATCGTTAGATATAGAAAAATATAGAGGAGATATATTCAATATTTTAGATATTATGATTAATTATTTTAGAGATATTATGTTTATAAAAGAAAAAATTGACAAGAACATGATAATAAATTCCGATAAAATTACTTTTTTACAAAATATGAGTAAAAAAATTAGCTATTCTCAAGTGTCTAAGATTATTGATATAATAGAAGAGACAAAGAAAAAGATAAGAAGCAATTGTAACTTTAATATAAGTATGCAAGTTATGGCTTTGAATATATATGAGGTGATTAAATGATAAAGATAGTGGGTGTTAGGTTTAAAAATGCAGGTAAAATTTATTACTTTGATCCTGTTGATTTAGAAATAGAGAAAAATATGGATGTAGTAGTTGAAACTGCAAGGGGATTAGAATATGGTTCAGTGGTAGTAGGGCCAAAGGAAATATCAGAAGAAGAGTTAGTTTCACCATTAAAACCAATCATAAGAGTAGCTACAGAAGAAGATACTAAAATATATCTTGAAAACAAAGAAAAATCTAAGGAAACTTTTAAAATATGCCAACAAAAAATTAAAAGCCATGGGTTAACTATGTATTTAATAGATTGTGAATATACATTTGATAGAAATAAGCTAATTTTCTATTTCACAGCAGAAGGCAGAATAGATTTTAGAGAGCTTGTAAAAGATTTAGCATCGATATTTAAGACTAGAATAGAATTAAGACAAATTGGGGTTAGAGATGAAGCTAAAACAATAGGTGGATTAGGACCATGTGGTAGAAGTCTTTGTTGTTCATCATGGTTAGGAGATTTCCAACCAGTATCTATAAAAATGGCAAAAGACCAAAGTTTATCATTAAACCCTACAAAAATATCAGGAATATGTGGAAGATTGTTCTGTTGCTTAAAATATGAGCATGATGTGTATGCAGAAGCGATAGATGTTATGCCATCAGTAGGAGCATTAGTTAAAGTTGAAGATGGAAAAGGACGAGTTATAGAAATAAATCCATTATTAGAACAAGTTAAAGTTGAATTTAATGATAAGACTATAAAAGTATATCTTAAAGATGATGTTAAGGTATTACAAGAGCCTAGAAAATGTGGTGGATGTCAAAATGATATAGATGAAGCTACATTAAGAGAGTTAAAGAAACTAGAAGATTAATTTTATATAACTAAGGGGGTAGGATTTTTCCTACCCTTTTAGATAGAATAAATATAATTGATAAAGAACTTAATATAGAAAATATTAATATATTTAGTAAAGTATTTGACAGTCTTAGAGTAAGACATGAAAGGAGATATATATGGAAGTACAATTAAAGGAAACAGAAAGAATAGATGACTTGCAATTGAAAGGTCTTAAATTAATACAGGATAAAACTGGATTTTGTTTTGGTATAGATGCAGTATTATTAGCTAATTTTGCAAAGGTTAAAAAAGGAGCTAAAGTAGTAGATTTAGGAACTGGAACAGGTATAATACCAACACTTATAGCAGGAAAAAGCCAAGCGAGTAAAATAATAGGTGTAGAGATACAAGAAGAAGTATATGAAATGGCTACTCGCTCTGTAAAATTAAACAATCTAGAAGACAGAGTGGAAATAATAAATGCTGACATAAAGACAATAGATAAAACATTAGAAGTACATGGCTATCATGTAGTTACATCAAATCCTCCATATATGCACATGGATGGTATAAAAAACCCTAATGATAAAAAGATGATATCAAGACATGAAGTTAAATGCAATTTAGAAGATGTTATAAGAGCAGCATCAAGGCTTACAATGCCTAAAGGAAAGTTTTTCATGATACATAGACCTACAAGACTTGTAGATATAATAGAGTTAGGAAGAAAATATAGACTAGAACCTAAGCAAGTTCAATTTATTCATCCAAGGGCTAATAAGGCACCAAACCTAATACTTGTAGAGTTTGCTAAAGATGGAAGACCAGAATTGAAAATATTGGATCCATTATATGTATATGGAGAAGATGGAAACTATACAGATGAGATAAAAGCAATATATGCAAATGAAGATATAGGAGAAGAGTAAATGAGCGGAAAGTTATATGTATGTCCAACACCTATAGGTAATTTAGAAGATATGACTTATAGAACAGTAAGAATTTTAAATGAAGTAGATTTAATAGCAGCAGAAGATACAAGACATAGTATAAAGCTTTTAAATCATTTTGAAATATCTAAACCATTAACTAGTTACCATGAACATAATAAAGATTCTAAAGGAAGTTATCTTATAGATAAATTATTAAATGGAGAAAATATAGCATTAATAAGTGATGCAGGAATGCCTGGAATAAGCGACCCAGGTGAAGAAATGATAAAGCAAGCAATAGAAAATAATATAGAGATAGAAGTATTGCCAGGAGCTAGTGCATCTATTATAGCTTTAGTTGGTTCAGGGCTTGAAACTAGAAAGTTTGCTTTTGAAGGATTTTTAGACAGAGATAAGAGAGTAAGAAGGCAGCAATTAGAGGAAGTCAAGGAAGAAAGAAGAACTATAATATTCTATGAATCACCACATAGATTAAAAGATACTTTAAAAGATATGCTAAAAATATTAGGAAATAGAAAAATAGCAGTAAATAGAGAACTTACTAAAAAATATCAAGAAGTAATAAGAGAAGATATTGAAACAGTAATTGAAATATTTAATGAAAAAGAAGTAAAGGGTGAATTTGTATTAATAGTAGAAGGATTTAAAGGTGAGATAACTAAGAAAAATAGCTATGATGACCTTAATGAAAGAGAATATGTTATTGCATTACTAGAAGAAGGTAAAAATAAAAAAGAAGCTATAAAAATAGTATGTAAGGACAGAAAACTACAGAAAGATATAGTATATAAGCAAGTTTTAGACCTATAAAATAAAACTAACTTGGGGTGGCTAAAATGGAAATTAAAGATATGTTGTTAGAAAGTTTAGTGTTTGAAAATACATCAGAAAAGTTTAAAGAATTAGATAGACTTAAAAAATTAGAAAAAGTTATATTAAAATTAAATGGCATGAAAGAAGTAGGAGAATGTAAATTTCATGTAGTAAATGTCTATGAACATTCTATAAAAGCCTTAGAAGAGTTTGAAGAAATACTCAAAGAGGGAGAATTTTTCTCAAGTCATTTAAGAAACAATATAAAAGAATATTTAAATGAAGATATGGATGGTCATATAAAAAAGATTCATCTATTAAAATTAAGTATATTCTTACATGATATAGGTAAAGCAGACAGTAAAACAGTAGATGATACAGGAAGAGTACATTTTAGAGGGCATGAGATAGTAGGAGCTAAAATTTCAAGAGAATTAGGAAAAAGCCTAAATCTTGATGAAAGAAGTATAGAATTGATTGAAAAATATGTAAGATACCATATGGTACTCTTAGCTCTATATAAGAAAAATGATATGAGTAAAGAAAATCTTACAGAGTTATTTGATATTTTAGGAAAAGACTGTATAGGAGTGTTTATATTAGGCTATTGCGATATAGTAGCAACAAGAAAACTACTAAATCCAAATGAAGATATGAATATAATAAAGGTGTATATGGAATATGCACTTACGAATTATATCTATAGATATAAGCAAAGTTCATAATATAAATATTAGTTATCTAGAATATATATTTTTAAAGAAAAGAAGTCAATGTAAAATAGTAGTTACTTTACATTGACTTCTTTTTTGATAATATTGGATCAATTTTTATAATATAGCCTTAGCTTGTATTGGTGTTGATAGTATAACTGAAGTTTTAGTAGAGCCGATTTTCTTTATTGTATCAATAACGTTTTCAAGTTCATACATGTCTCTAACTACAACCTTTAATAGTGAGCAGTCATCTCCTGTAACATGATGACATTCAACTATTCTTGGATCTTGACGAGCTACATTAATAAACTCTTCATACTTATTGCTAGGTAAAGATATGTGTATAAAAGCTTTTATAACTCTACCTAAAGCATCAGGATTAACTATAGCTTTATAACCTTCTATTATTCCTGATTCCTCTAGCCTTTTAACTCTTTCAGAAACAGCTGGAGAAGTTAGTCCAACTATTTTACCTAAATCTTTCATTGAAATTCTACCATCTTGTTGTAGAATGTCTATAATTCTGTGATCTGTAGCATCCATTTTGAATCCCCCTTGTATTAAGATGATTTATTATAGAAATTTTTAGAATCTATCATGTTGTTTTTTAGGTCCCAAAGGTCCTTAGATAAATCTACTTTGTAAGTCTGAGGATTAGAAAATCTTCTGTACTCATCCCATAAAGTGTTTAACTCATTTTGTACATAATCTCTTATTTTCATAACAGGTTTATGCTCATACATACATTTACCATTTATAAATAAAGGCTTATGAAGCTCTTTAACTGTATAGTTATTAAAAACTTTTGATTTCCAAGTGTATACAGGATGGAATACAGTAAGAGGCTTAGATTCATCTATTTTCTCATCATGCAACATTATTAAATCTGCTTCAGCCTTGTTATCTTCATTATAAATTCTTACAACTTTTTTATATCCTGGGTTATTTATTTTTTCAGGATCTTCTGATAATTTTATCTTAGGTTCTATTTTATCGCCATTAAAAGATGCAGCTAACTTGTAAACTCCTCCCAGAGACGGAGAGTCAGCAGATGTTATCAATTTAGTTCCAACACCCCAAGAGTTTATAGCAGCACCTTCAGATTTAAGATTAGATATAGTATGCTCATCTAAGTCATTAGATGCTGTTATACTAATATCAGTAAAACCTTCCTCTTCTAATGCTTTTTTACATTCTTTAGATAAATAGTGTAAATCACCAGAATCTAATCTAATACCTAAAGGCTTGTGACCTTTTTCTCTTAAGTCTTTGAATATTTTTATAGCATTAGGAAGTCCACTATTTAATACATTATAAGTGTCTATAAGTAAAAGGCATTTATCTGGATATATGTCGGCATAAGCTTCAAATGCCTCTAATTCTGTATCAAATTTTTGAACCCAGCTATGAGCTTGAGTTCCTACTACAGGAACATCAAATAATTTACCTGCTAAAACATTAGCAGTAGCATTACATCCCCCTATCATAGCAGCTCTAGCACCATATGTACCGGCATCAGGACCTTGAGCACGTCTAAGTCCAAACTCAAACACTGGATCTCCTTGAGCAGCAAAACAAACTCTAGATGCCTTCGTTGCTATAAGTGATTGAAAATTAACAATTGTTAATAAGGCAGTTTCGATTAATTGGGCTTGATATAATGGAGCTTTTACAGTAAGTATAGGCTCATTTGGGAACATTATAGTACCTTCTTCAACTGAGTATATATCCCCTGTAAATTTGAAATCCTTCAAAAACGTTAAAAATTTATCAGAAAAAAGATTTAGGCTTTTAAGATACTTTAAATCTTCATCGGAAAAATTTATGTTTTTTATATACTCAACAAATTGATCTATACCACACACTATTGTGTAGCCCCCGTTGCAAGCATTTTTTCTAAAAAACATATCAAATACTACAACATCTTCATGGATATTTTTTTCAAAATAACCATTTATCATAGTGAGTTGATACAAATCAGTAAGAAGTGTTAAATTTCTCATTGCATTTCTCCTTAAATATATATAATTATAAAATCACTTCGTATATGGATTAGTATGAAAAGCTAGTTGATTAAAAAACCCCACATATATACTAAAACACAATATAGTGCAAGTTTCAAGTATAAAGTAGTATATATAAATCATAAAATTTATCTAGAGGGGAGGCGATTTAATGGCAAGAATATGGTTTTATATGATTGCTATAGGAATAATAGGAAGTATGGTGTTTAATAATCTAGGAGAACTAAACAAAGTAATATTAACAGAGGCATCTAAAGGAGTAGAATTTGCAATAAGTTTAGCTGGGGTAATGGCTCTTTGGATGGGGATAATGAACATAGCAAAAGATGCTGGATTGATAGAAAAAATTGGACAAAAACTAAACCCTATAATGACAAGACTTTTCCCATCCATACCAAAGGGACATAAAGCTATGTCTTATATGGTTATGAATATAGCTTTGAATATGGTAGGGGCAGGTAATGGAGCTACAGCATTTGGACTAAAGGCTATGGAAGAACTACAAACTTTAAATCCTAAAAAGGATACAGCGACAAATGATATGATAATGTTTTTAGTCATTAATATATCATCAATTCAGTTAATACCATTTACTATGCTCAAAATAAGAATGGATTTAGGTTCTCAAAATCCAAGTCAGATAATAGTAACTACATTATTTGCAACAACAGTATCAACAATAATAGCTATAATAACCTGTAAATTATTGCAAAGTAAAAGGAGGTTAAGATAGATGGAGCTATTTTCAAATATACTTGTCCCTCTAATAATACTTTACATAGTTATTTATGGAAGACACAAAAAAATAGATATATATGATAGTTTTGTAAAAGGAGCAATAGATGGTCTTAAATCAGCTTGGTCTATAACACCTTACATAATAGGGATATTCTTAGCGATAGGGATATTTAAAACTGGGAAAGGAATAGAAATGCTTGAATTTTTATTTAAGCCAATAGCAGAGCTAATGAGTATACCAAAAGAACTTATAGGATTAATAATAGTAAAACCTCTTTCAGGAAGCGGTGCACTTGGAATGTATACTGAATTAGCACAAAGAGTAGGTATAGATACCATAATAGAGAAAATGGGATCTACAATAGTTGGGGCATCTGAAACAATTTTTTACACAATGGCTATATACTATGGAAGTTTAAAAATAAAGAACACTAGACACACACTAACTTGTGCTATGATAAGTCATATTGCAGGAGTTATAGCATCTGTATTTATCTGCTATATATTATTTACAGCTTAATATTTCTATAAAATGTACAAGATGGTATAATTAAAGTGTAAAAACCAATTGACATTAATTTATTAATTATATAGAATTAGTTTTAAATAGTAACAAAATTACATAAAATGAATAAAATATATTTATTTAGTAAAATATAGAAATATATAAAGCTGAGAAGAGAAGAGTAAATAAGGACTTTTTCTACAGAGAGCTAGGTTAGGTGAAAGCTAGCGTCAAAGAAATTATTGAAGATGGCCTCGGAGCTTTTTTATCTGAATAATAGATAGCTCTATTTTTAAGATAAAACGGTTAGACACGTTATAGTCTGCTAAGATATCTAAAGTATTATAAGATACTATATTGATATGAGCAAACATCAATAAGTTTTAACTTTTAAAGTAGTATCTATAAATTTAGATAATTAGGGTGGTACCGCGAATAATCTCGCCCCTATGTATATCATAGGAGGCGAGTTTTTTAATACAAAGAGTTTCAACTCTATATTAAAGGTTAAAAATATAAATATATACTAAAAATAAATCAGGAGGTAAGAATATGACAAAACCAACTTTCTATGTAACAACTCCTATATACTACCCAAGTGGAAACTTACATATAGGACATACTTATACAACTGTTGCAGCAGATGCAATAGCAAGATTTAAACGTTTCTGTGGATATGATGTAAAGTTCTTAACAGGAACAGATGAGCACGGAGAAAAGATACAAAAAACTGCTAAGGCAAAAGGTATGACTGAGATAGAATACTTAGATGGAATGATAGCAGATATACAAAAGTTATGGAAGACTATGGATATATCATATGATGATTTTATAAGAACTACACAAGATAGACATAAGGTAATAATCCAAAAGATATTTACTAAGTTATATGAACAAGGAGATATATACAAAGGAGCTTATGAAGGTAAGTATTGTACTCCATGTGAAAGTTTCTGGACAGAATCACAATTAGTAGATGGAAATAAGTGTCCTGACTGTGGAAGAGAAACTTATGATGCTAAGGAAGAGGCTTACTTCTTCAAATTATCAAAATACGAAGATAGATTAAGAGAATTATTTGCTGACCCTAACTTCTGTTTCCCAGTATCAAGAAAAAATGAGATGGTTGCAAACTTCTTAGATAAAGGATTAGAAGATTTATGTGTAACTAGAACTACATTTGATTGGGGTATAAAGGTACCATTTGATGAAAAACACGTAATATACGTTTGGGTAGATGCTTTATGCAACTATATAACAGCTTTAGGATATATGAGTGAAAATGATTCAGAATATAAAAAATTCTGGCCAGCTAATGTTCATATAGTAGGTAAAGAAATAATGAGATTCCATACAATAATATGGCCAGCTATACTTATGGCTTTAGGTGAAGAAGTACCTACACAAGTATATGGACATGGATGGATATTATTTGATAATGATAAGATGAGTAAATCAAAAGGAAACATAGTTTATCCAGAGCAAATGATAGAAAGATACGGAGTAGATGCTCTTAAATACTTCTTATTAAGAGAATTTGCATTTGGTCAAGATGGTAACTATACTCATAGAAACTTTATAACTAGACTTAACTCAGATTTAGCAAATGATTTAGGAAACTTAGTAAGTAGAACAGTTGCAATGGTTGAAAAATATAACGGTGGAATAATACCAATGCCAAAAGCTACTACTGAATTTGATGCTGACTTAAAAGAAACTGCTAGATTATCAGTAGAAAATTTTGAAAATGAAATGAACAAACTTCAATTTAATGAAGCATTAGAAAGTGCTTGGAAATTAATAAGAAGAACTAACAAGTATATAGATGAAACTATGCCTTGGGCTTTAGCAAAAGATGAAGCTAACAAAGATACTTTAGATACAGTATTATACAACTTATGTGAATCTATAAGAATAGTAGCTACATTAATAAATCCAATAATGAACGCTACTGCTAAAAAAATATACTGTCAATTAGGAATAACAAATGAAGAATTAACAACTTGGGAAAGTGTTAAAACATTTGGATTAATAACTGAAGGAACAAAAGTACACAAAGGTGAATCTTTATTCCCAAGATTAGATATAGAAAAGGAAGTAGAAGAATTGAACGAATTATTTGCAGAAAAGAAAGACGTAGTAGAAGAAGTAGCTCCATTAGAGCACAAAGAAAACATAACAATAGATGAATTAGATAAAGTTGAACTAAGAGTAGGTAAAGTTTTAAGCTGTGAAAAACATCCAAAAGCAGATAGACTTTTAGTATCTCAAATAAAATTAGGTTCAGAGACAAGACAAATCGTATCTGGAATAGCTAAATGGTATAAGCCAGAAGATATGGTTGGAAAAGAAGTTATAGTTGTTTGTAACTTAAAGCCAGTTAAGCTAAGAGGAGTAGAATCTCAAGGTATGATATTAGCTGCTGGAGATGATGGTGATGATTTAATAGTACCAGTAGCAACAGGTGCTAAGGATGGATGCGAAGTTCGTTAATTAGTTAGGAGAATAAAAAATGTTATTTGACTCACACGCACACTTAAATAGTGAAAGATTTGATGAAGATAGAGAAGAATTAATAGAATCTTTAAAAGAAAAAGGTGTAGATTTAGTATTAAATCCAGGAGCAGATATAGAAACATCAATAACTAGTGTAGAATTAGCTAATAAGTATGATTTTATATATGCAGCAGTTGGAGTACATCCACACGATGTTAAAGATTTAGATGAAACTGCAATAGATACTTTAAGAAAATTAGCTACTGAAAATGAAAAAGTAGTAGCTATAGGTGAAATCGGATTAGACTATTACTATGATAATTCACCTAGAGAAGAACAAAAAGAATGGTTTAAAAAACAAATAGAATTAGCTAATGAGTTAAAATTGCCTATAATAATACATGATAGAGATGCTCATGGAGATACTTTTGAAATAATAAAAAATACAAAATCTCCAGAAATAGGATGCGTGCTTCATTGTTATAGTGGGAATGTTGAATTAGCTAGAGAATATGTAAAAATGGGTTGCTATATATCAATACCAGGAACAGTGACTTTTAAAAATAATAAAAAAACTAGAGAAGTAGCAAAAGAAATACCTCTAGAATATTTATTAATAGAAACTGATTCACCATATATGGCTCCAGAGCCTCATAGAGGGAAAAGAAATGACCCATCATTAGTTCAATTTGTAGCAGATAAGATTGCTCAAGAAAAAGGTATATCTTACGAGCAAGTTTGCAAAGCTACAAAAGAAAATGCTAAAAGATTATTTAATATAAAATAAAAGCCCTTGAGACTGTATAGTCTCAAGAGCTTTTTTTAATACAATTATAAAATATTTATAGATATACATTATTATTCTAGGCACTATAATTATTAAGTAAATATTGTAAAACACAATAAAAATAGAGTGTAAAAACAAAAACTATAGCACATAATGATATTATAGTTTTTGTTTTTCCTTGATAAAATTACATAAAAAACGTAAAATATAGAAATGAAGTTAAGACAGGATACAAAACAGATAAAGGTGAATTGATAATGATAAAAGAAATAATAGTTGTAGAAGGAAGAGACGATGTTACAGCAGTAAAAAGAGCTGTAGATGCAGAACTTATAACAACTGGTGGATTTGGGTTTCCTAAAGGTGTTATGGAAAGAATAAAATCTGCTCAAAAAAGACGTGGAGTAATAATATTTACAGATCCTGATTTTGCGGGTGAAAAAATAAGAAAAAAAATAGCTGCAGAAGTTCCAGGATGTAAGCATGCTTTTTTACCAAGAGAGGAAGCTAAAAAAGATGGTGACATAGGTATAGAAAATGCCACACCAAAGAGTATAATAGCAGCTCTTGAGAGAGTTAGAACAGAAAGTACAGAAAAAAGAGATGAATTTAAGCAAGTTGATTTAATAAGAAATGGACTTATAGGAAATGAAGATGCATCTAATAGAAGAGATGAATTAGGAAAGATACTTGGAATCGGATATGGAAATGCCAAGCAATTCTTAAATAGATTAAATAATTATGGGGTTACTAGAGAAGAATTTGTAAAATCACTAGAAACTTTAGATAAATAAATATAAAAGGAGAAAAATTAATGGATAGACTTTCATCACATAGAGCCACAAAAGATGTAGTTGAAAAGCACGGATTTAAATTTTCAAAGTCTTTAGGGCAAAACTTTTTAATAGATGATAATGTAATAGATAAAATATTAAGAGGGGCAAGACTTTCTGAAGGAGACTATATAATAGAAGTAGGTCCTGGTATAGGGACACTAACTCGTGAGATGGGTAAAGTAGCTCAGAAAGTTGTGGCTATAGAAATAGATAAAACATTAATACCTATATTACAGGGTGAAACATTAAAAGACTTTGATAATATAGAAGTTATAAATCAAGATATATTAAAAGTAAATGTTCAAGAATTAGTAAAAGAAAAACTAAATGGGGGACCAGTTAAATTAGTTGCAAACTTACCATACTATATAACAACTCCAATAGTTATGAAGTTCTTAGAAGAAGATATACCAGTAACGGATATAGTTGTAATGGTACAAAAGGAAGTTGCAGATAGAATGAATGCAGTACCAGGAACAAAAGATTATGGAGCTTTATCAGTAGCAGTTCAATATTATTGTGATACAGAAATAGTAGCAAAAGCACCAAGACATATGTTTATACCACAACCAAATGTTGACTCAACAGTTATAGGACTTCATGTTAGAGAAGAAATAAAATATCCAGTTGATAATGAAGAAATATTCTTCAAGACTGTTAAAGCGGCTTTTGGACAAAGAAGAAAAACATTACTTAATGCATTAGGTGGATTAGGATTCTTAAGTAAAGATGAGATAAAGGAAGTACTAAGTGCTGCTAATATAGATGAAAAAAGAAGAGGGGAAACTTTATCAATAGAAGAGTTTGCCACTTTATCAAATAAAGTAAATGAAAAAGTACCTTCAAAATAATTGAAGGTACTTTTTTTAGAATCATACTCATATACTATTAAGAGAAATTATGTTAAAAGGGGGATTAAAAGTGGCAGCTAAAAAAAAATTTAAGAGAGATTATATAATCCTTGAAGCTAAGGACACTAACTTTAGATACAAAGAACGTGTTTTACCAAAAGCATTTGCTAAAGTAGAGATAAATGATGAAAAATCAATAATTTCATTATATGTAGAAAATCTTAAATTTATGAAAGATGGATATAGGGTAGTTGCTATACAAAGCGATTATGATACCCTTGATTTAGGAAAGGTATTGCCAAGTGAGCAAGGAAAAGGTGAATTTACATTAAATTTAGACAGAGAAGATATAGATATAAAAGGTATAGCTCTTTTATATGAAAAAACTGTACCACTTATAGGATTTAAAGGTACTAAGATAGATAATTATGAGGAAATATTATTTGCAGGAGAAGAGTATGAAGATGACGAAAGATTTGAGGGATATGAAGAAATAGAGTATATAGAAGTAGATGATAATGACGAAGGGTTTGAGGAATATGAAGAAATAGGATATATAGATGTAGATAATATAGAAGAAGATGATAATGAAGAAGAGTATGAAGTGTATGAAGAAATAGAGTATATAGAAATAGATGATGATGAAGAAGAGTATGAAAGTGAAGAAGAAAGTGTATACAACTCAGATGATGGTTATTATGAAATTATAGAGGAGGATGTAAATCCTCAAACTAGAGAAAAATATGACGAATATGATAATATAGATAAAACTATAGAGAAAAATAGAAAAAGTAGTGAACCTAAAGAAAACAAGACATATCCTAATGCTTCACATCAACAAAAAACACGTCAAAAGTATGCAAAATCAAATTCTATAGACGAATACCAAAAAACAGCGGGAACACTTTTAATGCCAAGACAAATAAAAAAAGGGCTTAAACATTTTAAGGAAGTAAAACCATTTATTAAAGATGAAATAGATAATACTAGATGGTGGAAAATTGAAATAAGTCCTATAACTTTATGTGGTTATACTATGCCTTACTTAGGATATGTTAATACTCTAAATTATACAATGTATAGTGATGCAGTGATGCAATCATATAAGTATAGACATTACTTATTTGGTGTACAATATGATGAGTATAATAAGAGAAAAAATTATATATACGCAGTTCCAGGGAATAAAACAGAACAACCAGATAAAGGTCATACAGGGTTTAGAGAATATCAACCTTGTGACACAAGAAATGATAGCTTAGGATATTGGTTATGTATGATAGATTCAAGAAGTAGAAAAATAATAAAATAGAATAAATTACCTCAGATATTGATAAATTTTTGGTAATGCTCTAAAATTATAGGTAGACCAAGTATAACTGGAGGAGAATATATGATAAATAATCAAAGACTAATCAATGAATTTTTAGAGCTAGTTCAAATCGACAGTCCATCTTCAAAAGAAGGTAAAATAGCTGAAGTTTTAGTTGAAAAACTAAAAGAAATAGGTTTAGAAGTTGTGATAGATGGTGCTGGTGTAAAAGCTGGTGGAGAAACAGGAAATGTAATTGCTACATTAAAAGGAAATAGAGAGGGTAAAACATTACTTTTCACTTCACATATGGATACAGTTAGTCCTGGTATAGGAGTAAAGCCTATAATAGATGAAGCTAATGGTATAATAAAAAGTGATGGAACAACAGTACTAGGGTCTGATGATAAAGCTGGTATAGCTGCTATATTAGAAGCATTAAGAACAGTTAAGGAAAATGATATCCAACATGCGGATATACAAGTTGTATTCTCAATATGGGAAGAAGGCGGATTATATGGTGCTAAGTACTTAGATTATTCTAAAGTAAATGCAGATTATGCATTTGTTTTAGATAGTGGTGGAGCTCCAGGAGAAATAATAATTCAAGCGCCAGCACAAGATGCTATAAAGGTCAAAATAATAGGAAAACCAGCTCATGCAGGTCTTGAACCAGAAAATGGAGTAAGTTCAGTAATGGTTGCAGCAAGAGCTATAGAAAATATGAATTTATTAAGAATAGATGAAGAAACTACTGCTAATATAGGTATAATAAATGGTGGAATAGCAACAAATATAGTTATGCCAGAATTAGAAATAGCAGCAGAAGCTAGAAGCTTAAGCGAAGAAAAGTTAGATGCTCAAACAAACCATATGGTAGATGTATTTAAAAAAGCAGCTAAAGAATTTGGAGCTAAAATAGAAATAGAAACTACAAGAGCTTATGCACCATTTAATATATCTGAAGATGATGAAATAGTAGTGCTAGCTAAAAAAGCTTTTGCTAATATGAATGTAGAAGGTCACACAACATCTACAGGTGGAGGTAGTGACACTAATATATTAAATAAAAATGGAATAAAAGCAGTTAACCTAGGTATAGGTATGAAAAATGCTCATACATTAGAAGAATATATAGCTATAAAGGATATAGAAAATTCTGCTAAAATGGTAACTGAGTTAATAAAAGAAGCATAAATTAAAAATTAAAAACTAATTAGAAAATAGTATCTAAATTGCTTTTAGATACTATTTTTATGTTAAAAGATAAGAGAAAAATGTATAAAATTTAAAAAATGTACAAGTATTTGTGTAGAAGGGTGTAGTAATTTCCCTGGAAATAAGTATAATAAGTAATTATGTCTTACAAAAACTACATAAAAGTAATATAATTATCTTATGATTATATGGATAAAGGAGGCGTGAAGATGGCTAAGAAGAAAAAAATCAAAAAAAAGGTTTTAGTAGCTCTTACTGTAGTGTTATTCTTTGTATGCTATTTCTTAGGATTTACCTTGTTCAAAGATACAAAAGACAAAGAACCAGGACAACAAACGACAGAGGCATTAGAAGATGACACAAGATCATTAATAAAACAATTGAGCTCTAAAAGTAAAATATACTTATCAGATTCAAAAGTAGAAAGTGTTAGAATAGAAAAGGATTATTGGGATAATATAACTGTGTTATTTACAGAATTTACAAAAATAAGAAAGCCACAATCATACACTCCTATATACAATGGTAACTCAGATGATGGAATTAGATTTTCAACAGACTTGAATTACTTTAGGGTATACACTGTCAGCAAAGAAGAGTACTATAAAGTTCCGGTTGCTACAAAAAAAGAACTTAGTAAGCTTTTAAGTGAGAGTATATATTTGTCATTTGACTTTATAAAGCAGTATAAGAGTTGGGATACTGTAAAAATAACTTATAAAGATGAAACTAAGAAAATATTTGGCTGGAATTTTAAAGACCTAGCACTTAAAATGGTTCAAAAGAGAATGGTTGGCAAAGTTCAGCCAGAAAAGAGTAAAGAAAGAAGTAAGTACAACTTTACTATAAACATTCAAGGCGAGAACTATGATGCGAAAGTAGAAACAATGGGTAAAGATTATGTAAAAATAACACAGGGTGAAGGAAAGAATAAAATTCAAGCATATTATGAAGTCCACACTGGATTATATGATTATCTTGTAAAAGACATATTTAAATTAGAGGAATAAGTATTTTAATAAGCAAAAAGGATATACTAGCTAGTATATCCTTTTTGTTTATTAATTTTCAACTAATTCTTCAGCTACCTTGTATATAGGTCCTGCACCAGCAGTTATTACTAAATCATTAGAAGAGACATTATCACGAAGATAGTCAACTATATCTTCAAACTTACTTATATAAGCAACATCAACATGGTTTTGATATAACTTTTCAACTAAATCTTTAGAATGAATATCTCCTGGATCATTTTCTCTGGCAGCGTATATGTCAGTTATAATAACTTTATCAGCAGAATAAAATGCTTCAGCAAATTCATTTAAAAGAGACTTAGTTCTAGTGTAAGTATGAGGTTGGAATATACACCATAACTTAGACTTCTTCATCTTTTTAGCAGCAGATAAAGTAGCCTTTAATTCAGTAGGGTGATGAGCATAATCATCAATTATTAATGCATCATTATATTTACCCTTAACCTCAAATCTTCTTCCAACACCAGAATAAGATTTTATATTTTCTCTTATAAGCTCTAATTCTATATTAGAAACATAAGCAACTAATATAGCAGCAGTAGCATTGTAGATGTTATGAAGTCCTGGAACAGAAAGTTCAAATACACCTAAATTTTTACCATTCAATTCTATCTCGAATATACCATGACCTTTTTCATTGAAGCTTATATTTTTAATTAAAGCATCATTATCTAAATTTGTACCGTATTTTATAACAGTAGCTTTTACGTCGTGTAATATATCATTTGTATTTTCGTCATCTCCATTTATTATGAAATAACCATCTTTAGGAAGTAATTTACCAAATTTATTAAAAGATGCTTTTATTTCATCTAAGCCTGAGAAGTAATCTAAATGGTCTTCCTCTATATTTAAAACTGTTGATATCTTAGGGTTAAAGTTTAGGAAACTATCAACATATTCACATGCCTCTGTTATGAAATGATCAGAGTTACCTATTTTAACATTACCACCTATACTACTTAAATTTCCACCAACTAATATAGTTGGATCTAAATCCGCATATTGGAATATAGTAGATAACATAGAAGTAGTTGAAGTTTTACCATGAGTACCAGAAATTGCTATAGAATTTTTGTACTCTCTCATTATTTGACCTAAGAAAGTAGCTCTGTTTACAACAAGTTTATTCTTTTCTCTAGCTGCAATAAGCTCAGCATTATCATCATGAACTGCCGCAGTGTAAACAACCATATCTACATCATCTGCCAAATGTTCTTTTTCATGTCCTATAAATATATTAGCGCCTTGAGATCTAAGTTTATCTAATAAGTAAGATTCGTTTGAATCTGAACCAGAAACTTTATATCCTTTATTAAGGCATATTTCAGCTAAAGCACTCATGCTTATGCCACCGATTCCAATGAAATGTATCTTCATAAGAAAACCACCTTTCTTTTAATTAAGCCCTACAATATGAACTATGTTTGTGGTATAATAGTATAATGTTCAATATTTAATGATTAATATACATATACTATATTACATATACAATATATTAAAAAATTGCTTAAAACATAACCATTATTATATCATAATAAACATGGTTATGCATTATTTAGTTTATATAGAAGAAGCTGCAATCGTAGGAGGTTAAATGCATGAAATTTAAAAGAACGGAAAGAATTGGTTCCATAGTAAAGATATTATCGGACAATCCAAATAAGATATTTACATTAGGCTATTTTACAAATAAATTTAATGCTGCTAAATCTACAATAAGTGAAGATTTAATAGTAGTAAAAAATGTCTTTGAAAAATTAGAACTAGGGAAAGTAATAACAATATCAGGAGCAGCTGGTGGAGTAAAATATATACCAAAGACATCAAAAGCAGAAAATGAAGAATTTTTAATGGAATTATGTCAAAAAATAAGTGACGAATCTAGAGTATTATCAGGAGGATTTTTATATTTAATAGACTTAATATATGATCCTACTATAGCATCAAAAATAGGTAAAATATTTGCATCAAATATAGATTATGCAGAAGCTGATTGCGTAGTGACAATGGAAACTAAAGGAATTCCAATGGCTCTTATGACAGCTAAAGCAATGAATTTACCACTTGTTATAATAAGAAAAGATATAAAAGTATCAGAAGGACCTACACTAAGTATGACTTATGTTAGTGGAAATACTTCTAAAGTGGAAAGTATGAGTTTACCAAGAAGAGCAGTTAAGCCGAATAGCAAAGTTATATTAATAGATGACTTCATGAGAGGTGGAGGTACAATCAAAGGTATGACAGATCTTATGAGGGAGTTTGGAGCGGAAGTTATAGGAACGGGAGTATTTATATCTACAATGAAGCCAGAAGACAAAATGGTAAAAGATTATATATCTTTAATTCAATTAGATGTAAATGGAGATAATATAATAGTAGAACCAAATTTAAAGACATTTAAAGATGAATATCAGAAAGAATTTGTCGAAGGGGATTGTGACATAGAAGAAATAATAGAAGATTAGGTAAAAAATAAATTTACAAAAACCATAAATTTTCAAAAAATAAAAAAGGATATTCAAATATTTAATAGAATACTAAACTATAAGTAAATATATATATAAAATTTATAAATACATTAATTTGTCAAATTCAAAAGGGGGATATAAAAGGATGAAGATAACTGACGTAAGAATAAGAAAAATAACTGACGAAGGAAAAATGAAGTGTATAGTGTCTATAACTTTTAACAACTTATTTGTTGTACATGATATAAAGGTTATAGAAGGACATAATGGTTTATTCATCGCTATGCCAAGTAGAAAAATAGGGGAAGGTAATTTTAGAGATATAGCTCATCCAATAAACGCAGAGATGAGACAAGTATTAGAAGATGCAGTACTAAATGCATATCATGAAGCAGTTGCTCAATTAGAAGTTGCAGCTGAATAATTAAATAGAATTTTTTTATTGTTTATTATAAAGAGTCGAACTATTCGACTCTTTTTTATATTTAAAATTTTTGTTTAAATGTATACTTTTTTGACAAAAGGTGTTATATTAATTAGTAGTAACAAAGTATTGTATACAAACTATATTATATACATAATATAATAACATAGATAAAATAGTTATAAAGAATGGAGTGGAGAAATGAACTTTAAATCTATAATCCTTGCAGCAGGAAAAGGAACGAGAATGAAGTCTAAATTCCCAAAAGTAATTCATAAAGTATGTGGAAAAGAAATGGTTAACCACGTAATAGATGTATGTAAAAATTCAGGGGTTAACGATATAGTAGCAATATTAGGCCACGAAAGTGAAGTAGTAAAATCAAAACTACCAGAACATACAATGATAGCAATGCAAACGGAGCAATTAGGTACTGGTCATGCTGTCATGATGGCTAAAGAATACATAAATGATGAAGATATAATCGTAGTATTATGCGGAGACACACCTTTAGTAAAAGAAGAAACACTTAAAAAACTATTCGATTATCACATAGAAAATGAGTATCACACAACAGTGCTTACAACAGTAGTAGACAATCCAACGGGGTATGGAAGAATAATCAGAGATGAAAATTCAGATTTACTAAAAATAGTAGAGCAAAAAGATGCTTCAGAAGAAGAAAAGTTAGCTAAAGAGATAAACTCAGGAATATACTGCTTCAATGGAAAGAGTTTAAGAGAATCTTTAGATTTATTAGATAACAACAATGCACAAGGAGAGTACTACCTAACAGATACTATACAAATAATGAGAAATAAGGGTCTTAAAGTAGGAGCTTTCAACGGTTCTACAATAGAAGAACTAATGGGTGTAAACTCAAGAGTAGAGTTATCTAGAGCAGAACAAATAATGAGACAAAGAATAAATGAATCTCACATGGTAAATGGAGTAACAATCATAGATACTAATTCAACATATATAGAAGCTGGAGTTGAAATAGGAAATGATACAGTAATATATCCAGGAACTATGTTAATGGGAAGTACAAAAATAGGTTCAAGTTGTATAATTGGAATGAATTGTAGTATAACAAATTCAGAAATTGGCGATTATACAGAGGTGAAAAATTCAACTATAGTTGATAGTGTAGTAGGAGAAAACACTACAGTAGGACCATATGCATATTTAAGACCTAAGAGTAACATAGGGAACAATGTAAAGATAGGAGACTTCGTAGAAGTTAAGAATGCTACAATAGAAGATAATTCTAAAGCATCTCACCTAGCATATATTGGAGACGCTTATGTTGGAAAAGGTGTAAACATAGGATGTGGAGTAGTATTTGTAAACTATGATGGTAAAAATAAAGCAAAATCTATAGTAAAAGATGGAGCATTCATAGGTTCTAACTCTAATCTAGTAGCACCAGTAACTGTAGAAGAAAAAGGGTATATAGCAACAGGTTCAACTATAACAGACAATGTTCCACAAGGGGCGCTTGCAGTAGCGAGACAAAGACAAGTGAACAAAGAAGGTTGGGTAGAGAAGAAAGATCAAAAGGATAAAAAATAGCAACTAAACAGCTTATTATTTTTTTAGGCAAAAGCCTAGATTTTAAATAAATTAAACAAAGTTTCAAAAATTTTGGGAGGATTTACATGAACACTAGCGGAAGCGAAATAAAAATAATAGCAGGAAATGCATCTAATGAATTAGCTAAGAAAATAGCAGATCATATAGGTGTAGAATTATGTGACTGCCAAGTAAGTACATTCAGTGATGGTGAAATAAGCGTAAACATAAATGAAACAGTAAGAGGTTGTGATGTTTTCGTAGTTCAATCAACTAATAGTCCAGTTAATGACAACTTAATGGAATTATTAATAATAATAGATGCATTAAGAAGAGCATCAGCAGGAAGAATAACTGCAGTTATACCTTACTATGGATATGCAAGACAAGACAGAAAAGCTAAGGCAAGAGATCCAATCACAGCTAAATTAGTTGCAAACTTAATAACAGCAGCAGGTGCAGACAGAGTATTAACTATGGACTTACATGCTGCACAAATACAAGGTTACTTCGATATACCACTAGATCATTTACAAGGAGGAAGCATATTAGCTGATTACTTCAACAAAAAGAATATAGAAGATTTAGTAGTAGTTTCACCTGATTTAGGAAGTGTAACAAGATCAAGAAACTTTGCTAACAATTTAAACGGAGATGTTCCAATAGCTATAATAGACAAGAGAAGACCTAAAGCTAACGTATGTGAAGTAATGAACATAATAGGTGATGTGCAAGGTAAGAATGTTATATTATTAGATGATATGATAGATACAGCGGGAACTATAACAAATGCAGCAAATGCTTTAAAAGAATTTGGTGTTAAAGATGTATATGCTTGCTGTACTCATGGAGTATTATCAGGACCAGCTATGGAAAGAATAGAAAACTCTGCAATAAAAGAATTAATAGTTTTAGATACTATACAACTTCCAGAAGAAAAGAAAATAGATAAAGTACAAATAGAAACAGTTGCTCCATTATTTGGAGATGCTATAAAGAAAATATTTGCTAACGAGTCAGTTAGTAAGTTATTCTAGTCAAATAGATAAAGGATACCTATATAGGTATCCTTTTATTTTGTCGCAATTAAAATGGATAAAAGAATATTTGATAAAGTTTAATATGGAATTTAAGGTAAAATAAGTGATTCAGGTAAAATTAAGCTAAAAAAAGATTTAGGACATTGACTATATATATTAGCTTAAATAATTTCTGAAGTAATGAGAGAAGTTGAAGATCAAGGTCAGGAGTTACTAGACCTTGTATTAACAGATACAGAAATAACGAAGTTAAAGAAGCCTTAAAAGTTTTTGAAGAATTTAATCTAAAGCTAGAGGAGATATTTCAGCTAATATCCAATTTATAGTCTATAGATCAGAAAAAGATATCCTTAGGTTAGACACAGATAACCCTCAATACTAAAAAGCCAGAAAAGTATAATCTATTTCAAGATACACTAAAATTAAAAATTTAATATACAACATTCAAATTGCATCTTAAATTTTATAAGATGCAATTTAATTATATAAGTTTACTATAGCAGTATATTTAAAAACTATAATATATGAGGAGAAAATTATGAATATATTTAATTTATTAGAAATGGCAGTAGAGTTAGGAGCATCAGATGTACATATAACAGTAGATACTCCTCCGATAGCTAGGATAAAAGGAAGCTTCGTAAAGTTAAATGAAGAAAGTTTAACTGAAAAAGACACTGAAATTATGGCCAGGGAAATAGCAGGAAATAAAAAATTTAAAATTCTAGAAGAACACGGAGAAGTGGATCTATCCGTATCTTTTAAAAGTGGGGATAGATTTAGAATAAATGCATATAAGCAAAAAGGTAAATATGCAATAGCTGTAAGGACTATAACATCTAAAATACCGTCATTTAAAACCTTAGGATTACCTGATATTATAGCTAGTTTTACAGAAAAGAGTAAAGGGTTAGTACTCGTAACGGGACCAACAGGAAGCGGTAAAAGCACAACTTTAGCTAGTTTAATAGACACAATAAACTCAACTCAAGAGAGACATATAATAACGCTAGAAGATCCTATAGAATATGTTCATCATCATAAAAAAGGAATAGTAAATCAAAGAGAAATAGGTAGCGATACAGAAAACTTTAATTCAGCACTTAGATCAGCGCTTAGACAAGACCCAGATGTTATTTTAGTGGGAGAAATGAGAGATCCTGAAACTGTTTCAATAGCTTTAACTGCTGCAGAAACAGGACATCTAGTTTTCTCAACTTTACATACAGTAGGCTCGGCTAAGACAATAGATAGAATAGTTGATATGTTCCCACCGGAACAGCAACAGCAAATTAGAACTCAATTATCAACAGTATGTGAAGGGATTATATCACAGCAATTAATAAAAACTATAGATGGAACAAATAGAGTCGCAGCATTAGAAGTTATGGTAGCCACACCAGCAATAAGAAACTTAGTAAGAGAAAATAAAACATATCAAATACAAAATATTATACAAACAAGCTCTAAGTTAGGTATGCAATCTATGGATCAAGGGTTGGTAAATTTATACAGAGAAGGAAAAATATCAAGAGATAGTGTATTAAGTAAGTGCTCTGACTACGAATACACATCCAGATTAGTTGGAGGGATTAATTATTAATCAAGCAACTAAATATAAACAGTTTAATACAAAAATATATAGATAAAATTGGAAAATATAATGAGAAAAAGTAAAATTTTTTATAGATGATATAAACTTGATACTAAAATTTAAATGTGACTCAGGATATGTAAACTATTTATAATATGATAAAAAATTAAACAAGGAGATAAATTGACAGATGGGAATGTATTATATATATTTTTTTATATTTGGAATAATATTTGGCAGCTTCTTTAACGTATGTATATACAGAATACCAAATAAACAATCAATATCAAATCCCCCATCACATTGCTACAATTGCAAAACACGACTAAGGCCATTAGATTTAGTCCCTGTACTTAGCTGGACTTTTCTAGGAGGAAAATGCAGATACTGCAAACAAAAGATACCGCCAAGATATGCATTAGTAGAACTTCTAACAGGTATATTGTTTGTATTAGTATATAAAGTATACGGACTAAACACTATAACACTATACTACTTGTTATTAGTATCACTATTAGTAATAATAACCTTCATAGATATAGATCACTATATAATACCCGATGGATTAATAATTTTCGGTAGTATAGGAGCTCTAGCTTTTAATATCCTAGGACAAGGAATCGGGTTAAAAGAAAGTTTACTAGGAGGGCTAATCTGTGGAGGAGGTACACTAGTACTAATATACCTGATAGAGCTATTAGTAAAAAAAGAAGTAATGGGTGGGGGAGACATCAAACTTTTTGGTATGGTAGGACTATTTTTAGGAATGAAATATGGACTACTAACAGTATTATTAAGTGTATATGTAGGAGCAATTTACGGAGTTTGTACTATAATATATAGCAAGATAAAAAACAAAGAATATAATTCAATGATACCTTATGGACCATTTATATCCATAGGAACATTAATTAATGTTCTATGTGGAACATCTATAATAGATTGGTATATGAGTTTGTTTTTATGATTAGATAATATAAATAGGGTCAATAATTAAATTGACCCTATTACTATGTTTAGATTATGATATATATAGTATTAATTTCAATAATAACATCATATATATGCAATAAAAAAATATATAAAATATGTGATGAACTTAATCAAAATAAGCTAAATACAATAATAATTTACACATTAAATCTGTTATCAATGTCTTTAATCTACTACAAATATGGAGTAAACGCAGAGTCAATAAAGTACTTATCGCTAATACCATTTATAATAGTTATATCAATAATAGATTATCATACTACATATATATATGATATAACTGTACTTAGTGGTATAATAATTCAAGGTGGAATTTTTCTAATTACAATAAAGTATGATGTTAACACAATGAGCCATATCATTGCACTATTAATAGGACTTATTGTACCATATATATTAGCCACAACAACAAAATCATTAGGACAAGGAGACATAGGCGTATACTGCTTATGTTGTTTTGTATTAGGGCATAACTATTCAATGTATTTAATCGCCTTATCATTTATTTTAGCTTGTCCGTATTCGATATATATACTTTTGTATAAAAGTAATAAGGAGAGGAAAATACCATTTGCACCATTTATATCTTTAGCAACAATAACAATAATAATAACAAATTATGATATATTAAATTTATATTTTGGCATAATAAGTAAATAGAGGAGGACAAAATATGTACGTAGTAGTAGGGTTAGGTAATCCAGGCAAGAAATATGAAAAAACTAGACACAATGTTGGTTTTGATGTTATAGATATTCTTGCAAAGGAATATAACATATCAGTGACGAAAATAAAGCATAAGGCCTTAATAGGAGAAGGAAGAATAGGTTCTGAAAAAGTTCTATTAGTTAAGCCACAAACATACATGAATTTAAGTGGTGAAACTTTAATAGATATATATAAATACTATAAGGTAGATTTGAGCAATATAATAGTAATATATGATGATATTGACTTAGATGTGGGTAAACTAAGAATAAGAAAAAAAGGTAGTGGTGGAACTCATAATGGTATGAGATCGATCGTTAAGTGTTTAGGTTCAACAGAATTTCCAAGGGTTAGAGTTGGAGTATCTAAGCCTATGCCAGGCCAAGATTTAGCAGATTTCGTTCTTTCAAGATTTAGAAAAGAAGAAGTTGATGATTTAGAAAGAGGTCTTGAAAAAGCATATCATGCTGTTGAGACTATAATAAAGGAAGATATAGATTTATCTATGAACAAATATAATGGATAGTGAGGGGGAATTAATATGAATGATGTATTTGTATACCCTTTGCAAAATTCCAAAGAATATAAAGAAGTTATAAACTCTATACAGAAAAACAAAGGCTCATTACTTATTAATGGGCTTTTACCTGTACAAAAACCTCATATTGCATATTCACTATACAAGGACTTATCTAGACAAATGATAATTATAACAAGTAGTGATTTAGAGGCTAAAAAAGTATATGATGATTTAAACTTTTATATTAAGGATAAGGTGGAGTATTTAGGTTTTCAAGATATTTACTTCTACCATTTAGATGCAAAGGATAGAAATGAAGAAGCTAGAAAATTAAAGGTGTTGCTAAAATTGGCTAAAGGTGAGGAAATAATTTTGGTAACATCTATTGAAGCTGCTTTAAAAAAATATATACCTAAAGATGTTCTTTTAGAGAATATATCAACGCATAAGATAGGTGATACTCTAAATGTAGAATTACTAAGTGAGAGATTAGTTGAGTTAGGATATGAAAGAGTTTCTAAGATAGAAGGTTTTGGTCAGTTTAGTATAAGGGGAGGAATAATAGATATATTCTCTCTAGAATACACAAATCCAATTCGTATTGAACTATTTGATGATGAAATAGAATCTATACGAACTTTTGATGTTTTTACGCAAAAATCTATTGAAAAGATACAAGAATTTTCTATAACTCCGTCTAGAGAGTTTATATACCCTAAAAATATAGATGAATCTGTGGCTAGAATGAAAAAAGACGTTAGTAAGCATACAGATGATGATGTTTTACAGAATATAGATAAGATATTTAATAAGACTTACTTTGAAGGAATAGAAAATTATATAGATTATATATATACAGATGAAAATAAGAGTATTTTTAATTATTTAAGTGAAGATGCAATAGTATTTATAAGTGATATAAGCAGACTTAAGGAAAGATGTGAAAATTATATACATACTTTCAAAGAAAATTATAAGGTAAATCTTGAAAGAGGATTGGCACTTAAAAATCAAGGGAAACTTTTATATCATTATTCAGATTTAGAATTTATTGCATCTAATAAAAAGTTTGTAATAAACACTTTACTACCAAGGCCTATAAATGATTTTAATATAAAATCAATTGTAAACTTTGAGGCTAGGGAAATACCAACTTTTAATGCTAAGGTAGATATATTAGTAGAAGAATTAAATAGATTAAAATACAATGGATATAAAATAATTTTAGCTACGAATACTCTTGATAGAGCTAAGAAATTAAATTCAGATTTATTGGATTTAGGGCTTGAATCAACTATCTCAGAAAGTAGGGATATAGAGATAAAATCGTCTCAAATAATAATAATACCAGCTCGTATAAGTAGTGGATTTGAGTATAAATCTATAAAGTATGCAGTTATAACTGATAATGAAATGATAGGTGTACATAAAAGAACATCGTCATCTAAGTCTAAAAAATCTAAAAAAGGTAAAAAAATAGAATCTTTCTTAGAGTTAAGTGTAGGAGATTATGTTGTACACGAGAATAATGGAGTTGGTAGATACACAGGAATAGAGCAAATAACTGTGAATGCCGTAAAAAAAGACTATATGAAGATAGTCTATCAAGGTGGAGACAATTTATATGTACCAATAGACCAAATGGACAAAGTCCAAAAGTATATTGGGGTAGAGGAAGAGAAGGTAAAGCTTAATAAATTAGGAACAAATGAGTGGACTAAGGCAAAAGCTAAGGTTAAAAAAGAAATAGAGGATATGACAAAAGACCTTATAGAGCTATATGCTAAACGTGAAAAAGTAAAAGGTTACAAATTCTCTGAAGACACTCCTTGGCAGCTAGAGTTTGAATCATTATTCCCACATCAAGAAACAGATGACCAACTAAAAGCCATAGAAGATACTAAAAAAGATATGGAATCAGATAAAGTTATGGATAGACTTGTTTGTGGAGACGTTGGGTATGGTAAAACTGAGGTAGCTATAAGAGCTATTTTTAAAGCTTGTATGGAGCAAAAGCAGGTTGCAGTATTAGTTCCAACGACAATACTAGCTCAACAGCATTATAATACTTTTAGGGAGCGTTTTGATAATTACCCAATAAGAGTAGAAGTATTAAGTAGATTTAAAACTCCTAAGCAACAAAAACAAATAATTGAAGATGCTAAAAAAGGTTTGGTGGATGTACTTATAGGTACTCATAGAATAGTTTCTAAGGACATAAACTTACCTAACTTAGGATTAGTTGTTATAGATGAAGAGCAGAGATTTGGAGTAAGACATAAAGAGGCTCTTAAAAAGATAAAATCAACAGTGGATGTATTAACTTTATCAGCAACACCTATACCTAGAACACTACACATGTCGCTAAGTGGAATAAGAGATATGAGTGTTATAGAAGAGCCTCCTCAAGAAAGACATCCTGTAATAACTTATGTTACAGAAGCAAAAGAAAGTGTTATACAAGATGAAATAGAGAGAGAACTAGCAAGAGGAGGTCAAGTATTCTTTGTATATAATAGAGTAGAAAGAATTGAAGAAATGGCTAGTATGATACAACGTTTAGTACCAGATGCTCAAGTAGCCGTAGCTCATGGTAGAATGACTTCTAAAGCTTTAGAAGATATAATATTAGGTTTCTTAAATAAAGATTATAATGTATTGGTTTGTACAACTATAATAGAAACTGGTATGGACATATCTAATGCTAACACTATGATAGTATATGATGCAGATAAGATGGGCCTTGCACAACTTTATCAGTTAAGAGGTAGGGTAGGAAGAAGTTCAAGACAAGGCTATGCTTATCTAATGTATGAAAAGGATAAAGTATTAAGTGAAGTAGCAGAGAAAAGACTTAAAGCTATAAGGGAGTTTACAGAATTTGGTTCTGGGTTTAAAATAGCTATGAGGGACCTTGAAATAAGAGGTGCAGGAAATATACTTGGATCTCAGCAACATGGGCATATGGCTGTAATAGGATATGATTTATACGTCAAGATGTTAAATGAAGCTATTAAAAAGGTTAAAGGTGAGGCTATTATCGAAGAAATAGATGTAGAAATAGATTTAAGTGTAAATGCTTATATACCAGATAGTTATATAAGTGATGAGTTAATGAAAATAGAAATGTATAAAAAAATTGCATCTATAGAAGATAAAGAAGATATGAAGGAAGTAGAAGAGGAATTAGAGGATCGATTCTCTGATATACCTAAATCTGTTAAATGTTTATTAAGAATAGCATATATAAAAACATTGTGTAAAAAGCTAAAGATAGAAAAAGTTAGACAGTTAAAAGATGAAATAATACTTGCTCCAATAACAAGATACAAAACAAGTGAAAAAATAGGGTATAATATAGTGATTGAGTTGGAAGAACTATTAGAAAAGATGTGTAGTATAAAATAAAATTAAATGAGGTGTTCAAATGAAAAAACTAATGTCAGTTGCAGTAGCTATGATGGTAGGGTTATCTGTCACAGCTTGCTCAAACTCGCCTAAAGGTGATGGTACGGTAGCTACAGTTAATGGTCAAAAGATAACTGTTAGTGAATACGAAACAACTCTAGCGTTATACAAGCAATCAGTAGAGGCTATGTATGGAAAAAATGTATGGGACACAGAAGTTGAAAAAGGCGTTAAATATAGAGATAAGTTTAAAGAAAATATCTTAGACCAAATGATAAATGTAGAAGTAGTATATGAACAAGCAAAAAAAGATAATTTACTACCTACTAAAGAAGAAGTAGACAAAAAATATAATGAATTAAAGAAAAATATAGATTCAGATAAAGAGTACAAGAAAGATATGGAAAAAATAGGAGCTAATGATGAGTTCCTAAGAACTCAACAAGAACAAGATTTAGCTGTTCAAAATTATAAAGAACATTTTGATAAGACTATTAAAATATCTGATGAAGAAATGAAAAAGTATTATGAAGACCATAAAAAAGACTACTACAAAGATGAAGTTAAAGCATCACATATATTAGTTTCAACACAAGATAAAAATGGAAAGCCACTTTCTGATGAAAAGAAAAAAGAAGCTAAGAAAAAAGCAGAAGATCTACTTAAGAGAGCTAAATTAGGAGAAGAGTTCTCAGAACTTGCAAAAGAAAATTCTGACGATCCAGGTTCAGCAGCACAAGGTGGAGATTTAGGGTACTTTAGCAAAGGAATGATGGTTCCTGAATTTGAAAAAGCAGCATTTAATCTTAAGCCAGGTGAAATATCAGACATAGTAGAAAGTAGCTTTGGGTACCATATAATAAAAGTTACAGATAAAGTAAATGAACAAACTCCATATAATGATGTAAAAGATTCAATAAAAACTATATTACTTAATGAAAAATTCACTGAACAAGTAACTAAACTTACAAAAGAAGCTAAAATAGAGAAAAATAAAGATGTATTAGACAAAATAAAAATATAAATATAAAGGCTATGCAAATTATGCATAGTCTTTTTTGTATATTTTTCTTATCATTGGTAAAAATAAGCTTAAAGTAATTTATGGAGGGATAAACTAAACATGAGAGCGACAGGAATTGTTAGAAGAATAGATGATTTAGGAAGGGTTGTTATTCCTAAAGAAATAAGAAAAACTTTAAGAATAAGAGAAGGAGATCCTCTAGAAATATTCACAGCTAAAGATGGAGAAGTAATCCTAAAAAAATACTCACCAATTGGAGAGTTAAATGAATTTTCTCAAGAATACACAGAAACTTTAGGAGAAACACTTGGTTTAGGTGTTGTTGTTACAGACTTAGATTCTATAATAGCTGTTTCTAAATTACCTAAAAAAGAATATAAAGAAAAAAGTATAAGTGATGAATTAGAACAATTAATAGAAAATAGAGAAACAAAAACTAGTAAGGATACTAAGCTGATACCTTTACATAAAGATGACAGCATGGATTATAAAAAACAAATTATAATACCTATAATAAGCTCATCAGGTGACTGTATAGGATCAATAGCACTAGTAGCAAAAGAATCAGATGATATGTCAGAAGCTGAAGAAAAAATATTAAAAATAGCAGCAAACTTCTTAGGAAAGCAAGTACAGTAAAAGATATAAAGTCAAAGACCCAAATAAATTTGGGTCTTTTTTATAGGGAATATTAAATTAAATTTTTAAAATGTTGAAAAACTGTAAGTATAAGTAATATCAATTGATTTACATATATAAAAAAGTGATTTAGATTAAGATACAAAGTCGTTTGGTTCATCAATAAAGCTAATTATTTAAAGTTATAGTAATATATTGAACATACTATTGAATATATGATATATTAAAGTTTGTTATACAAAAAATATGGAGGTCGTGTTATGAGTAATAACAAGAACAAAGACTCGTTCTTAAAAGGTGCCCTTATACTTGGATTAGCAGGTATAATTGTAAAGATAATGGGGGCATTCTTCAGAATACCTCTTGGAAACCTAATTGGGGCAGAGGGGATGGGATATTATCAAGCTGCATATCCTGTTTACACTTTATTTTTAACACTAGCAACAGCAGGATTTCCAACTGCACTTGCAAAGTTAGTATCAGAAAAGAACGCAATTGGAGACCATAAGGGTGCTCATAAAATATTTAAAGTGTCATATACAGTTTTATTTATAACTGGTTTAGTGGCATTCTGTATATTCTTCTTTGGAGCAGATTACATAGTAAATGACATAATGGAAAACCCAGGCGCATACTACGCTATGATGGCTATATCACCAGCGCTTTTATTCGTACCAATGATGTCATCTTATAGAGGATATTTCCAAGGTAAAAGAGAAATGACAAAGATAGCTATATCTCAAATCCTTGAGCAGTTCTTCAGAGTTATATTAGGGTTAGGATTAGCTTACTATCTAATGAATAATTACGGTCCAAAACTAGGAGCTGCAGGGGCTATAATGGGGGCTACAATAGGTGCAGTAGCATCTATAGGTTATTTAATACTAGTTTATTTAGGACAAAGAAAACAACGTAAATATGAGAATGAAGCTAGCGCTCATTTCAAAGACGAATCAGTAGCTAGGATAATGAAAAATCTTCTAGTAGTAGCTATACCTATAACAATAGGTGCATCTGTTATGCCTTTAGTAAATATGATAGATAATGTAATAGTTATTAGAAGACTTACAGAAGCAGGATATACTCCTGGTCAAGCATTAGCGTTATTTGGGCAATTAACAGGATTAGCTATGTCTATAATCAACTTACCATCAGTTGTTACGATATCTATGAGTATGAGTTTAGTTCCATCTATATCAGAATCATATGCTGTTAACAACAAAATTAAGGCAAGAAAAGATACAAAGACAGCTATAAAAGTAACTTTACTAATAGTTTTACCAGCAGCATTTGGTATTGCATCATTAGCAGGTCCAATAATGCATTTATTATATCCTAAAGAGCCAGCATATGTAGGAACTATATTATTAGTACTTACACCATGTATAATATTCTTAGGATTAATACAAACAATGAATGGTATACTTCAAGGTATGGGTAAACCAATGGTACCTGTAATAGCTTTATTAATGGGTATGCTATTTAAGGTAGTAATAAGTTATACATTAACAGGTATATATGAAATAAATGTATTAGGTTCAGCTCTAGGTACAGTTACTGCATATCTAGTAGCAGCGCTAATCGAAATCATTTACATAAGAAAAGTGATGAAAGTAAAATTCTCACCAAGTGAATTTATTATAAAACCACTAATAACAGTTATAAGTATGTTTATAGTTGTTAAGTTAAGTTATGGATTCTTATTTGGAATATTAGGTAATACATTATCTACTGTAATCTCAATATGTATAGGTGCTGTCATCTATGGATTAGTACTTATATTTATAGGTGGAATTAAGAAAGAAGAATTATTAACTATTCCAAAAGGTGATAAACTTTATAGAATACTTAAAAAATTTAATCTTATGAAATAGAAAAACACTACTATAGAACATCATATGTTAAAATAATTATAGTTGTTGTTAAATATAGTCAAAAAATTATGCCTAATACTAATAAGAATTAGGCATAATTTCCTTAAAATTAAATAAAAAGGCAGATTCATGAACATAATATTTATGAATTAGATAGTACATATTTATAAGATAACTAACAATTGAAATAAATTAAGAGGAGTGGTATTATGGGTAAGATAAGTATTGTAGGACTTGGCCCTGGAGATTATTCTTTAATTAGTCAGGGAGCATTAGAAGCCTTACAGTCAGCTCAAAAGATATTCTTACGAACAGAGAAACATCCAACAGTGGACAAGCTAAAAGAATCTATAAAATATACTTCTCTAGATTATTTTTATGAAAAAGAAGAAAACTTTGAAGACGTATATACAAAGATTTCAGAATTTATAATAGAAACATCTAAAGAAGGGGACTTAGTATATGCTGTCCCAGGGCATCCAAGAGTTGCAGAAAAGTCTGTAGGTATAATAGAATCTATGGCAAGAGAAAAGGGCATAGAAGTAGAAACAATTGCATCTATGAGTTTTGTAGACGCTATGTTTAACTACTTAGCAGTAGACCCTGCAGATGGATTTAAGTTGATAGATGCATTTGAGATACAAAATTCCTATATAGATACAAATACTGCAATGATAATAACTCAAATATATGATAGCTTTATAGCTTCAAATATTAAGTTACAATTAATGGAGTATTATGATTATGATCAAGAAGTATGTATAGTAAGTGGTGCAGGTGTCAAAAATCTAGAAAGTAAGAAATATGTACCTTTATTCGAGCTAGATAGAATGGAAAATAAATTCGATTATTTAACGAGTTTATATATACCAAAAAGCTCTAAAAAAGTGTATAATACAGTAAATGACTTATATCAAATAATGGAAACTTTAAGAGGTCCAGGTGGTTGTGACTGGGATAAAAAGCAGACTCATGAATCATTAAAAAAATATGTCATAGAAGAAGCGTACGAGCTTTGTCAAGCTATAGATAACGATGATATAGATGAAATGATAGAAGAGCTAGGAGATATCCTTTTACAAGTTATATTCCACTGTCAAATAGGACAAGAAGAAGGATTATTTGATTTAAAAGAAGTTGTAGCTGGTATATGCGAAAAACTTATACATAGACATCCTCATGTTTTCAAAAATGAAGATATTGATATGAATACATTTGATAAAACATGGGAAGAGTTAAAAAAAGAAGAAAAAGGTGAAGACACCGTAACAGAAGGATTAAAAAGAATACCTAAATATTTACCTGCTCTTACAAAGGCTGAAAAAATACAATATAAAGCAGCTTTAGTAGGATTTGACTGGGATAATATTGATGATGTATTAAAAAAAGTTGAGGAAGAATATAAAGAATTACTTGACGAACACAAACAAGGAAATATAAAATACATAAAGGAAGAACTAGGAGATTTATTATTCTCAATAGTAAATTTATCCAGATTTTTAGGTATAAATCCAGAAGAAGCATTAAACCTTACAAGTCAAAAATTTATAAATAGATTTGAATTTGTTGAGGAAGGCTCAAGAAAATTAAACAAAAAATTAGAAGATATGAGCCTTGAAGAAATGGACAACCTTTGGAATGAAGCAAAAGCTAATAAGTTATAATTTTAGCTAAAAACTAGAATTTAAAAATAAGAATTCTATTATTATATAAATTTTTTAGGAGGTAAGTATCGTGAATAAAGCTGAATTAGTTGCAAAAATGGCAGAAAAGAGTGAATTAACTAAGAAGGAAGCAGAAGCAGCATTAAACGCTTTTATGAAATCAGTAGAAGAAGCATTAGTAGGTGGAGAAAAAGTTCAATTAGTAGGATTTGGAACATTCGAAACTAGAGAGAGAGCTGCTAGACAAGGAAGAAACCCAAGAAACCCAGAAGAAGTTATAGAAATACCAGCTTCTAAAGCTCCAGTATTCAAGGCTGGAAAAGGTCTTAAAGATATAATAAATGGATAATTATTAAATTAAAAAGTGTGGAATTTTATACCACACTTTTTCTATATACTAATATAAATATAATTTTTTAAGGAAGTGAACTTAGATAATGAGATTAGATAAATTTTTAAAAGTGTCTAGAATAATAAAGAGAAGAACAGTAGCTAAAGAGGCTTGTGATAAGGGGATAGTTACTATAAATGGGAAAGTTGCAAAATCTTCATCAGAAGTAAATGTAGGGGATTTATTAGAAATAACTTTTGGAGAAAAAGTTATGAAGGTAAAGATAAATGAAATAAGAGAGCATGTATTAAAAAATGATGCAAAAGAAATGTATGAAATAGTAGAATAAAAATAGGATATCCTCAGTATATTTATAGTAGTATTAATTGAAAATTTACTGGGGGGATACTATGGAACATAATATAACCTTAAAGGATAGGAGCAATTTAATTGTTTCTGGTGTAGAGCACATCTACTCCTTTAGCGATAAAAAGGTAGAAGTTAAAACAAGCGCAGGTGAAATGGTAATAGAAGGTGAAAACCTAGATATGAGTAAGCTGAGCATAGACGAGAAAGTTATAAATGTAGATGGAACCATAAATGCTATAATTTACTCCAAGGAAAGAAAAACACAAGAAAGCTTTTTTAAGAAGGTGTTTAAGTAGATGACTCCGTTTACTCAAGATGCTAGTTATTTTTTTGCAACTATTTACGGTGGGATAGTTGTAGGCGTATTATTTGATATTTATAGAGTTATAAAATCAAATTTTAAATTTATAAAATACTGCTCTTTAGTTTTTGATGCATTATTTTGGATTTTAACTACAATAACAGTTTTTATAACCGTAAATGCAATAGAATCTTTTGAACTGAGATATTATCATTTTTTAGCCTTATTTATTGGTTTTATTTTATATTACAACACCATAAGCAAATTTGTTTTAGCAATAATGAATAAAGTATTATATATTTTAACAGCATTAATCAAAAATACCACAAAGTACATAGTCAGTATTTTGAAGAATTTGTATTACGTTATGATATACACACTACACTTTTTATTTGATATGATATTTTATATACCTAATATGATTGTACTTATAAATAGGGGAGTAAAGAGAAAAACATTAGGTAAGATAAAAATAAGAAAAAAGGTGTAGGTTAATATGAACTTAAGAAAAAAATTTTCGAGCCAGTTTATAGTATTAACATTATTTTTAGGTGTCATAATAGTAGGCATGATGAGTGGATTTATATTTCAACTAAAAAAGTATAATGAATATAAAGAAGAAATTTATAGTCTCAATGAGCAAATAAAAGAGACTAGGCTAGAAATAAAAGAGGCTGAAAAAGCAAAGAGTAATAACGACCTAGAGACTATGGCTAGAGAACGCTTAAATATGGTTAAGCCAGGGGAAATCATATATATTGATATAAAAGAAGGTAACTAAGTTACCTTCTTTTTAGATGATAAATATTTAAGGTATATGAATGCATGTAAATATGAGATAATTAACATATATAGTTAAAAAATTAGTTGTACCTTATTATTGAACAAAAAAGAAAAAGGAGATATACCAATGAAGATAGGAGCAATTGATATTGGAACAAACTCAATGAGACTTTTAGTGGCTGATTATATAAATGGCAAGATAGAAAATAGAAAAAAATTTATAAATACTACACGAATAGGACAAGGTGTAGATAAAGAAGGATATATAAATAAAGAAGCGATAGATAGAAATATAAAAGCACTAGAAACATTCTCTGATATATGTAAAGAAGAAGGTTGTGAAAAAATATATGCAATGGGAACTTCTGCATTAAGAGATAGCAAGAATAAAAATGAATTTATAGACTTAGCCAAAGAAAAAACAGGCATAGATATAGAAATAATAAGTGGCGTAGAAGAGTCAAATTTAGGATTTAAGGGTGTGTTAGAAGGTCTAAATGAAAAAGGTAATATATTAGTAATAGATATTGGTGGAGGATCAACAGAGTTTATAATTGGAAACCGAAAAGGAATAAGTTTTGCTAAAAGTGAAAATGTAGGAGCCTTAAGGATGACAGAAAAATTTTTAAAAAAAGATCCAATAGATAACAAAGAATTTGAAGATATGGAATTTTTCATAGAAAATACATTAAAAGATACATTAGAGTATATAAAAAGTTGCAATATAAGTTATCTTGTAGGCATAGGCGGAACTATAACATCTTTATCAGCAATTAACCAGGAATTAGAAGTCTATTCTATGGAAAAAATACACAATAGTGAAATATGCAAAAAAGATATAGATATAGTTCTACAAAGTTTAAAGAATATGACACTAAATGATAAAAAAAGATTAAAAGGATTACAGCCTAAAAGAGCAGATATTATAACTGCTGGTGTAAAAATACTAGATAAAATAATGGAAAAACTAGAAAGTCAAAAAATAATTGTAAGTGAATACGATAATTTGGAAGGATTAATCTGTCAAAAATCAAAAAATATGTCTTAATGTTTTTATTATAGAGAACTCATTATGACAAAAACATTACCCCCCTCTTTGTTACAATCTCATTATAAACAAAAGAGGGGGATTTTTTTATGGAGAAGAGTTCAGTAAAATTAAAAGATAAAACTATTAAAATTAATTATAGAAAATTTAATAGATATATGGAATTAAATACAATTGTATTTATATCAATGGCATTTTTGCTAAGTAGGACTATTTTGATGGATACTATAGCACCTCTGGGATTAGCATTTTTCATATATGTATCTAAGATAGAAAAATATAGACTTCCTGCTTTTATGGCAACGTTGTTGGGAATAATCTTATCCGGAAACACTATGCCTTATATTTTGAAGTATATCCTATGCTTAATTATATATATGTCAATAAACAAGAAAATTAAAGGTGTTAATTCAACCTGGAAGATAGCTCTTTTGGGAACTTTTATTATATTACCTATATCTATTGGACAAGCTCTTTTATCTAATAGATATGTATATGATATTTTTATAGCAATTATGGAATCGTCTATAGTATTTATCGGAATATATATATTTTCTTATGGTATTGATTTGCTGAGTAACTCTAATAAGAAAATAACTATGAATGTAGAAGAAATTATATCTTTAAGTATAATAGTTACTTTAAGTATTATGGGAATAGGAGATATGTATATCTTAGGGGTGTCTTTAAAAACAGTCTTGTCTACAATACTTATTCTTATGGCATCTATTATTGGAGGTGCAGCTATGGGAGCTACTTCTGGGGTTATAGTTGGAATAGCATTTATGATAAGTGATATAACTAGTGCTATATATATGGGAGTGTTCTCTGTATCGGGACTAATAAGTGGGGCTTTTAACAAATTAAACAAATATATTTGTATAATAGGGTATATATTATCTTGGTTTATGATATATGGCTATAGTCTAGGTGTTGGATTGGATATTCAACAAATGAGGGATATGTTAATAGGGTGCTTAATAGTATTATTATTACCAAAGAAAGCTTTTGATAGAATAGAAAATAGGATAAGAGTTAATGTGAACTCTAATGAAGTAGTTAATGACTATATAGATAGAATGAAAAGCTTAACTAATAATAGACTATTAAATATGAGCAAAGCTTATGATAGTATAGCAGATACTTTTGATAAGATTAGAGAAAAAGAAAAAGTTGTAGATCAAAAGGACATAGCAAGTATAATAGATATGATTTATATTGATCAGTGTAAAAACTGTGGAATGAAAAGAAGATGCTGGGACTTAAAATTTAATTATACATATACTCTTATGAATGAAATATTACAAAGCATAGAGGAAGAAGGAGAACTTAAAATAGACAGTGTACCAGAGGATTTTATAAAAGAATGTATAACTCCAGAGGGAGTAATTAAAACAATAAATAATTATTATAAGTTATTTTTAGTAGATTATAATTGGACAGTAAGATTTTCAGAAAGTAGAAAATTAATAGCAAACCAAATAAGAAGTATATCAAAATCTATGAAGTCTATATCCTATGATTTAGAAAATAATATTGTGCTAGACTTAGAGAAAGAAAATGATTTAAAAGATGAATTAGAAAGAAACTGCATTTCAGTAAACAAGATAAATTATATAACAAAGAGTGATGATGACTTTGAAATAGTAATAAATAAAGATAACTGCATAGATGGATGTCTATGCGATAAAAAGCTAACAAATATTATATCTGATTATATGGGAACTAGTGTATCTGCTCAAAAGGTTGGATGTAGATCTTTAGGTCAAGAATGTAAAATAACTTTTAGTAGAAGTCAAAAATATAAAGCTATAACTGAAGTGATATCAATGTCAAAAGATGGACATATATTATGTGGGGATAATTATACACATATGGAGATAAGAGATAGTAAATATATGATGGCCATAAGCGATGGAATGGGTAAAGGTCGAAAAGCATATGAAGAATCATCTATAACTATAGATATATTAGAAAAAATGATGGATGCGAAAATTGAAGATGAAATAGTTATCAACACAATTAATAACATGTTATTATTAAAATCGTCAGATGAGATGTTCTCTACATTAGATTTAGGAATAGTTGATTTAAAAAGAGGAATACTAGAAACTATAAAGATGGGGGCATGCCCTACATATATAATGAGAGATAATAAAGATATAGATTTAATATCCTCATCATCATTACCAGTGGGGATTTTATGTGATATAAACTTAGATAGAAAGACAACAAAGGTTAAAGATGGTGATTATATAATTATGGTATCTGATGGAATATTAGATGCTGGTAAGAATAACAATATGGGTGATAACTGGTTAATATACTTCATAAAAGATATGCAAACTACCAATCCAAAAGAGATAGCTAATTTAATACTAGACAAATCTCTTGAAATGCAAGGTGAAACTATAGAGGATGATATGACAGTATTAGTTACTAAGATATATAAAAATTAACTTATCAACATATTGTTAATAACATGTTATTAAAATGTGGATAAGTTTAGAGTTGAGTAATATTAGCCTATATATATTGAAAACACAAAGTTCGACAAAGTAAAACAATAAATAAAAAAATATTTTTTTGATGCAATGAAATTGTATACAAATAAACTAAAAGTATTTATTAACAATATAAGTGAATAACCTACAAAAACTTGTTGATAAGTATTAAATAATTGTTAATAAGTATGTTAAAAGTCAAAATTAAAAAAATTCCAATAGAATAAGAATATTGGAAAAACTAAATATTTGTCGTAATATAGATTGTTAATATGTTGATAAGTATGTGGATAAAGTGTTTATGTATAAATATTTAAAATGGTAATAGTTGAATAATAAGGAACAAAAAAGCCATCCTATAAGTAAGTAGATTTTATTGAAAGGATGGCTTTTTATGAGCAATAAAATATATTATAAAGCAATTATGATTTTGTCTATATCTGTTTTTTGTATAGGAGCTATGCCAGAAATATCTTATGGTAATGATTTTTTGCATAATAAAAGTATTATAGCAATAGACAATCAAGAAGAGACTAAACAAGAAAATAAGAAACCTATTGACTATAATAAGATGTGTTGGAATCTACAAGCATTATATAAAAATGATGCTGAATGGGAAAAAGATTTAAAAAAATTTACAAAAGATATAAAGGAATTAAAAAATTATACAGGTAAAATTACCAAGTCTAAGACTCATTTGGATTTTGCACTAGAAATAAAAGAAAGATTAGATATAAAATTAAATAAGCTTGGAGGATATGTAAAATTAAAAAAGGATATAAGTAAAAATTCGTATAAATACTTAGCAATGGATGAAAAATTAGATAATGTATATAGAGACTATAGAATGGTATGTTCAGGTTTAGAATTAGAGGTTCTGAAATTATCAGATAAAGAATTTAAAGAAATCTCATCTAGTAAGAAAATAAAAAGTAAATATAATAGATATTTGTCAAGCATAAGAAGTTCTAAAGATTATTATCTAGATCAAACTTCAGAAAACATACTTGCAGATGTATCGAAAATAACATCATTACCAGGATATATATATGAACTCTTTAGAAATATGGATAAAAAAACAAATTTAAATCCATCTGAGTATAGTCAAGCTTTAGAATCTTTTGATAGAAATGAAAGAAAATCAGCTTACCAAAATGAATTTGTATCTTATAATGACAATATAAATACTTTAGCAGGGCTATTAGTAGGACAAGTAAATAAGAATATATTTTATTCCACTCAAAGAGGATATGAGTCTTCTTTAGATATGTACTTAAAAAGTGATGGGGTAAACACCAAAGTATATGATAGATTAATCGAAACTGTGAGTGATAATACATCTAGCTTGCATAAATATATATCCTTAAGAAAAAAGGCTCTTAATTTAGATAAAGTATATTATTATGATATGTTTGTTCCGATAGTAGATAGTGTTGATAATAGTATAGGATATGAAAAAGCACAAGGAATTATATATTCAGCATTAGCACCTTTAGGTAAAGAATATAGTGATATAGTATATAAAGCTTTTAATGAAAGATGGATTGATGTATATTCGAAAGATGAAAAAGTAAGTGGTGCATATTGTTTATCTGTTTATGATGCTCATCCATATATATTATTAAATTATGGAAGCAATTTAAGTTCAGTATCTACATTAGCTCATGAACTTGGGCATGGAGTATACTCTTATATGAGTGCCAAAAATCAAAATTATTATAATTCAAATCCATCTATATTCACTCATGAGGTAGCATCAACAACTAATGAAGCTTTATTGTATGAAGTGTTAATAAAGAATGCTACAAATGATAAAGAAAAGGCATATTATATAACTCAATACTTAGACTTAATAAAAGATACAGTATTTATTCAGACTATGTATGCTGAGTTTGAAAAAATTATACATGAGATGATGGAAAATGGAGAAGTTGTAAATACACTAGTATTAGATGATACTTGGGGAAAATTACTTCAAAAATATTATGGTAAAGATTATGAATTAGATCAATTAGCAAAAGTAGGATGGTCTAGAATACCGCACTTCTATAATAGTTTTTATGTATATAAGTATGCTACAGGATGTAGTGCAGGTGTTGCATTTGCACAAGATATCTTAAAAAATGGTTCAGATAATTATATTAGTTTTCTAAAAAAAGGAAGTTCAGATTCCCCTACAAATCTTCTGAAAAAAGCAGGAGTAGATTTAACGAGTACACAACCTATAGAAAATACAATAAATAAATTTGATGAATTAGTTAAAGAGTTAGAAACGATTATAGTTAAATAATATAGGTTATTAGTAATATAACTATATAAAAAGTCCTATTTTTGCTAAGTAGGACTTTTTATATAGGATTGATTATTAATGGAAGGAAAGTCATATATAAGAATATAAAATGATTTTTTAAGCTATCAAAAGCATATTTAATATGATTAATACAATATGGATATAATTGAAGCAAAAAAGTAATTTTAAAAGATACTTATAAATATGGTATAATAGCAGCTAAGTATATAGAAGAGAGATTTTAAAGAATAATTTGTGGAGTACATTAACTCAATTATAGAGAGTATAATAAATAATTTATTTGAGGTGGAATAAATGGCAAAAAATCAAAAGAAAAAAAATAAAATTATAGCAATATCAGTAGTAGTAGTACTTGTTGCTACTAGCATGACGACACTATTTGGATTATTAGCAGCTATGATGTAAGAAACTAACCCTTTGGTTAGTTTTTTATTTTAAAGAAATTAAATTAGGTTCTATATAAAATATTAATTTATAAGATTTGTATTAGACATTAAAAAATATATCTTTATATTAATTTATCATCTAATAAATTAAGTAAAATTTATTTAAAATATAACATACTAGTATGTGTAGGGTTATTATAATACACTAAATAATAAAAAGTGATACACATGTTTACTAATTAACAAATATAATATATAATTTTTCTTAGTAAAACTAACTAAGGAGATGGAGTATATTATGGATAGAAATTTAGCGCTAGAACTTGTTAGGGTAACGGAATCAGCTGCATTAGTATCTTCTAAATTCATGGGTAAAGGAGATAAAAATGGAGCAGATGGAGCAGCAGTAGAGGCTATGAGGAGAGCTTTTGAATCAATAAAAATAGATGGTGAAGTTGTTATAGGTGAAGGTGAACTAGACGAAGCACCAATGCTTTATATTGGGGAAAAAGTTGGTATGAGAACGAAGGGGAGTATGGAAGTTGATATAGCAGTAGATCCACTAGATGGGACTACATTAATAGCTAAAGGACTTCCAAATGCTATATCAGTAATAGCCATGGGAGCTAAGGGAAGTTTATTAAATGCACCAGATACTTATATGAAAAAAATAATAGTAGGGCCAAAGGCAAAAGGAAGTATAGATTTAAATAAATCTCATGAAGAAAATATAAAAAATGTTGCTAAAGCTTTAGGTAAAAAAACAACTCAAATGACTATAATAGTTCAAGATAGAGAAAGACATAATGATATAATAGAAGCTGCAAGAAAACTAGGGGCTAGAATAAAAATGTTTGGAGATGGAGATGTAGCAGCTGCTATAGCTACTTGCTTCGAAGAAACAGGAATAGATATGCTTATGGGAATAGGTGGAGGACCAGAAGGTGTAATAACTGCTGCTGCCATAAAATGTATGGGAGGAGATATGGAAGGCCAAATATATCCTTTAAGTGAACAAGAGAGAGAAAGATGTCATGAAATGGGATTTTCTGATGAGGACTTACAAAAAGTTTTAACTATTGATGACTTAGCAAAAGGAGATGAATTATTCTTTGCTGCTACAGGAATTACAGAAGGTGATTTATTAAAGGGAGTAATACAAATAGGGAACAATAGGGCTAAGACACAATCTGTAGTTATGAGAGCAAAAACTGGGACTATAAGGTTTGTTGATGCAATACATAATTTAGATAAAAATGATATATTAGTAGATTTAATGAAAAAATATAATATGGAATAGAAGTATAATAAATATAGGTTTATTGTCTGAATAAGCCTATATTTTTTTATCGAGGAAATATAAATATACATAAATAGTTTAAAGTTTTTAAAAATAGTATAATATATAGTATATAGAATAATTATTATATATAGCTATGTTTGTATGTTGACCAGTATAGAAGATAAGTGATATTATAAAAATTAATTATAAGTAAATCTTTTCTTTTTCACACCTTTAAATCCCATAGATTAAATGGAAGATATAATAAAGAGATATAGATGAGGAGGATTCTTTTGAATATAGATAACATAAAAGTATCTGAATTAGACGATAAGACTCTACTTCAGTTAAAAGAGATAGCAAAAGAAATAGGCATAAAGTCTATAAGCAAGTATAAAAAGAATGAATTAATAGATATAATAAAAGAAAGTTTAGAAAAAGACAGTGTAGAGAAAGAACAGAAAGTTAAACAAATAGAAGTTAAAGAAGAGAGAAATAGTCAACAAAGAAACGAAGAAAATAGAAATAATCGTAATACAGAAAACAGAAATCATAGAAATAATACGGAAAATAATCATAGAAATCATATAGAAAATAACAATACTAGAAATAATAAAGGATACTATACTCAAAAGGTAGTAGATGAATCTAAAATAATAGATGAATTTAATACATCAAAAGATGATGAGGTAGTAGGAGTTCTTGAAATACTTCCAGATGGGTTTGGATTCTTAAGAGGGTCAAATTACCTATCTACAGAAGGAGATGTTTATGTATCGCCTTCTCAAATAAGAAGATTTAATATGAAAACTGGAGATAAGATAAAAGGAATAACTAGACACCCTAAAACAGGAGAAAAGTTCAGGGCTCTTTTATATGTTCAAAAAATAAATGACGAGAAGCCTGAAACAGCGATACAAAGAAAGGCCTTTGAATTATTAACTCCAATATACCCAGAAGAAAGACTTACATTAGAAAGACATCAACATGATATAGCTACCAGATTAATAGATTTAATATCTCCGATAGGAAAGGGTCAAAGAGGATTAATAGTTGCACCTCCTAAAGCAGGTAAGACAAGCTTATTAAAAAATGTAGCAAATAGTATAGCTAAAAATCATCCTAATGTAGAACTTATAGTACTTCTTATAGATGAAAGACCAGAAGAAGTTACTGATATGAGAGAATCTATTAATGGAGATGTTATATACTCAACATTTGACCAAGTATCTAGCCACCATGTTAAAGTCGCTGAAATGGTATTAAATAGAGCACAAAGACTAGTTGAACATGGAAAGGATGTAGTTATATTATTAGATAGTATAACTAGACTTGCGAGAGCTTATAATTTAACAATATCTCCAACAGGAAGAACTTTATCTGGAGGACTTGATCCAGGAGCATTACATGGGCCTAAGAAATTCTTTGGTGCAGCTAGAAATATAAGACAAGGTGGTTCGTTAACTATACTTGCGACTGCTTTAGTAGAAACAGGTTCTAGAATGGATGATGTAATATTTGAAGAATTCAAAGGAACTGGAAATATGGAGCTTAACTTAGACAGAAAGTTAGCTGAAAAGAGAATATTCCCAGCTGTAGATATATACAAGTCAGGAACAAGAAGAGAAGATCTATTACTTACAGAAGAAGAGAAGTCAGCTTTATATAAATTAAGAAGAGAAATGAGTAATAATTCTGTATTAGAGGTTACAGATAAAGTTATAGAATTATTAAAAAGAACAAAGAATAATGAAGAGTTTATCAAATCGATAAAAGGAATTTAATCTAAAGAAAAACTGCTTGTACCAATAAAAAACTTATGTTATAATGGTGTAGTTGATAATGCAAAACGAAAAAATTAATATAGTTAATTTATAAAATTTGAGAAGAGGTGAATATGATGCAAAAAGATATACAACCAAAATACGAAGCTGTAGAAGTACGTTGTGCTTGTGGGAACACTTTCAAAGCTGGTTCTGTTAAGGACGAGATAAAAATAGAAATATGTTCTGAGTGCCATCCTTTCTATACTGGAAAGCAAAAGAATATAGAAGCAGGTGGAAGAATAGACAAGTTCAAGAAGAGATTCAAAATGGACTAATCTTTACAAAAATGGAGTTGGGCAGCCAACTCCTATTTTAATGTAATCTAACAATCATAGGGGGTACGAAATATGTATAGACCTGTAAATCACGGGTATATAGAGGTTGTCATAGGACCTATGTACAGTGGTAAAAGTGAAGAGCTTATAAGAAGATTGAGAAGAGCTAAAATAGCAAAACAAAATGTAGTAGTATTTAAGCCTCAAATAGATAATAGATATAGTAAAGAGGATGTTGTTTCACATAATGGAGACAGTATAAATGCAATACCTATAAGTAATGCAAGAGAGATATATAATCATATAGATAATAAGACTCAGGTGGTAGGAATTGATGAAGTTCAGTTCTTTGATGAAGAAATAGTTGAAATAGCTATGAACTTAGCAGATAAAGGTATAAGAGTTATTGCTGCTGGTCTTGATATGGACTTTAAAGGAGAGCCTTTTGGACCAACACCAAAGTTATTAGCTGTTGCAGAATTTGTTGATAAGATACAAGCTATATGTTCAGTATGTGGACAGCCAGCTAATAGATCTCAAAGATTAATAAATGGAGAACCTGCAAGATATGATGACCCTATAATACAAGTAGGGGCTGTTGAAACTTATGAAGCTAGATGCAGAAAATGTCATGTGGTTTATAAAGATAAAAAATAATTGAAAGTAAAGGGAGTTTCTTAAAATGATGTTAATCACCAAGGAATGCTCCCTTTTATAATATAAAAAGTCTATTTTAATACATACTCTTATATTATAATAAAGAAATAAGTAAAGTATAAAATAAAGAGGTGAATTAATGAAGAAGCAATCTGTAGGTGGTCAGGCTGTAATCGAAGGGGTTATGATGCAGTCTAAAGAAAAAAGAGCCGTTGCAGTGAGGAAAAGCAATGGGGAGATTGTTGTAAAGAAAAATAGAGTAAAAAGTTGGATAAAAGATAAGAATATAGATAAAATACCATTTTTAAGAGGTTCATTTGTATTAATCGAGACAATGGTAGAAGGTATTAAAAGTTTAAACTTCTCATCAGAATTTTTTTTAGATGAAGAAGAAGAGGATGCTTTTGACAGGTTTTTCAAGAGTATATTTAAAGATAAAGCTAATGATGTGATGATAGGTTTGACTATGATAATATCTATTATTTTATCAATAGGATTATTTGTACTAATTCCTACTGTAGTAGGAGGTTTGTTTTCAAAATATATACAAAGCGATTTCGTATTAAACCTAATAGAAGGCTTTGCTAGAATAGCTATTTTATTTATATACATAGTAGGAATATCTAAGAGTAAAGATATAGAAAGGGTATTTCAATATCATGGTGCCGAGCATAAATCTATATACTGCTATGAAAGTGGAGAAGAGCTTACAGTAGAAAATGCTAGAAAATTTACTAGACTACACCCGAGGTGTGGGACTAACTTTTTATTTATAGTTATGTTTACGTCTATTATACTATTCTCTTTCTTTGGATGGCCTAATCCCATATTAAGAGTGGTTATGAGAATAATATGTATTCCTGTGGTTGCTGGAATATCTTATGAAATAATAAGATTTCTTGGGAAATATAATAATAGTCTTACTAAAATTGTCGCATATCCAGGAATGTTTTTACAAAACTTTACAACTAAAGAACCTGATGATGAGCAATTAGAAGTAGCACTAACAGCATTAAAAGCTGTAATAGAAGAAAAATAAAGGTGATAATATGACAATAAGAGACATACTTATAAAGTATATGGAGGAATTAAAAGAAATAAGTGACACTCCAAGATTAGACACGGAAATTATTTTACAAAAAGTACTTGGAGATGTGGATAGAATTTATATCCATTTAAACTTAAATAAAGAATTAACTAAAGAACAATATAAAATGTTTTTAAGTTTAATATCAGAAAGGATAAATGGAAGACCGATAGCTTATATAGTAGGTAATAGAGAATTTATGGGACTTGATTTCTTTGTAAAAGAAGGTGTTTTAATACCTAGACCTGATACAGAACCTTTAGTGGAAGAAATTATTGAACTTTGTAAGGATAAAGAAGTTAATATAGTGGATATAGGAACAGGTTCAGGGGCTATAACTGTAAGTCTAGCTAAGTATATAGAAAAATCTAAAGTTGTATCTTTAGATATATCGGATATACCTTTAGAAGTGGGAAAAATAAATGCAATAAACAATGGTGTAGATGATAAGGTCGTATTTAAGAAATCAGATTTATTTTCAGCTATTGAAAATATAGAAACTAAATTTGATGTTATAGTTTCAAATCCACCATATATACCTAAAAGGGACATAGAAACACTTCATACGCAAGTTAAAGATTATGAGCCATACAATGCCTTAGAAGGTGGAGAAGATGGACTTGATTTCTATAGAGATATAACCAAACAATCAGTAAGATATATTAAAGAAAATGGAATATTGGCATATGAAGTTGGGCATGATCAAGCAGAAGATGTAAAGCGAATTATGGAAGCTAATGGATACACAAATATATATACAAAGAAGGATATACAAGGTATTGATAGAGTTGTTATAGGCTATAAACTATGATATAATGAAAAATTGATATGTTACAATAAACGAGGTGAAAAAGGATGCTAAAAAAATTAGATGTATTAGAAGATAAATACAAAGATTTAACAGAAAAAATAAGTGATCCGGAAATAATAAATGATCAAAAAACTTGGCAAAAGTACATGAAAGAACATTCTGACTTAGAGCCAATAGTAATGAAGTATAGAGAATATAAAAATGTTTTAACTAGTATAGCTGATTCAAAGGAAATACTACAAGAAGAATCAGATGAAGAGTTAAGAGACCTAGCTAAGATGGAATTATCTGAGTTAGAAGAGCAAGTAGAACCTCTAGAAGCGGAATTAAAGATATTATTATTACCAAAGGACCCTAACGATGAAAAGAACGTAATCGTTGAGATAAGAGGAGGAGCTGGTGGAGATGAAGCAGCTCTATTCGCAGGGGACCTATTCAGAATGTATTCAAGATACGCTGAAAGAAGAAGATGGAAAATGGAATTATTAAGTGCAAGTGATACTGGTGTTGGTGGATATAAAGAGGTATCATTCTTAATAAAAGGTAAGGGAGCTTACTCAAGACTTAAATATGAGTCAGGAGTTCATAGAGTTCAAAGAATACCATCTACTGAATCAGGAGGAAGAATCCATACATCTACTGCAACAGTTGCAGTTTTACCAGAAGTTGAAACAGTAGAAGTAAACATAAACCCAAATGACTTAAGAATAGATGTTTTCCGTTCTTCAGGAAATGGTGGGCAAAGTGTTAACACTACTGACTCTGCGGTAAGAATAACTCACATACCTACAGGAGAGGTAGTATCTTGTCAGGATGGTAAATCACAGTTAAAAAATAAAGAACAAGCATTAAAAATACTAGTAGCAAGACTTAATGATAAAGCTATAGCTGAGCAAAACAAAGATATAGCAGCGGAAAGAAAGAGTCAGGTTGGTACTGGAGATAGATCTGAAAGAATAAGAACTTACAACTTCCCTCAAGGAAGAGTTAGTGATCATAGAATAAACTTAACATTATATAAGTTAGATTCATTCTTAGATGGAGATATAGATGAAATGATAGATGCTTTAATAACTGTAGATCAAACTGAGAAAATGGCATCACTATAATTTGATTAAATCTAATCCTTCTATTAATCCCTATTAATTTAGGGATTTTTATATAACATGAATAAATATGTTCCTTCTTTAAGTATACATTAGTATATAAAATTTAAAGGAGGAGCATATGATACTTAAAATAACATTAATAGGACTTTTAGCAGGTGTAATAGGAACTGGTATGGGTGGTGTTATATCCGCAGTTTTCAAGAAAAATGTGGACAAATATCTTAGTTTTTTTATGGGGATATCTGGAGGCATAATGTTAGCTGTAGTAGTTTTCGATTTGATGAATGAGTCAATGGAGGAAATGGGAATAGCATATACTTCCTTATTTGTATTAATTGGTGTACTTATCACCATGTATATAAAAAATAAGCTCGATATACCTAGTGACTTAAAATCTGGATATCTTGTTTTTATTAGTATATTACTTCACAATCTACCGGAGGGGTTAGCGATTGGATCGTCTTTTATATCGGAGGAATCCTTTGGTATAACTTTAGCAATAATAATTGGAATTCACAATATTCCAGAAGGATTAGCTATGGCACTTAGTTTAGTGGGGTCTAAAATTAAAATACCAAAAGTGATTGGATTTACACTGTTAGCAGGAGTTCCTATGGGTGTGGGTAGTTTTTTAGGTGGTTGTTTTGGGATAGTATTTAATTCTTTAATGGGTATTTTTCTTTCTTTAGCTGCAGGAACTATGATATATGTAGTTTTAGAAGAAATATTTCCAAAGTCAACGACATTACATTGTATAATTGGTTTTTTAGTAGGTACAATAATTGTAAAGTGTATTTAAGCTAAAAATGAAAGTAGGCATACAAAAGATGAAAACAATAATAAGTAAAATAGATGTTAATAACATAAATGTAGAAGAATTAAAAAAACAAGCAGAATTATTAAAAGAAGGAAAGACTGTAATATTCCCGACTGAAACAGTATATGGTCTAGGAGCAAATGCTCTAGATGAAAATGCCGTAAAGAAAATATATGAAGCTAAAGGCAGACCTAGCGATAATCCACTTATAGTACATATATATGATAGAGAAGAAGTTAGAGATCTGGCTAAAGATATAAGTAATAAAGCCGAGATTGTTATGGATAAGTTTTGGCCAGGACCAATAACTATAATACTTAATAAAAAAGACATAGTTCCTAACACGACTAGTGGAGGATTAGATACGGTAGCTATAAGGATGCCGTCTCATAAAATAGCAAGAGAACTTATAAAACAATCAGGACTACCTATTGCAGCACCATCTGCTAATATATCAGGTAGACCATCTCCAACTAAAGGTAACCATGTAAAAGAAGAAATGGATGGAAGAGTTAGTGGTATTGTTTTAGGTGGAAATTGTGATTTTGGACTGGAATCTACAGTGTTAGACCTTACAGGTGAGGTACCTATGATACTTAGACCTGGAAGTATAACAAAAGAAGATCTAGAAGAAGTTTTAGGAGAAGTTTTGGTCGATCCTTCTCTATTAAAAAAAGAAGATAATAAAAAAGCAAAAGCACCTGGGATGAAGTATACACATTATTCTCCTGATGCAGACGTATACATAGTGTCAGGGAATGATAAAGATGTTATCAATAAAATAAATCAAATCATACGTGAAAACTCTGAAAATGGTATTAAATCTGGAGTGATGTGTGTAGAAAAAAATAAAGAAGTATATGAAGGAGAAGTTATTTCTTTGGGGAATACTTTAGAAGAAGTAGGAAGCAATTTATTTGATGTACTAAGAGAAATGGATAAAAGAAATGTAGATATAGTTTATTCTGAATCCTTTGAAATGACTGGTGTAGGTCAAGCTATAATGAATAGATTACTTAAATCGGCAGGATATAAAGTAATAAAAGCATAAATTTATGGCAAAAGTAGGTTAAAATATATTATAATAATATAAATTGGAGGACTAGGCAGATGAAAATAGGACTAGGTAGTGATCATGGAGGATATAATCTTAAGGAAGAAATAAAAAAGCACTTAGAAGCTAAAGGCATAGAGTGTGTAGATTTTGGACCAAAAAATGACTTAGAATCAGTGGACTATCCTATATATGGGGAGATAGTTGCCAATTCAGTAGTAAATAAAGAGATTGATTATGGAATAATTTGCTGTGGAACAGGAATAGGTATATCTTTAGCAGCTAATAAAGTTAAAGGAATTAGATGTGCTGTAGTATCTGATGTTTTCTCAGCTAAGATGTCTAAAGCTCATAATGATGCAAACATGTTATCTTTAGGCGAGAGAGTTTTAGGAAGAGGATTAGCTTTAGAAATAGTAGATGCATGGATAAATACAGAATTTGAAGGCGGTAGACACTCAAAAAGAGTTGATATGATAAAAGAAATAGAAAAAAAGCACAGCAAATAGGAGGTAGTCATAATGGGTAAAGTAATAATCACAGATCATCCATTAATACAACACAAGTTAACATTAATGAGAGATAAGAACACTGGGTCAAAGGATTTCAGACAACTTTTAACAGAAATAAGTATGTTAATGGGATATGAAATAACAAGAGACTTACAATTAGAAGAGGTGGAGATAGAAACACCAGTAGTAAAAACTGCATCTAAGGTTATAGCAGGTAAAAAGTTAGGAATAGTACCAATACTAAGAGCAGGTTTAGGTATGGTAGATGGACTTATAAGTTTAACACCAGCTGCAAAAGTTGGTCATGTAGGCTTATACAGAGATCCAGAAACATTACAACCAGTAGAATACTACTGTAAATTACCACAAGATATAGAAGAAAGAGAAATGATAGTTGTAGATCCAATGCTTGCTACGGGTGGATCTGCAGTTGCAGCTATAGATGTACTTAAAGCAAGAGGGGCTAAGTTTATAAGATTAGTTAACTTAGTTGCTGCTCCAGAAGGTATAGCAGAAGTTCAAAAATATCATCCAGATGTAGATATATATGTTGCATCAGTAGATGAAAAATTAAATGAGCATGGTTATATAGTTCCAGGTTTAGGAGATGCAGGAGACAGACTATACGGTACAAAGTAATAAGACAACATGGAAAAGGTATCTATAAAATTTATAGATGCCTTTTTAATAACGAGTAAGGAAAAGGATATCTGTTAAAGAGGTGAAGTTAAAAAAAATAACAAAACTTTAAATGAAGAAATTTCTATATTATGCTAGTCGGTTTAAATTGTTATTGAGAATCAGAATATTTAATTATTAATCTTAAAACATGCATAAATGAGTGAATAGGTAGAATAATATACAAAAACCATTAAAATTTTATAAATATATATTAAATATTATTTAAATGGGATAGAAATTGTATAGTTTGAATAATATATTTATGAAAACATTTTATTCAAGTTATATACCTATAATGGCTTAAATTGGTGCTTTCACAAAACTTCAAATGAATTCAAAAAAAATCAAATTTAATAAAAAAATGTTTAAAAATTGCTGAAAAAGTGGTAATATAGGATATATGGTTTTTTATATAAAGGGCTCAAAGTGGGTCTTATAAATCATGTACATAAGTAAATTTAATGAATATATAAGAAACTATTCATAGAGAGGTATCTAATGTATGAGTAAACACAAGATATACATGGAAATAGCTAAGATGCTTTCTTTGATAAGTCAAGTAGGGTTGATGATATTAATTCCTATATTTGGGTGTACCTTTTTAGGAAAGTTTTTTGATTCCAAATTTAATACAGAACCAATATTTATGATAGTATTTTTATTATTAGGAGTTGGTGGAGCATTTATGGGAGTTTATAAAACTTTAATAGTATACACAAAAAGGAAGTGATTATATGCATACAAAACTACAAGATGAAATAAACTACGTAACAAAGGGAGTTATAGTTTACGATCTTATAGCTATTATATTATTGTTGATAACTTCAACATTTAGCAAAGAAATGCTTTTAGGGTTGATATTTGGTACGATAATAGCTGTACTTAATTTTAGATTGTTAGCTATAACAATAGAAAAATCGGTAACTATGCCTGTTTCTAAGGCTCAAATATACTCAGCTGGTCAATATTTGCTGAGGATGACTGTGACAGGAGTAGTGCTATTTGTCTCTGTAAAAGCCCCATACATACATGTATTAGGGGTTGCAATAGGGTTATTAAGTCCTAAGTTTGTTATATTAACAAAAACATTCTTAATAGACAAACTCAAAAGAAAGGAGGCGTAAGTATGAGCCAAGCAAAATGGGTTATATTTTTCGGTAACTTTAAATTAAGTGAAACCGTAGTAACAAGTTGGTTAATACTTGCAGGGCTTGCTTTAGCTTCTTACTTAATGACAAGAAACCTAAAGAAAGTTCCAACAAGTAAATTGCAAATATTCTTAGAATTTGCTATAGGTGGGCTTGCTAAATTAGTAGAAGATACTATGGGTAAGGAAACTGTAAAAAGAATGCCAAATGTGGTTCCGTACATAGGAAGTTTATTTTTATTCTTTGCGGTTTCTAACTTAATAGGATTATTAGGATTTAGATCACCTACAACAGATTTAGATACTACATTAGCATGGTCATTAATAACATTCGTTATGATTTATTATGCAGGTGTTAAATTTAATGGTCCAGTATACTTCAAAGGATTATTAGAGCCAAACCCACTGTTATTACCACTTAACTTAATAGGAGAATTAGCGAAACCAGTTTCACTAAGTTTCCGTCCATTTGGTAATATACTTGGTGGAGCCGTTATAATGGCTTTACTATATGACTTCTTGGGATATCTATCAACATTAATCCCAGGTGTTACAATACCTTTTGGTCAGTTAATAATACCAGTACCACTGCACTTATATTTTGATATATTTGCTGGATTATTACAGTCATTTATATTCATAATGTTAACGATGGTATTCGTAGGAAGTGCAGCAACAGAATAAAAAAATATTAAATAATCAAAATTTTAAAAAATTAGAATTTCTAAGGAGGAAGTAATTATGGAAACAGCTATAATAGCAGCAGCTTCAGCTATAGGAGCAGGTATCGCAGTTGCAACAGGTATAGGAGCAGGAATAGGACAAGGATTCGCAGCAGGTAAAGGTGCAGAAGCAGTTGGAAACCAACCAGAAGCACAAGGTGATATAATAAAAACAATGTTACTTGGAGCAGCAGTAGCAGAGTCTTCAGCAATATACGGACTAGTTATAGCAATAATCCTTCTATTTGCTAATCCATTAATGTAAGGAAATTATGAATGAATATTAAGAAATTTTGTAAATAGGAGATGGGGAGAGCCATCTCCTACTTACGAATTGTGATTAGTAGGAAGGAGGATAACATATGGAATTCAAGCCACTTATAGGCATATCATATGAATTAATATTCCAGCTTATAAATACATTCCTAGTATTTGTAATATTAAAGAAACTTTTATTCAAACCAGTATTAGGAATAATCGAAGCTAGAGAAAAAGACATCAGAGAAAACTTAGCACAAGGAGAAGTTGCTAAGACAGAAGGTTTATCTTTAAAGAAAGAATATGAAGAAAAGATAATCTCAGCTAAAAACGAAGGTCAAGAAATAATAAAACAAGCTACATTAAGAGCAGAGCAAAAAGAATCTGAAATGATAGCTAATGCTAAAAATGAAGCACAAAATATAAGAGAAAAAGCTAATAAAGATATAGAACAAGAAAGACAAAAAGCTATGAATGAAATCAAAAACGATATATCTGATATAGCATTATTAGCAGCATCTAAAGTTATTGAGAAAGATATAGATAAATCTAAGCACAAGGATTTAATAGATAACTTTATAAAAGAGGTAGGCGAAGCTAAATGATGAATGTAGTCGCGAGTAGATATGCTGAAGCCTTATTTCAAGTAGGAGAAGAAACTAACACAACTGCTAGTTTAAATGAAGAATTAGTAGCAGTTGTAAACATACTAAAATCTAACGAAGATTTTTTCAATGTTTTAAAATCTCCTCTTGTAGGAAAAGGAGAAAAGAAAGACTTATTAAAGAAGGTTTTTCAAAATCAGTTGAGTGAAAATTTAAGCAATTTCTTAAAAATAATGATAGATAAAGATAGAGTTTCAGTTATAGAAGCTGTTCAAAACTCATTTAAAGCATTATTAAATGAAAAAGAAAATGTGTTAGAAGGAACTGCAATAACTGCAGTACCTATGTCTCAAGAAGAAATTAAAGAACTTGAGTTAAAACTTTCAAAAAAATACAACAAAAATGTTACTTTAGAAAACAACGTTGATGAATCTATACTAGGAGGAGTTCTAGTTAGACTTGGAAACGAAGAGATAGACGGAACTGTTAAAACTCGTTTAGCAGGAATGAAAAATATACTATCTCAAGTAATATCTTAGAATGGTGGTGAACCCATGAACTTAAGACCTGAAGAAATAAGTTCTATAATTAAAGAGCAAATAAAAAATTATGAGAATAAAGTTGAATTAACAGATACAGGTAGTGTTTTAAAAGTTGGGGACGGTATAGCTAGTGTTTACGGATTAGATAAAGCTATGGCTGGTGAATTATTAGAGTTCCCAGGAGAAGTATACGGAATGGCTCTTAACCTTGAAGAAGACATGGTTGGGGCAGTTATATTAGGTAACGACTCTGGAATAAAAGAAGGAGATATCGTTAAGAGAACTGGTAATATAGTTCAAGTTCCAGTTGGTGATGCTATGATAGGTAGAGTTGTAAACTCACTAGGGCAACCAGTTGATGGAAAAGGACCTATAAACACTAATAAATTTAGACCAGTTGAATCAGAAGCTACAGGAATAATGGCTAGAAAGTCAGTTCATGAGCCTCTACAAACAGGAATAAAAGCTATCGATGCCATGATACCAATAGGTAAAGGACAAAGAGAGCTTGTAATAGGTGATAGACAAACAGGTAAAACATCTATATGTATAGATACAATACTTAACCAAAAAGGTAAAGATGTTATATGTATATACGTTGCAATAGGACAAAAGCGTTCAACAGTTGCACAAGTTGTTAGTACATTAGAAAAAGGCGGAGCTATGGACTACACAATAGTAGTGTCTGCTACAGCATCTGAATCTGCACCACTTCAATTCTTAGCACCATATGCAGGAGTTGCTATGGGTGAAGAATTTATGTTCAACGGAAAACATGTATTAATAGTATATGATGATTTAACTAAGCACGCGGTTGCATACAGAGAAATGTCATTATTACTTAAGAGACCACCAGGACGTGAAGCTTACCCTGGGGATGTATTCTACTTACACTCAAGATTACTTGAGAGAGCAGCTAAATTATCTGATGAGTTAGGTGCAGGATCTATAACTGCATTACCTATAATAGAAACTCAAGGTGGAGACGTTTCTGCTTATATACCAACTAACGTTATATCAATAACAGACGGACAAATATACCTTGTGCCAGAATTATTCTACTCAGGAATAAGACCAGCAGTTGACCCTGGTATATCAGTATCAAGAGTTGGTGGATCTGCTCAAATAAAATCAATGAAAAAAGTTGCAGGACCATTAAAACTTCTTTACTCTCAATATAAAGAACTTGCAGCATTCTCTCAATTCGGATCAGACTTAGATGAAGATACTAAGAAGAGACTTGCTCAAGGGGAAAGAATAGTTGAGGTTCTAAAACAAGGTGAACATCAACCTATGGATGTTAAAGATCAAGTAATAGCTATATTTGCAGTTGTTAACAACTTATTAGCAGATATACCTGTAAATAATATAAAGAGATTTGAAGCAGAATTAATTGAATTCATAGATGCTAATTATCCACAAATAGGAGAAAAAATTCTTGCGAATGGAGATTTCACTCAAGAATTAACAAACGCTATAAACGATTTCAAGAAGAAATTTGTTATAGAAGCGTAATCCTTTTTAAAAAAGGAGGTAACCCAATTGGCAGGAGCTGGAATGAAAGAAATTAAAACTCGTATTGCCAGTGTTGAAAATACTAAGCAAATAACTAAAGCTATGGAATTAGTTGCTTCTTCGAAGTTTAGAAAAGCTAAGGAAAGAGCAGAAAGTTCTAAGCCATATTTTAATACTTTACAAGAAGCTGTTCAAAATATAGCTAAGAATACGAGTGGAGTTAAAAGTGAATTTCTCAAAGAAAGAGAAGTTAAAAATAAATGTTATATAGTTATAGCAGGAGATAGAGGACTTGCAGGAGGATACAACTCGAATGTATTTAAAACATTAGTTGCAGAGACTCAAGGTTCTAATAATGTTAAGGTTGTAGCTATAGGAAAAAAAGCAAAAGAGTTTGTTAGCAAAAGATCTTTTGACTTAATTGGAACAATAGATTCTGTTGAAGACGTTAAGTATGAAGATATAATCGAGATATCTAATAATATAATGGATTCTTATCAAAACGGAGATATAGATGAAGTTAAGTTAATATATACAGAGTTTGTTTCAGCATTAAGTCAAGAGCCAAGAGTAACTAGATTGTTACCAATAGCAGTAGACAAAGATAAAGAAGAGAAGAATAGTAGAGCTTCTGTTCAATACTTACCTTCTCCAGATGCTGTACTTGGTTTTATCGTACCTAAGTATGTTTCAGGGAGAATATACGGAGGTATAGCTGAAGCTTATGCTTCAGAACAAGCAGCGAGAAGAACAGCTATGGAATCAGCTACAGACAATGCTAATGAAATGATATCTAATTTAGAGTTACAATACAATAGAGCAAGACAAGCAGCAGTTACTCAGGAAATATCTGAGATAGTTGCGGGGGCTTCTTCAGCTCAATAATAAGGAGGTTAGGACATGGCAAATGTAGGTAAAATAGTTCAGGTTATCGGTCCAGTTGTTGACGTAAAGTTCGATGATGAAAAAAGCTTACCTAATCTATTAAATGCATTAGAGATAAAGCACGGAGATAAAAAAATAGTTATAGAAGTTGCACAACATGTTGGTGATGACACAGTTAGATGTATATCGATGAGTTCTACTGATGGACTTGTAAGAGGTATGGAAGTTGTTGATACAGGAGCTGCAATAAGTGTACCTGTAGGAGACGAAACTTTAGGAAGAATATTCAATGTATTAGGTGAGCCAGTTGATGGTAAGGAAGCACCCAAAAATGCTCCTAAGAGTCCTATACATAGAGAAGCTCCAGCATTTGACGAATTAAAGCCAGGTGTTGAAATACTAGAAACAGGAATAAAAGTTGTTGACTTACTAGCACCATACTTAAAAGGTGGTAAAATCGGTCTATTCGGTGGAGCCGGAGTTGGTAAGACAGTTCTTATACAAGAGCTTATAAACAATATAGCTACTCAACACGGTGGTATATCAGTATTCGCAGGTGTTGGGGAAAGAACAAGAGAAGGTAATGACCTTTACGGTGAGATGAGCGAGTCTGGAGTTATCAAAAAGACTGCTCTAGTATTCGGACAAATGAACGAGCCACCTGGAGCAAGAATGAGAGTTGCTTTAACTGGTCTTACAATGGCTGAGCACTTCAGAGATCAAGAAGGACAAGACGTTTTATTATTCGTAGATAATATATTCCGTTTCACTCAAGCAGGATCTGAGGTTTCAGCATTACTTGGACGTACTCCATCAGCAGTTGGATACCAACCAACATTAGCTACAGAGATGGGTAAATTACAAGAGAGAATAACATCTACAAATAAAGGGTCTATAACATCAGTTCAGGCTGTATACGTACCTGCCGATGACTTAACTGACCCAGCACCAGCTACAACATTCACACACTTAGATGCTAAGACAGTTTTATCTAGACAAAAAGCGTCTCTAGGTATATTCCCAGCTGTTGACCCATTAGAGTCTACATCTAGAGTACTTGACCCAGCTGTAGTTGGAAAAGAACATTATGAAGTTGCAGTAGCTGTTCAATCTATACTTCAAAAGTATAAAGAGCTTCAAGATATAATAGCTATACTTGGTATGGACGAATTATCTGATGAAGATAAGGTAACAGTACAAAGAGCTAGAAAGATAGAGAGATTCTTATCTCAACCTTTCACAGTTGCTGAGCAATTCACAGGATTTGAAGGTAAATATGTACCTGTTAAAGAAACTGTAAGAAGTTTCAAAGAAATATTAGAAGGTAAGCATGATGACTTACCAGAATCAGCATTCTTATTCGTAGGAAGTATAGAAGAGGCAGTTGCAAAAGCGAAGGAGAGTAGATAATAATGGCAAGCGAATTTGCGGTTAAAATTGTTACTCCTGATAAAATCTTCTATGAAGATAAAACAGAGATGATAATAGTTAGAACTACTGAAGGAGACAGAGGTATATTAAAAAACCATAGACCTTTAGTTGCAGGATTATCTGATGGAACTCTACGTCTAAAAAAAGAAGGTAAATTTAAAGAAGCAAAAATATCTGGGGGATTCATGCAAGTTGAAAAAGAACAAGCTGTTATTTTAACTGAATCTGCAGAGTGGTTATAAAAAAAGACTAGAGTTTAACTCTAGTCTTTTTATTTTAAAAAAACATCAGTACTAATAGAAAATTCTAATTATCTATTAAAAATAATTCTACTGTAGTATTATAATAGGCATATGACAGGATTTTATAATGTCGAGTTGAATATATTTATATATATGCAACAAAATAATACTATAATAGGAACCGGAGGCATCTATGAATATATTAGATATTGGTATAGATATAGTGGAGATAGGAAGAATAAAAGAAGCTATAAATAAAAATAATAGATTTTTAGAAAAGATATTTACAGAAAATGAAATAGAATATTTTAAATCTAACAATTTTAGAGTTGAAAGTATAGCAGGGAATTTTTCAGCCAAAGAAGCTATAAGCAAGTCTTTAGGGACAGGTATAAGAAATTTTAATTTTAAAGATATAGAAATATTAAGGAATGAAATAGGAAAACCTATAGTTAAAACCTATAATAATTTGGAGAAGATATGCATAGACTATAATGTTTTAGAAATAAAAGTATCTATATCTCATTGTAAAGAATATGCGGTAGCTAATGCTATAACTATAATTAAGGAGTGATATTATGAACAATAAAATAGCTAAGGACATAATGACAACGGATGTAATAGTGGCAAATAGAGAAGAAAGTATAGTTAATGTTGCAAGGTTACTAATTAAAGAAAGAATAGGAGGGGTACCTGTAGTAGATGAAGATAATAAGGTAGTAGGTATTATTTCTGAGACAGACATAATGAAGAAAGAACAGCATGTAGAAGCTCCTCATATAATTAACTTTTTCCAAGGGTTAATATTTTTAGATGATTACAAGAAGATGGAAGAAGAGTTTAAAGAAATAGCAGCATACAAAGTAAAAGACTTAATGTCAACTGATATAGTAACTGTAAATGAAGAAGATAATTTTGATGATGTAGCTAATATTATGATAAAAAAATCAGTAAATAGAGTTCCAGTAGTAGATAAAGAACATAAATTAAAAGGAATTATATGTAGATACGATATAATTAGAGCTATGTATAATGAATAAGAATTAATATAGGAGGATTTTGTGAGAAGTAAGCTAACGCTACTAGCAGTGCTTATTATAAGTATGCTAGTTATTATTGTAGGTTGCCAAAAAAGGCAATTAACTAAAGAAGAGGCCTATGAAGAATTTCAAAAGGTAATATCTGAAATTGATTCATATACATGTAAGGCTGAAGTAGAAGTAGTTGGCAATAAGAGTTCACATAATTACGTATTTATTCATAATTATAATAAGCCAGATAATTATAAATTAGAGTTAGTATCACCAGAGCATTTAAAAGGTAAAACTATTGAATACAAATCAGATAAAATAATAGTAAAAAACCCAGGAATAAAAGATGAAATTGAACTACCTAATGTAGGTGAAAATGATCAAAATATGTTTATTGGGGATTTTATAAAAAATTACCTGCAAAGTGAAGAGGTTGATATAAAATTATCTGATGGTAGTCTTGCCTTAGAAACGTACATACCAGGTGAAGATGAATATTTTAACAAACAAATATTGTATATTAATATTAAGACTAAACAACCAGAAAAAATGGAAATAATAGATTCTAAAGGAATGATTAGATTCACTATTACTTACAAAGATTTTCAATATGAAAAGTAAGGGGGAACTAAAGAAATGAACAAAATAACAGCTCCGACATGGGCAGAGATAAATCTAGACAATATCAAATTTAACCTTGATAATATAAAAAAATCCTTAAATGAAAATACAAAAATTTGTGGTGTGCTAAAGGCTAATGCCTATGGGCACGGTTCAGTACCGATTGCAAAATTATTAGAAAAAGAAAATGTTGATTATATAGCAGTAGCTAGATTAGAAGAAGGAATAGAATTAAGACAAAATAAAATAATGCTTCCTATACTTTGTTTAGGTTATATTCCGGAAGAAGCATTAGCAACTGCTATAGACAATGATATAACTATTACTATTTACTCAGTAGAAATGGCTCAAAAACTTAATGATATCGCCAAGCATATAGGTAAACATGCTAAAATCCATATTAAAATTGACACAGGTATGTCAAGGATAGGGTTTATACCTAATTCTCAATCAATAAATGATATAAAGTCGATAAATGATTTAGAGTTTGTAGACATTGAGGGTATCTTTACACATTTTGCTACAGCAGATGAAAAAAGTAAAGAATTCACTAAGCTTCAAGTACAAAGATTTAAATATATGGTTGAAGGGTTAGAAGCTATAGATATAAACATACCTATAAAACATGTATCAAATAGTGCTGCAATTATAGATTTACAAGATTTGAATCTTAATATGGTAAGATGTGGAATAATACTATACGGTCATTATCCATCAGAAGAAGTAGATAGAGACATTATTCAATTAAAGCCTGCAATGACTTTAAAAACGAGAGTAGCTCATATAAAAGATGTGGATAAAGGTACTGGGATAAGTTATGGATTAAAGTATAGAAGTGATGAAACAGAAAAAATCGCAACTATACCTATAGGATATGCAGATGGATTTTCTAGAATACAAAAAAATCCTAAGGTGATGATTAAAGGAAATATATTTGATGTCATAGGTAGGATATGTATGGATCAGTGTATGGTCAAAATTAACAAGAATATAGACATAAAAATTGGCGATGAGGTTATAATATTTGGGGAAGAGAAATTGACAGCAGAAGATGTAGCAAAAAGCCTAGAGACTATAAACTATGAAGTGTTATGTATGGTATCAAGAAGAGTAGATAGAATCTATATGGAAAGAAATGCAATTTTACAATCAGATAGTTATTTGATAAAATAATAATGATAGTATACCCCGGGAGGCGATTTTGTGCACAAAAAAAGTAAGGAAAAGATAGTATTTACTTTACCGGATTCCCTCGTTTCTGAGGTAGACCATATCGTTGAGATGGAGAATAGTAATAGAGAAGATTTTGCAAAGGCTGCCTTTCAATTTTATATAACTCAAAAGAGAAAAATAGACATAAAAGAGTCTATGATCAAAGGTTATAAAGAAATGGGGCAAATTAATCTATCGCTGGCTGAACTAGGTATGACAAATGAAGTATCTTCTGAGGATTGTATTGAAGGGAAGATAGCCCAGGGTGAGTATTAACCTAGACATAAAGCGAGGAGATTTATACTACGCTGATTTAAGCCCTGTTGTCGGATCGGAACAAGGTGGAGTTCGTCCTGTTTTAATTATACAGAATGATATAGGAAATAAATATAGTCCAACGGTAATAATAGCTGCTATAACATCACAGATTAACAAGGCGAAATTACCAACACATATAGAAATTAGTGCGAACGAATATGGGCTTAATAAAGATTCTGTTATTCTCTTAGAACAGATACGGACTATAGACAAAAAAAGGTTAAGAGAAAAAATTGGTTGTCTAGATGATAATATGATGGTAAAAGTTGACAGTAGTCTTCAGATAAGTCTAGGACTATTTGCGTTATAAAATTATTGGTATTATTTTTAATATCAATAATTTTTTTTTATTAAAAATGAAATATGATATATTAAAGATAAAAAAAGTGTATCATAAATAATGTCTAATATATATTTTGATATATAAAAATCATAATTGTTAAAAATTATATATCAAAATATATAAAAAGTATACATAATATATCTAAATTAAAAAAATAAAGTAAAAAAAATCTATAAAAGTGATATAATAATATGAGATTACAAAAATATATTACATAAGTAATATTTACTTTATGAAAAACAGGGAGGTAATTACATGAGAGACCATAAGGGATTAAATGAGATTGCACGTATTATCAGAAAAGATATAGTCTCTATGATACATGAATCTAAATCTGGACATCCAGGAGGATCATTATCAGCTGTAGAAATACTAACAGCTCTTTACTTTAATGAAATGAATATAGATCCTAACAATAGCAAAATGGAAGATAGAGATAGATTTGTTTTATCTAAAGGACATGCAGCACCAGTACTTTATGCAACTTTAGCTCAAAAGGGTTACTTTGCTAGAGAAGAATTAATGAAGCTAAGAAAAATAAATAGTATGTTACAAGGTCATCCTGATATGAAGGGAATACCTGGAGTTGATATGTCAACGGGTTCATTAGGACAAGGTTTTTCAGCAGCTTGTGGTATGGCTATGGCATCTAAATTAGATAATGCACCATGGAGAGTGTATACTATACTTGGGGATGGAGAAGTTCAAGAAGGGATAGTTTGGGAAGCTGCTATGAGTGCAGCTCACTACAAACTTGATAATATGGTAGCATTCTTAGATTATAATGGTCTTCAAATAGATGGAGCAGTAGAGAAAGTTATGAACATAGGTCCTATAGTAGATAAGTTTAAAGCTTTCGGATGGAATGTAATAGAAATAGATGGACATGATTTCGATCAAATTTTTGCAGCTTTAGATATGGCTAAAGAAACAGTAGGAAAGCCAACAATGATAATTGCAAAGACTATAAAAGGTAAAGGTGTATCTTTCATGGAAAATGAAGCTGGATGGCATGGAACAGCTCCAAGTGATAGCGATTTAGAAAGAGCCTTAGAAGAATTAGGGGGTGCAGACAATGAGTAAGATAGCAACTAGAGAAGCATACGGAAAAGCATTAGTTAAATTAGGACAAATAAACGATAATGTTGTAGTATTAGATGCAGATTTATCAAAATCAACTAAGACAAATGATTTTTATAAAACATTCCCAGATAGATTCTTCAATATGGGTATAGCTGAACAAAACTTAATAGGTGCAGCTTGTGGATTTGCTGCAGCTGGTAAAATACCTTTTGCAAGTAGCTTTGCTATGTTTGCAACAGGAAGAGCTTTTGAAGTTATCAGAAACTCTGCTTGTTATCCAAAGTTAAACGTAAAAGTTTGTGCTACTCATGCTGGTATAACAGTTGGAGAAGATGGAGCAACACATCAAAGTGTAGAAGATATAGCTATAATGAGAAGTATACCTAATATGACAGTTATGGTTCCTGCTGACGGTGTAGAAGCAGAACAAATGATATTTGAAGCAGCTAAAGTTTACGGACCTATGTATGTTCGCTTAGGAAGAAGTGCAGTTCCTACAATATTTGATGAAAATTATAAATTTGAAATAGGAAAAGGTACAGTAGTTAGAGAAGGAAATGATTTAACAATAATAGCCTGTGGAATAATGGTTAACGAAGCTATAATAGCATCAGAAGTTTTAAAATCAGAAGGTATAAATGCTAGAGTTATAAATATGTCTACTATAAAGCCTATAGATAAAGAGTTAATAATAACTGCCGCTAAAGAAACTGGTGCAATAGTAACTGCTGAAGAACATAGTATATTAGGTGGTCTAGGTTCAGCAGTAAGTGAAGTTGTTACTGAAGAATGTCCAGTTGTAGTTAAAAAAGTAGGTATAAATGATACTTTCGGAGAATCAGGTACACCTGCTGAATTAGTAAAAAAATATGGATTAACATCTAACGATATAGTTAAAGCTGCTAAGGAAGCAATAGCTAAGAAATAATATAAAAAGGATATAGCGTAAGCTATATCCTTTTTAATTATCAAATTTATTTACTATAAAAGATTTTATATTTTCGTTATATTTCACTAAATACATATCATATAATAACATTCCTCAAATAATAGAATGTAAAATCCAACTAGTTTTGTATCTTAAATAATTCAATAAATTTTAAAATATCGTATTTTAGCAATGGATATGGTCTTTTGAGATATTAAGATGTTTGTCATCACGTAGATTAATCAAGCAAATTTTTTATGAGGTTTTGGAAATATACTAATAAATAATATTCTAAGGCTCGTATAAATTTCATATATTAAAATATATGGGGGTGAAATAAATGAATATAAAATTTAATGTAAAGGGAGTTATATATGGAGTACTTCTATTAATACTAGTAATAGGTGGGTTTATAGTAATCCCAAATATGTTTATGGAAAAGTCAAATCCAGTAGATTACACTATAGTACAAAGAGAATCTATACCAGAAAAGATACTTGATATGATGGACAAATATACAGATGAAGAAAGAGCTTTAGCTGTAAAGTTAAACGAAAAGATATATGTTATTGTAACCAGAGGTAAAGATAATGAAAAGGGAATAGAGATGAATAAAATAGAAATGGTTCAAGAAAATGATAGAAGTTTAATGAAAGTAAAAATTTCATATAAAGAAAAAGAAAAATCATATCCGTACATAGTTGTAGAAACCAATTTAACTGATCTTCCTGAAAATATAGAATTAAATGTGACAGAGGAATAACAGACTACATATTATATTAATAAAAATTTAGAAAAATAAACATGTACATAATCTAATAAAAATCGCCTTAAAATATTTTAAGGTGTTTTTTTATGTCTAAAAGATATTTTTAAATTTTAAATAAAATAATTAAATTAGATGAATTTATTAAAAAAATATTATTATTGCATATTAACTAATTATTTATCAATAAGCGGGGAAAAATAAAACTTAACATAATATGAAGAGGTGAATGATTGTTGAATATAGATAAATATAAAGTTAGAGTAGAAGACTTAAAACCGAGCTCATTGATAGAGAATCTATCATTTAGTACTACAGAAGAGATAGATTCTAAAAGAGAAATAATAGGCCAAGATAGAGCTGTGAAGGCCATTGAGTTTGGACTTAAGATGAAAAAAAGTGGATATAACATATATGTTGTAGGTACAAATGGATTGGGAAGAGTTAGTTACACTAGTGAACTTATAAAAAAGTATACCAGCAATAATAAACAAAATAATAATAGAGATTGGGTATATGTAAATAATTTTAAAAACATTAATGAACCTATAGCTTTATCTTTCAAATCAGGGGTAGGAAAAATATTTAAAGAAGATATAGAAGAAATAATTCAAAAATTAAAGTGCGAGGTACCTAAATTATTTAATTCAAAAGAATATGAATACCATAGCAGAATACTTATGAGTGAACTTGAAAATAGTATTCAAGGAATAATATCAGAGTTAAATGAATTTGCCAAGCCTAGAGGATTTAAGTTTGAAGTTACAGAAAGAGGACTTGTTAGTATCCCAATAAAAGAAGATGGAACATTAATGCAAGAACAAGAGTTAGGTCAACTAACTCCTACACAAATCAATAAATTAAGAGAAGAGGGTCTTAAGCTAAATCAAGATAGCAAGGAATATATAGATAAGATAAAAAATTGTGAAGATGATTATAAAAATAAAACTATTGATTTAGATAAAAATGTAGGAAGAAGTTTAGTTGGGTTTTATGATAAATACTTACTAGATAAGTATGGAAAAGAAGAAAAAATACAAAGATATATAAATGATTTATGCAATGATATAGTTAATAACATTGATAAATTTAAGGATAAAAATGAAGGTAATCAACAAAAACCTATGGCGCTATTTGGTATGATGGGTCAAAAAAATGATGATAAGTTTTTTAATAGATACAAAGTAAATTTATTTATAGATAATAGTGAGTGTGAAGATTGTAAGATAATAGTAGAAAGCAATCCTACATACTATAATTTGATAGGGTGTATAGAGTATAAAAATGAGATAGGAGCTTTAACAACAAGTTTTACGGAAATAAAGCCAGGAGCCTTACATAAGGCGAATGGAGGATACTTAATCATAAATGTAAAAGATTTATTATCGAATCCTTTTTCTTGGGATTGTCTAAAGAGAAGTTTAAAAACAGGAAAGATATCAATAGAATCTCTTAATAAACAATATGGATATTTAGTAACATCTACATTAAAGCCAGAACCAATAGATTTAGATGTGAAAGTCATATTAATAGGAGACAGTCGTTATTATGGACTTTTATACTCATATGAAGAAGATTTTAGAAATCTATTTAAAGTTATGGCTGACTTTGATATAGAAATAGATAAAAATGATGAAAATATATATAAGACAATTCAGCTAATAGCTGATACTTGCAACAATGAAAAATTAAAACACTTTGAAAGAGATGCAGTTGAAAAGGTAATAGAATATAGTATTAAGTTAAGTGACAATAAAGATAAATTAACAGCAAGAGTTAGTAATATAATAGATTTAGTATATGAGTCAGAGGCTATAAGTGATGATAGTGAGTTATATGTCACTGCAAAAGATGTTCAAAATGCAATAGAACAAAAAGTATATAGAAATAATAAATATGAAGAAAAATTAAATGAGATGTTTGAAGACAAAACTCTGTTAATTGATATAGAAGGAGAGAAAGTAGGTCAAATTAATGGATTAGCTGTTATGGGTACAGGTGAATATTCATTTGGTAAGCCATCAAAAATAACAGCATCTACTTATAGGGGAAGACATGGTGTAATAAATATTGAAAGAGAAATAAAGCAAAGTGGAAGTATTCATGATAAAGGAGTTTTAATATTAAGTGGATATTTAGGAGAAAGGTATGGAAAAGAGAGACCATTATCTATAACTACATCAATAACTTTTGAACAAAACTATAGTGGTGTAGATGGAGATAGTGCATCTAGTACTGAATTGTACGCTATAATATCTAGTATAGCTGATATACCTATAAAACAAAGTATTGCAGTAACTGGTTCTGTTAGTCAAAAAGGAGAAATACAACCTATAGGCGGAGTGAATCAAAAGATTGAAGGATTTTTTGATGTATGTAAGCTAAAAGGTTTCTCTCAAAAACAAGGTGTTATGATTCCGATACAAAATGTTAAGAATTTAATACTAAAAGATGAGATAGTGGAAGCTGTAAAAGCTGGAACTTTTAGTATATATGCAATAAGTAGTATAGAAGAAGGATTAGAGATACTTACAGGTAAGACTATAGATGAAATAGATAATTTAGTTAAGGATAAGCTTGAGAGTTTAAGACAAATAGATAAAAAAGATAGAGATGATAAAAAGGAATAAAAAATACTAAGGGTTAAAATACTAAGTTTTAACCCTTAGTATCATTTTTAAATTAATATTATCTAAAATTTATTAGGTGTAAGTATTTGGCTTTCTGTAATTATATAGTCAAGTTGAGCATCGTGATCTTCTTTAGGTACAGAATCAAAAATTTGTAAATCAAAAGCAATTCCTACTGTGATAGCATCTTCTCTTAACCTTTCTATGAATCTATCATAAAAGCCACCACCGTAACCGAGTCTATAGCAATCTTTATCATAAGCAACGGCTGGAACTATTACTACATCTATATCTTTAACCTCTACCTCTGGAGAGCATTCAGGTTTTGGTTCCCTTATTCCATAAGCACCGATTTTTACTCCATCTTTTAAATCAATTATTTGAGATGGTATTAATTTTTTTTCTTCTTTAATCGTTATAGGAGATGAGACAGTTTTACCCAAAGAAAGAAGCTTAACTATAAGTTCATCTGTTTTAACTTCATTATTAAAATCAAGATAAAGCATAATATTTTTAGCTTTTTTTATACAATCTAAAGCTAATATTTTTTGAGTTATTATTGATGAGTTTTTACATAAAGATTCATAATTTTGGTTATTTCTATCAGAAATAACTTTTTTTCTAAATTCCTTTTTCATAAAATCTACCCCTTTTACTATGGTATAATATGGATATGTATCCATTATAAATTTTAGTACATAAGTTAAAAACTAAGCAACAAAAATAGAAATGGTAATAAAAAGAATAGCTAGTCATATAATATATACTAGATTAGATAAAGGAGATGCCTAGAATGATATCAAAGAAAAGAGCTATCGTGTATGGAATAGTTTTAGTAATAGTAACAGCTTTGTTTACCTCTACTTTGCAAATAGGATTAGGTAATAAGGTTGTAGTGTCGAAAGATTTATATGAAAAATATAGTAAGTACAATAAGATGATAGGTCTAGAAGGAGCTATAAAAGAAGATTTCTATCAAAAAACAAAAGATGATAATTTGGTTAATGGAGCTATAAAAGGAATGTTTTCAGGATTAGATGATCCATATTCTCAGTATTATACAGAAGATGAGTTTAAAAGATTGAAGGAACAAACGAGTGGGTCTTTTGTTGGTATAGGTGTGATAATAAGTCCTTCTCCAGATGATGATTACTTAACAGTAGTATCTCCTATACAAGGTTCTCCGGCAGAAAAAAGTGGAATAGAAGCGGGAGACAAGATAGTAAAGGTAGATGGAAAGAATGTGTTTGCTAAAAATTCAGATGAAGCAATTAGCATGATAAAAGGTAAAGAGGGTACAACTGTAGAATTAACTTTAAAAAGAGATGGCAATGAATTTGATGTTAAAGTTAAAAGAGAAGAGATTGTTTCAAAAAGCGTAGAAGGTAAGATGCTAGAAGATAAAATAGGATATTTAAGAATAACTTCTTTTAGCGAAAATACATATAAAGAATTTAAAACTGTACTAGATAAATTAAAATCAGAGGGAATGAAGGGGTTAATATTAGATGTAAGAGATAATGGTGGAGGACTATTAAATATATGCAAAGATATAGCCGATGAGTTAATAGGAGAAGGAACTATAGTTTACACTAAAGACAATAAAGGAAATACAGAATACTTAAAATCAGGTAAAGATAAGCTAGGATTGCCAATAGCTATTTTAACTAATGGGAATAGTGCATCAGCATCAGAAATATTAACGGGAGCTATTGTAGATAATAAAGCTGGTATCTCAATAGGAACTACAACTTTTGGTAAAGGTTTAGTACAAAGTGTAAGAGAGCTTAAAGATGGTACAGGTTTTAAATTAACCACTGCCCAATATTTTACTCCTAGTGGAGATTATATAAATGGAAAAGGAATAAAACCAAATATAGAGGAAAAAAATCCTGAAAAGCAATTAGATAAAGCTATTGATTGGATGAAAAAGGAAATAAAATAGAATATATCAATAAAAACAGGCATAAAATATAAAAAGTGCCTGTTTTTTAATGAAAAATATAATTAAAATTTATAAAAAAATAGAATGTAAAAATATAACATATTATAAAGAATTAAAATATAAAATATGAATATATTTAAGAAATTTTGTATATTTTATAGAAGGGAATATCAATTAAGTATAGAATTAATATATTAAGTTTATAATTAAAATAGGAAGTGGTTATTATGAAGAAAAACAGAGGTAAAGTTGTTAACTTCAATGAATATAAAGAGCATAAAAAACAAATGGAAGTAGATAGAGTGGAATTATTAAACCTTATAAAGAAGCTAGTTACTACAAAATAGAGAGTGTGAAAACTCTCTATTTTTGTAGTTTAATATCTAATTTTAAAATTTAAAATGAAAAATAAAATTAGTTATGACATCTTTAAATCATTAATATATCCTTGAAATTGATTAAATTCATTTTCATCTGATATCTCAATAGTTTGAGAATCTTCAGAATCAAAATTCTTAAGATATATAGTGTAATTATTATCTGTACAGTTATGGTAAATACATCTGTAGCCATCCTCATATAAATCTTTGATTTTGTTGAAAGTAGACATAGAATTTGTTAGCTATAATTATATATAGCATCTCCTTTCTTAGAGTTTATACAAGTATATAAAGTTGTATTTATTTAATATTTTATGAAGTTTAAGAATTAATATTCAATATCGTGGGTAATATATATGTAAACATTAGTATATATAGTAATTTAAATGAAAAGATAAATAAAATTAGAGAAAAACAAAAAAAGTGTTGACGAAATGGATTTGAGATGGTATAGTTATACTTGTCCTTAAGAAAAGGGCAAACACAAAAGAAAAGCAACAGAAAAAAGTTGACAAAGTAAAATTACTTTGGTAAACTAAAGAAGTTGTAAAAAAGTAGCGCCGACACGGTCGCTTAAAATGAACTTTGAAAATTAAACAGTAGGTTAATTTAAATAACTAATGATTCTTTAAAGAATCGAATACAACCAAGCCAGATATTCAGATAATGATAGTCTGAGCGGGTAACAACTTTTATTTGAGAGTTTGATCCTGGCTCAGGATGAACGCTGGCGGCGTGCCTAACACATGCAAGTCGAGCGATTTACTTCGGTAAAGAGCGGCGGACGGGTGAGTAACGCGTGGGTAACCTGCCCTGTACACACGGATAACATACCGAAAGGTATGCTAATACGAGATAACATGAGAGAGTCGCATGGCTTTCTTATCAAAGCTTTTGCGGTACAGGATGGACCCGCGTCTGATTAGCTAGTTGGTAAGGTAACGGCTTACCAAGGCGACGATCAGTAGCCGACCTGAGAGGGTGATCGGCCACATTGGAACTGAGACACGGTCCAAACTC
>NZ_JADMRK010000007.1:28135-84685 GCF_015560225.1 Romboutsia sp. BSD2780061687b_171204_C1 | reverse complement strand
ATGCTGGTGTGGCTCAACGGTAGAGCAGCTGACTTGTAATCAGCAGGTTGTAGGTTCGATTCCTATCACCAGCTCCAATCAAACTCTTAGATTTTATCTAAGAGTTTTTTATTGTGTAAATATAATTTTAATTAATATATGAATAAATATCCTCTATAAGGGTATATAGGATAGTATTGGCTAAAATTAAATTTTTCCAATATTAGTAGGTAATGTAAGGGGAAATATAAAATTTCTTATATCATAAAATTGTAGTTATTTTAATATGGAATATTTATATATAGAATATTAAACTTTAAAATAGTTATAATTAAAATTTTTAAATAGAATATGAAGCAATAACTCTTACATTATAAGCATTTATAATTATGAATAGGAGTGAGTTTTTCATGAGTGAAGCATTAAAAAAGAAGAGTACAAGCATCGCTATGTTAGTATTTTTACTTGGAATTTTTATGGGGGCTATGGACTCTGGAATAGTATCACCAGCAAGAAATGTAATAGCTAGTGGACTTGGAATATCAGAATCAGCTAGCGTGTGGATGATAACCATATATACTTTAGCATATGCTGTATCTATGCCAATAACAGGTAAGTTAGCAGATACATATGGTAGAAAAAAGGTATATATGATTTGTGTTACATTATTTGCCACAGGTTCTTTACTTTGTGGAATATCAGATATAGTAGGGAGCTATGGATTTTTACTAACTTCAAGAGTTATCGAAGCAATAGGTGGCGGAGGTATAATGCCAATAGCCACAGCATATATAGGCTCATCTTTCCCTGAAGAAAAAAGAGGGTCAGCACTTGGATTAGTTGGAGGAATATATGGAATAGCAACTGTTCTTGGACCAACGCTAGGAAGTTTTATACTTTCTGTGGCTGGAGATGGTAAATGGGGATATTTATTTTTAATAAATGTACCTATAAGCATTATTATAATAGGAGCAGCGTTAAAACTAGAAGAAAATAAAAAAGACTCAGATATTAAAAAAATGGACATTTGGGGGTCTTTAATATTAAGTATTTTAATTGCATCATTAATGTATGCTTTAACAAATCTTAAATTCTATGATTTTGGAAATTCAATTAAGACATTAGATGTTTGGCCATATTTATTAATATCTATAATAATGGTTCCAATATTTATATATATAGAAAAAAGAGCAGAAGACCCTGTCTTAAACTTAAGTTTCTTTACTAATAATCAAATAGCATTAACTTTATTTATAAGTCTTATAGTGGGATGTGGACTTATGAGTACTGTATTTTTACCACAATTTGCTGAAAATGTATTAAAATTAAAAAGAGGTAGTGGTGGTTATATAGTAACTTTATTTGCTGTATTTACTGGTATATCAGCTCCACTTGGTGGTAAGTTTATAGATAAATTTGGTGTTAAGAGATTATTATTACTAGGATTTTTAGCTAATATATTCGGTGTATTATATCAGGCAGTTATAACTGCAAATCATCCCAATTTCACAAACTTAACTATAGGATTAGTATTTATGGGCATAGGTATGGGATTTACCATGGGAACACCTGTAAATTATTTAATGATGAGTTTAGTTAAACCAGAAGAAATATCAATGGGGCAATCAACAGTTTCATTACTTCGCTCTATAGGTGTAGCTATATCACCTAACTTACTGATAAACTTCGTATCAGATGCAGGCAGAAATGTACCAGGTGCAATAGAAAAAGTAATGCCACATATACAAGGGATAACAGGAGGTGCATTAGGAAGTAGTACAGCATCAGCAGATATGATGAATAAATTACAAAATGCAGATGTTACTAATATATTTGAAACAGTTAAATCTTTTATGATGTCTATGCTCAATGGTATACAACATGCTATGTCAGTAAATCCTAATATGGATTTTGCAGCATTAAAAAGTAATTACTTAACAAGTTTAGATAAAGCTAAACCAGCCATAGAAAATGCGTATCAATACACTATGAATCAAGGTTATGCTCACTTATTTATAGGTGTAGCTGTTATATCATTACTTGGTTTAATTGCATCTTTATTTATAAAAAGCAAAAAGAAATCTAAATAGTAATTATAAAAAATTCTATAATAAAATGATCAGAATTAACTATAAATAATACTAAAATAGGAGAAAAATATTATAATATTTTTCTCCTATTTATATCTTTCCCATCTTAAATCATTACCAACAAACTTTATAAGCCTAAACTTATCTAATATTCTAGATAAAGTTCTTTGAGTATAAGTTTTTCCTATTTGATTAGGTGATAAGTTTGTAGAGATTATTATCTTTTTACCAGATACCAATCGAGTATTAACTATATTAAAAATTTCACCACTTGTAAATGAATTATTTAGTTCAGTTCCAAGATCATCTATTATCAATAAATCACAATCGAATAGATTTTTATAATTTTCATTAGCCATTTTATTATTAGGATCTCTTCTAAACTTATAGTCTTCAATAATTTCTAGGATTTTAAAAGATGTTTGATATATAACTACATATCCTCTATCTAATAAATCTTTGGCAATACAGTTAGACATATAAGTTTTTCCCAATCCAGTAGAACCATAGAAAAGTAAATTTTCACCATTATCTTTATCGAAATCTAATACGAATTTTTCACAAATAGAGAATATATCAAGCATGTTTTCTCTAGGTGATATACCAGCACCTTCAGGTCTTACAGGTGAAAATATATCAAAATTGAAATTGGCAAAATTCTCTTTACTTAAAACTCTATCTAAATTAGACATTTTGTAAGCTTCATTGATTATTTCCTGCTTAAAACAACTACATTTTTCACCATTTGGTGTAAAACCAGTATCTTTACAGTAATTACAATCATACTTCATCTCTAAATAATTTTCAGGTATACCATGAGTTTTTAGAAGAAGAGATTTTCTAGCTTTTAGAGTATCCATTTGTTCTTTAGATTCCTTTACTATTTTTTCTCTTGAATTAGGGTCAAGTAAAACAGCTTTAGCTAGTTTAAGACCAATTTTACTAATCTCATCTTCTATATGCTGAATTTCTGGTATTCGAGTATAAAGTTCTTTTTTTCTCTTTTCTAAGTCAAGTTCATCTGCATCTCTTTTTTGCTCGTACTTTAGCAGGATCTCTCTTATTTTACTTTCGTTCATCTAATCACCTACCTAAATTTTTCCTTCTGACTTTTTTCGATAATTCTATCTAATTCCTCTGGACTATACTGAGTGAATGTCTCATTAAAGTTATGGAACTTAGTCTTTTTATAATTTTCGGAAGTCTTATTAGAGGAAAATTTACCAACATTTTCTTTTAATTTTCTTGATTCTTCTTGTATCTTTAAATCTTGAAGATTTTTTATGCTTTTATTATTCCAACTTTTAATAACACCATCAATGTATGTTATAGAAGGATTAGAAATATTTTTGGACTTAGAACAAGCTTCAAGAATTAATTCAATATCCATATTAAATTGATCTAACCATATATCCATAGTTTCTTTTTCAGACCTAGAAGGCTGTCTAAAGAATCCTAATTCATTAAATATAGTTTTGTATATCGTATATCTTTCACTTCTAGCATTAAAACTAACCTTAACATCATCAGGAGTATATAAGTTGCTATCATACCAGTTTCTAATTATACTCTCAATATATTTAACAGGCTTGGAAGAACCAGTTCTTTCTTTTACATTCTCATAAGCATAAACAATCATATCTGGATTCATATTGTATTTATTTATTATATCTAAAATACTAATTTTTTCACCTGGGTCAAGATGTCTGCCTACAATTTGATTTATAGAGTTAAACATCTTTCTAATGCTTGGGTTTTCAGCAACAGAAACGATAGAGTCTGTATTTGATTTAATAGATTTAGTATTAACAGTGGTATTTTCTATATACTGTTTCTTTAAATCTAAAAACTCAACAGAATAATCAAATTCATCAAGGCCTTCGTTTTTGTGCATTTTAATTATATTTTTGCTTTCCCAAAACTTCCATGCTGATAACACATCTGAAAGAGGGATATTTAAGTCTTTTGCAATAGAATTATTGTTAAACTTAGGATTAGAACTTGGGTCACAAGCATTTTTATATCCAAGGAGATAAACTTTAACGTATAACCCGTCCGCCATAGGCATAAATATATCTATAAAGATATTTGGAATGGATGTATCACCTAAGTCAACCTCATTAGGTTCTTTAAAAAACATTTTATCACCTCGCTTTAAATTATATCATAAAAATGTGATATTAAATGTAGCCTACATAATTATCAAGAAGAATTATATCATAAAAAGCTATATAAATTTATCTTGCAAAAAAACTTTTAAATTATTCATGTAAAACAGGGGGGAGAAGATTTGATAATAAACTTTACTAAAAGAGTAAGAAAGCTATTATCAGTAGGAATAATAGCATTAGTTTTAGTAGCCAGTGGAGGAGTATATTTTTACAATGATAAAAAAGGAATACCTTCAGCTAACCTAGCAAATGAAAAAGAGATTAATAGATATACAATAGATGTAGTCTTCGATGATGAAAGTAAACGTTTAATGTGTAACCAAAATATAGAGTATGTAAATAATACAAAAAGCACTTTAGACAAATTATATTTTCATATATATCCAAATGCCTTTTCAAAGAGTGAATTTGCACCTTTTGAAAAATCTGAAATGAAACAAGCATATCCAAATGGATTTAATGAAGGATATATAGATTTAAAAAACATACTAAATAATGGTAAAAAATTGGCCTATAAGGTAAGTGGTGATAAGAATGATATACTAGAGGTTGAATTAAAAAATCCAATTAAGCCAGGAAATAAAGTATCTATAGATATGAAATACAATGTTAAAATACCTAATTCACAAGGTAGATTTGGGTATGGAGAAAACACAGTAAATGTAGCCAATTGGTTTCCAATAGCTAGTGTCAATGATGCCAACGGATGGAATTTAAATAGTTATGAAACAGTAGGTGATCCATTTTATAGTGATACAAGCGACTTCTATTTAAAGATACTTTTGCCTAAAAAGTATAAAATGGGATGCACAGGGAAGGTAGTAAAGGAGACATCTGATAGTGATAAGACTCTTTATGAAGTAGAAGCAAGACAAGTTAGAGATTTCGCTTTTATTTTAAGTGATAAGTTTCACGTTGATAGTGATAAATATAATGAAGTGAATATTAATACATATAATTTAAATGAAGAATTATCTAAGGATGCTACATATATCGCAAAGAGCTCTATGGAGATATTTAGTGAATTATTTGGGAAATATCCATATGATACATACTCTGTAATAGCAAGCGACTTTTTTATAGGAGGGATGGAATACCCAACTTTAATAATGATAGATCAAAGCTTGTACAATAAGAGAGATAAGTTTTTATTAGAATATGTAATTGCACACGAGACAGCGCACCAATGGTGGTATTCAGTGGTTGGAAATAATGAAATAAGTGAACCTTGGCTAGATGAAGCACTAACAGAGTATTCCACAATATTATACTTTGAAAAAAAATATGGAGATAAACTAGCTAAAAAATTAATAGATAATATGGAGTTACAGGCCAAAAGCTATCGTAGTGAAGATATATTTAAACCAGTAACAGGGTATTCAAACTCAATTGAATATAGTTTAAATGTGTATACTAAAGGGGCTTTAGCTTTCCATGAAGTAAGAAAAGAAGTGGGAGATAAGGTATTTTTTGATACTTTAAAGGAATATTACTCTACATATATGCACAAAAATGTAAGTAGTGCAGAGTTTGTAAAGTTATGGAATGATAAAGGTGTAGATATAGATAAAATTATAAAAGAATACAAGTAAATTTTAACTCAAGCATTAAATAATTATTTAATGCTTGAGTTTTTTGGTATAATATAATCTATGACAATGAGAAGACGAGGTGAATAAATGCTAAAATACTGTTCAATAGGAAGTGGAAGTAGCGGAAATTGCCATTATATAGAGTATAAAGATACAGGAATATTAGTAGATGCAGGTCTTAGTGGAAAGAGAATAACAACAGGACTTGATGATATAGGAATAAACATGGAAAAAATAAAAGGAATATTCATAACTCATGAACATTCAGACCATATAAAAGGTGCAGGGATAATGTCTAGAAAATATAATATACCTATATTTGCAAATGTAAAAACATGGTGTGCTATGAAAGATAAATTAGGAAATATAGAAAGCAATAATATGAAGGTATTTGAAAATGATAAAACTTACTCTTTAGGAGATGTGGTAATAAGACCATTTTCAATACCACACGATGCATCGGACGCAGTAGGATACAACTTCTACACAGGGAATGATAAGATGTCTATAGCTACAGATATAGGATATATAGATGACAATATAAGAAGACATTTATATAAATCAAAATTAGTAATATTAGAATCAAATTATGACCCTAATATGCTTATGATGGGGTCTTACCCATACTCATTAAAAAAGAGGGTGATGTCAGAGGAAGGGCATTTATCAAATGAAGATGCAGCTAAATTCTGTGTTGAGCTTATAAATAACGGAACGGAAAGAATATTATTAGCTCATTTAAGTAAAGAAAATAACTTCCCAGAACTAGCATATGAGACATCTAAGAGTATACTTACTCAAAATGATATAATAGTTGGACAAGATGTTAAGTTAGATGTTTTATTAAGAGAAGAAGTTTCAGATATATACAAAGTTAAATAAATATTACTTACAAAGACATAAATAAAGAGAATAAAGGAGAATTCTTATGAATATAACGGTTATTAGCGTAGGTAAATTAAAAGAAAAGTATTTAAAATTAGGAATAGAAGAATTTTCAAAAAGATTATCTAAGTATTGTAAACTAGATTTAATAGAATTAGATGATGAAAAATGTCCAGAAAACTTAAGCCCAAAGGACATGTTAATAGTTAAAGAAAAGGAAGGTAAAAAAATTCTAGGAAAAATAAAGAGTAATAGTTATGTTATAGCACTTGCTATTGATGGAAAGAATTTATCTTCTGAAGAATTAGCAGATACTATGAGCAAGTTAGCTGTTAGAGGTAATAGTCATATAACTTTTGTTATAGGAGGTTCTTTAGGGCTTTGTGAAGAAGTATTGAAGAGAGCTGATTATAAATTATCTTTTTCTAAGATGACTTTCCCTCATCAGTTAATGAAACTTATACTTTTAGAGCAAGTTTATAGAGCGTTTAGAATAAATAATAATGAACCGTATCACAAGTAAAGTATAACTCTCTTGTGATATACTGAAAAGATTCTAGTGATAATATTAGTATCCATAAGAAAAAAGACGTGAAGGAATGCGTGAATTTACACAATGGATAATTTTTCCATAGATCATGCTAAATATATAACCACACCTAAGGATTTAATATATTGAAAATTCTAAAGTGTGGTTATTTTTATACCATTACTATTAAGTATATAATATAGATGTAGTAATAACGACCAATGCGGTTACTAATATAGGTATAACAACAGAGGTAATAAAAATATCTTTATAGGAATCCTTATGAGTAAGGCTACAAATAGCAAGTGTTGTTATTACTGCTCCATTATGAGGTAAGGTATCAAGTCCACCAGAAGCTAAAGCAGCTATTCTATGCATTATTTCAGGAGAAATATTAAGGGATTGACTCATTGCTATAAAGGTAGATGATAGAGCATCTAGTGTTATAGTAAGTCCTCCAGAGGCAGATGCTGTAATACCACAAATTATGTTCACTGATAAAGCTTCTGAAATTATTGGATTAGAGGATACATTTAATATCATTGATTGCAAAGCAATAAATACAGGCAATGATTTTATAACACTTCCATACCCAACAATAGCACTAGAACTAAGCAGTGGTAAAAAGGAATTTGATATACCTTCATTAAGAACTTTATTTAAGTTAGAAATTTTCCTAAAGTTAGTTATTATTATAAATAATGTGGATATAACTATAGAGATAATTACACTCCATGTGCCAGACACATTATCTAGTGATAAGTTATATTTACTCAAATAAGAGCCATCGATTAATTGGTAAAATATTTTTGAAAAGAATAAATTACTTAAAAATATAATTAATATAGGTGTTACTGCTAAAAATATACTTGGAATATTCTTATCTTCATTAGAGCTATCCTCAATATAATGATTTCCATATCCTTCTAGATTCTCATGTGCTTTTCTAACGCGATATGTAAGCCAAGCCATACCAAGTAATAGCATTAATACACTAGCTATAATTCCTATAAGGGGTGCAGCAAAAGTATCTGTACCAAAGTACCTCATAGGAATAACATTTTGTATTTCAGGAGTACCTGGAAGAGCTGTCATTGTAAAGGTAAATGACCCTAGAGCAATAGTTCCTGGAATTAATCTCTTTGGAATATCAGATTCCTTAAATAAAACATTGGCAATAGGATATAATACGAAGGCAACTGTAAATAAAGAAACCCCTCCATATGTAAGAAGTGCACCAGCAAGTACTACTGCTAATATAGTTTTATTTTTACCTAAATTTTTAGTAATGAAATTTGCTATGGATTTAGCATAAAGAGCTTCTTCCATTAATTTAGCAAAGATTGCACCTGTTAAGAAAATAGGGAAGTAGTTCTTTACGAAATTTGCAAACCCACCCATATATACTTCAGTATAATGAACCATTAACTGTGTATTAGTATCTCCACCTATTAAAAATACTGTAAGTAAGGCAACTAAGGGAGCTGTAATAATAGTTGAATACCCTTTGTAGGCTAAAAATATTATCAAAGATAATGATAAAATTAATCCGATTATGCTTATCATATTAAAATGTCCTCTTTCAATTTAAAATTTTAAAGTAACTTATCTTATGATACCCAAAATGATTAAATTAAAAACAGGGGAAGTTGCTCTTACTAGACAACTTATGATAAAAAATATTATATTTGTGATTTCATCTATTCTTGAGTTTCTTTCCATATACAGATATAGAGAAATTAAAAAATATACTAATATAATAGAATAAAAAGCGACATCCTTTGGGGGTGTAACGGAGAACCGTATCATAAATAAGCAAGATACATAGCCTCAGGTGTTGATATGACTTACTTAAGGCTATATTTATTAGCAAAGGTATTGTATCATAAGTAATAATGTATTTATAAAATATATTTATTATATTCCTTTTAAGTTAGCAGTTACAATTAGCTAAATTATAAGATATAATAAACTTAAAATATTAACATAACGGTATAGTATATATCTAGACTTATGTTAATTATAAGAAAAATAATCTGGAGGCAAGATAATGGATAAAAAGGATTTTTCTAATTTAGAAGACCAAATTATGTCTACAGTTAGCAATGCACTTAAAGCAATAGATTTAGCTAATTTTAAAAAGGATGTTAACGATAAAACTGAGGATACCTTAAATCAATTTAAATCAAAGCTTAATGAATATAGTGAAAAATATATGGGCTTAAATAAAAAATCTAAAAATAATATATCAACATATATTAGTAAAAGACCAGCTGGAAGTATATCGGGAATACTTTATATATTATTCGGAGCGAGTGGAAGTTTAGTTTTTGGCTCTTCAGTGTTGATATTTCTAATAGTTAATACATTCTTCAGTGGAATTATTTTAGGTAGCAACATTATTTTTGGAGTTCTATTTTTATTCCTTGCAGTAAGTGTAGGTTTATTATTAAGAGGAATAAATTTAAGAAAAAGAGTAAAACGTTTTAAGAAGTATGTAAGGTTTATTGATGACAATAGTTATTTCTTAATTAAGGACTTAGCTAAATTTGCCAAAGAAAAAGAGAGTTTTGTTGTTAAAGATCTAAGTAAAATGATTGACTTAGGTATGTTTTTAGAAGGACATATAGATGAAGAAAAAACTTACCTTATGTTAAGTGATGAAGTTTATGGTGACTATTTAAATTTAAAAAAGCAACAAATGGTTAAAGAGAGCAATAATGAAAAATTAAATGAAGAAATAGAAAATTTAGAAAAAGAAGAAATAGAATCTACAATTAAAATAGGAAGAAATTATATTGAACAAATAAAAAGTATAAGAAATGATCTTTATAAAGAAGAAATAGCTATAAAGTTAGATAAATTAGGAAACATTTCAAACCAAATCCTTATTCAAGTTGAAAAAAATCCTAAAAAGATACAAGAAGTTAATAAATTTATAAATCATTATCTTCCTATTACTATAAAATTAATTAGTTCGTACAAAGATATAAACAATCAATTAGTTCAAGGTGAGAATATAGAAAGTGCTAAAAGTGAAATTGAAAAGAGTATTGATCTTATTAATAGCGCTTTTGAAAATTTATTAGATGATTTATTTGAAGATGTTGTTTTAGATATTTCTACAGATATTTCTGTTCTTAAAACATTATTTAAACAAGAGGGATTAGCAGAAGACGATTTTAAAAAGTAAGTTTTAAATAAAAGGGAGGCATTAAAAATGAGTGATGAATTCAAAGAAGGGTCTATTGATATAAAACCAGAATTAACTTTTCAACCATTCCAAGATGAGGTGCTTAATGTAAAAGTAAAAGAGGAAAAAGTAGAAGAAAAAATAATTGATGAAATACAACTTACAGAAGAAGAAAAAAAGATGGTTGATCAATTTGTAGATAAAATAGAGATAAATGATTCAAATTCTATTTTACAATATGGGGTAGGTGCTCAAAAGAAAATTTCTGATTTTTCACAGTCAGCGCTGAATAATGTAAAAACTAAAGATTTAGGTGAAATTGGGGAAATATTATCTAGTGTAGTTCATGAATTAAAGAATTTTGAAGAATCCGAAGAGAAAAAAGGAATTTTAGGTTTCTTTAAAAAAGGTAAGGATAAGATTTCCCAAATGAAAATAAAATATGAAAATGTAGATAAGAATATTAGTAAAATGTGTAATGTTCTTGAATCGCATCAAATACAGCTTTTAAAAGATATTGCTATGCTAGATAAGATGTATGAAATAAATAAAGTATACTTTAAAGAGCTTTCTATGTATATCTTAGCTGGTAAAAAGAAACTTCAAAAACTAGAAAAGGAAGAACTTCCTAAATTGCAAGAAAAAGCAAGAAATAGTGGGAACCCTCAGGATGCTCAAGAGTTGAATGATTTTGTGGCTCTTTGCAATCGTTTTGAAAAGAAAATTCACGATTTAGAATTAACTAAAATGATTTCTTTACAAATGGCTCCACAAATTCGTTTAATTCAAAATAATGATGCATTAATGTCTGAAAAAATACAATCTACAATTATAAATACTATTCCACTTTGGAAAAATCAAATGGTTTTAGCACTTGGAGTTGCTCACGCTGCTAATGCTGCAAGAGTTCAAAGAGAAGTAACAGATATGACAAATGAACTTTTACGTAAAAATGCAGAAATATTAAAAACTTCAACTATAGAAACTGCAAAAGAGTCTGAAAGAGGAATTGTTGATATTGAAACACTTAGAGCTACAAATGAGTCATTAATTTCAACTCTTGATGAAATACTTAATATACAAACAGAAGGACGTCAAAAACGTAGGGAAGCCGAAGTTGAATTAAGAAATATTGAAAATCAATTAAAAAATAAGCTTTTAGCTTTTAAATATTAGTATATATACTTCACTTATTGCTGATACGGTGAATCATATCATAAATAAGTACATTTTTTAATAGTTAGATAAAATTTAAGTATATGAAATAGGGGTTAATAAAACATAGATTGTTAGTTCAGATTCATTAGGTACATTAATAAAAGGCTTGCAATTACTTGGTTTACAAGTATTTGTGAGTCTTTTATTATAAGGTAAATTATAGATATTTTCAGATTTACTTATTAATGGGATAATAATTCTAATGTATTTATTGTCTTGGAATGCATTATTCTAAAACAGTTCAAGATAAGGAAGTATATGACTTGTAAAAATCTAGACAATAAAAATAGATCTTTGTATGTCATGAATTATAGAATGTAGGCAAAATAGTTTATCAAATATCCTATCAAACAATATGAAAAGGAAAAAATCATAGTTTTGAAATAATTAGTAAAGAAGAATACAAGACTTAGCTATAGAAATCTATCTATAAAAAATATTTCTATATAGATAGAATTTTATGGTCTTATATACTGAATGTGAATAAATCATAAATTATATGCAATATTATTTGTATTAGCTTAGGAGGTTAGAGATATGAATGAAAATAAATTTAATGGTATGGGAAAAATATATTCTAAATATCGTCTATCATATCCTTTCGACTTTATTGATTATCTTTTTACAGATGTAGGAATATCTCAAAGGAGTATTATTGCTGATATAGGCTCTGGTACTGGTATTTTAACTCGGCAACTACTTGAAAAAGGTAGTAAGGTATATGGTATTGAACCTAATGCTGATATGCGTGATATTGCTGAAACTAATTTAAATAATTTTCTTGGATTTACATCTGTTAATGGAAATGCTGAGAATACTACTATTGACGACAATAGCGTTGATTATATCACTGTTGCACAGGCTTTCCATTGGTTTGATAGGGAAAGATTTAAAAAAGAGTGCCAGCGTATTTTGAAACCTGAAGAAAAAGTGATTTTGGTTTGGAATATTAGAGATAATAACAATGAATTAGTTATAGAAAACTATGAAGTTAATCGCAAATATTGCCCAAATTTCAAAGGTTTTTCTGATGGAATGTATGGTAAAACTAATAAGGACGATTTTTCAGATTTTTTTAACGGTAAATATGAAACAAAAGTTTTTCCTAACAATTTAATTTTTGATATGGATGAATTTATTGGACGAAATCTATCATCCTCATATGCCCTAAAAAGTAATGATTCACAGTATAATAACTACGTTAATGAATTAAAAAAAATTTATAAAAAATATAGCAATAACGGACAACTTATAATGCCGAATTTAACACGTAGCTATGTTGGAGATGTATAGAAAATAAGCACCATATTAAGTTTAATAAATTTGGCGGTTTAAATAGTTAATACTTAAAATAAGAATAAATAAGGGATGTAAATATAAGAGGAATATAGGATATAAAAGGGAAATAAAATCGTGCTCATTTAAAGCTGTAACGGAGCACCGCACCATAAGTAAGGGATAATAGCTTAACTGAAATCTAATATAAGAATAAGTTAATAAAAATTAGCACTAATCTTGCGAGATGGAGTGCTTTTTTCTTTGCAATTAATTTCTATATCAAGTTCGATTACTTTAATTTCAATTTGTACGTAATTAAAAATATATTACTCTTGCTAGTTAAACTAACAATAATAACTAAAAGTAGTGTTATTAATAAAATTTAATGGTAATCAAATTCTTTACCAATGAAATTTTAAAATATTTAAATGTTATAATGGTTTAAACAAATAAACGAAAGGCAGATGAATATATTATGAAAGAGCAACACATAATTGAAGTTAACAAAGATCTTTGCATTGGGTGTGGCCTTTGTAAAAATGATTGTCCGGTAAATAATATAATTATTAAAGATAAAAAATCAGTAATAAAAAATCAAGATTGTATAAAGTGCGGTCACTGTGCAGCAATATGTCCAAAAGAAGCTATTACACTGACAGGATTTGATGAACCACCAATAGAACTTTCAAAACAACCTGTTTTAGATTCAGATGAATTATTAATGGCAATTAAATCAAGAAGAACTATCCGTAAGTTTAAAAATAAAAAATTACCTTCAGAAATTATACAAAAAATTATTGAGGCAGGTAGATTTACACCTAGTGCTAAAAATGCACAAAATGTATCATACATTGTTTTGGGTGAGGACAAAAGTAAGTATGAGAAAATAGCAGTGAAATTTTTTAGAAGAATAAAATCAATTGTAAGCCTTTTTATGAAAAGTGCAAAAGAAGTTACGATTGATGATAACTTCTTTTTTAAACAGGCACCTATTGCAATAATGGTAGTAACTAAAGATAAGGTTAGTGGATCGCTTGCAGCATCAAATATGGCACTAATGGCAGAGTCTTGTGGATTGGGTGTACTATATAGTGGATTTTTTACAAGTGTAGTAAACCATTCACCAAAATTACGAAGACATTTAAATCTAAAACGCAATGATTATGTGGTTACAACGCTAGTTCTTGGATATCCAGATGTGAAATACAGACGTACTGCACAAAAAGAAACAGCTAATGTAAGATACTTATAAGTGTGAGGAGAAGTTTATGGAAAAAGAATGTGAAGAAAGATTAAAAGAAATAACATCAAAATTTAAAATATGTCGTAAGGCAATTTCTGCTATCGGTGACGAAACAAGTCAATTGATCTTACTTACTCTATTAGAGAGTGATTTTAATGGAATTCGAGTGGGAGAAATTACAGAAAAAACTCATCTCTCACGTCCTGCTGTATCTCATCATCTTAAAATACTCAAAGAAGCAGAGATTGTGAATGTACGTCGAGAAGGAATAAAAAACTTTTATTACCTCGATTCAAAGGAATCACAATGGAAAAACCTAACAGAACTAATGAATCTTATATTTATGGGGGTACAACACATTAGTAAAGATGACACTAGAAAAGGGGAGTAAATCAAAGTTATTGTAGATATAAATAGCATCATTAACTTCTGGTTGGTATTATAAAATAAAGAATTTAAAAACAGAGGCACTATTGTGACCTTAAAGATATGATCTGTAGAGTAAGGTACAGAGAACCGTATCACAAGTAAGTGATACGGTTTTTATAATTATGGTTTTAAGACTACCTTTATACAGTTATCTAATTTACTATCAAATATATCATAGGCATGTTTACCTTCAGATAATGACAACTTATGAGTAATAATATCAGTAGGATTATATTCACCTTTTTTGATTATATCTAAAATTTTAGGCATATAAGCTTGAGCAGGGCATTGACCCATCTTTAATGTTATATTTCTAGAAAAGAAATCACCTAATGGGAACAGATTATATCTTGCACCATAAACACCAACCATCATAACAGTTCCCCCTTTTCTAACAGCTCTAGATGAAACTTCAATTGCTGACTTTGAACCTCCTTGAAGTTTTAGGAGAGTTTCAATTTTTTCAAAGTTTGACATTACACCATCCATTCCTACACAGTCTATAATAACATCCGCACCACCATGAGTAATTTCTTTTATGTACTCACCTGTATCATCATGATCTTCAAAGTTAACTGTCTCAATACCTTTGTAGGAGGCGGCATGCTTAAGTCTGTATGAAACTCTATCCACTGCAATAATTCTTCCTACATTTTTTAATATAAGCCATTTGATAACAGAAAGACCTATAGGTCCACAACCAAGTACAACAACTGTATCACCTTTTTTAACACCTGCATTATCAACACCCCAGTAAGAAGTTGGCAAAACATCCGTAAGGAAAAGTACCTGATCATCTGATAATTCTTCAGGAATTTTTATAGGACCTACATTAGCATATGGAACCCTTAAATATTCTGCTTGCCCTCCATCATATCCACCAAAAGTATCACTATAACCAAATATACCACCACATGAGCCATATTCATTAGAGTTATCACATTGACTATATAACTCATGTTCACAATAGAAACAATGTCCACAAGATATAGGAAAAGGAACAACAACTCTATCACCTTTTTTTAATTTAGTAACATCTTTACCTACTTCTTCAACTATTCCCATTGTTTCGTGACCTAAGATTGAATTTTTTTTAAGATTTGGAATCATTCCATGAATTAAATGAAGATCTGAACCGCATATAGCAGTAGATGTAACTTTAATAATAATATCATCACTTTTTTCTAGTTTGGGATCGGCTACATCACGTACATTTACATTTTTAATTCCTTCATATACAATAGCTTTCAATAATATGCCCTCCTTGATATAGCAAAATTTACGTATAATGTAGTTTTAGCTATATTAAGGCAAAATATTCTTTAGGTTGATACTGAAATATTGTATTTTGCTTGAGATATACTAAGAATAAAATATAATACTTAATATATTAATAAATATATAACTATAATGTAAAAATAACAGTATCATAAGTGATGTTAAGTCTAACTATCCATTACAACACCATACTTATTATATAGGTTAAGATATAGTTGGATTGAGGTGAAAATATTATGTAAAATAAATATAAGACGTTACAAATTGCAAAAATAATTGGCAATGTAGAAGTTACTAGAAAGTCTCATTATAGGGTAATAGATGGGAATGAACTAGTAATACATCTTAAGAAGTTGGGTTTTAGATCAGAGGTAAAATTAGTAGAGAAGATAATTGTAGAAAATACTTGATTTGAAAATATTTAACCTAAAAATTATCTCTTTTAGAAGTTTAACGGAGAACCGTATCCCAAGTAAGTGATACGGTTTTTATTTGTATATTATTTTCTAGATATATATTAGATATTGTATCTTATAAAACAAAAAATAAATATTATATAAAAGTAATATATAGTTGCTTTTATATAATATTTATTTATGAATCTTATCTAAGTTAGGGTAGTATTTATTAGACCAATTTTCAAGAGGGGATATAATTTCATAAAGCTCTTTTCCTTTATCAGTTAAGAAATATTCTACCTTAGGTGGCACTTCAGCATATACTATTTTTTCTATTAAACCATCATTCTCAAGCTCTTTAAGTTTTTCGTTTAAAACTTTTTGACTTAAACTTCCAATGGATTTTTGAAGTTCTAAAAATCTTTTAGGTCCTCTATATAAATTACATAATAAAATAGATTTCCATTTACCTTTAATAAATTCCATTGCTAAGTCTAATAAACATACAAATTCTTTGCCATTATAATAAACCATTAATTTTACCTACCTGCTAATTATTCTTAATAAAGTAATACTATAATAAATTACTTATGAATATATTATATATTATTTTTAGTTTTATAAAAATTTATTTATTTCAAAATATATTTATTTCAAAAATCTTACCTATAGGTAAGTAATCTTACTAAGAAGTGCGTACTTGTAAGGCTTCTAGATGACAAATATAATAATCACATAGGCAAAATCAATGTTTGGAGGTAAAGTTATGAAAGTAGTTGCTTTCAATGGAAGTCCTAATAAGAACGGAAATACTTATAATGCTATAAAAACTGTAGCAGCGGAATTAGAAAAAGAAGGAATAGAAGTAGAAATTGTTCATGTAGGAAATAAATTAGTACGTGGATGTCTAGCTTGTGGGGGATGTTCAAGAAATCAGAATGAAAGATGTGTCATAGAAACTGATGGAGTAAATGAATGGGTTCAAAAAATGAAAGAAGCTGATGGAATAATTTTAGGATCTCCAGTTCATTATTCAGCAATAGCAGGAACTATGAAATCATTCTTAGATCGTGCTTTTTATGTAGCTTCTTCAAATGGAGGAATGTTTAGACATAAAATAGGAGCAAGTGTAGTAGCAGTAAGAAGATCAGGAGGAATACCTGTATTTGACCAATTAAATAACTATATTAATTATTCAGAAATGATAATGCCTACATCTAATTATTGGAATGTAGCTTATGGAACTACTCCTGGAGAAGTGACTCAAGATGAAGAAGGTATGCAAATAATGAGAGTACTTGGGAAAAATATGGCTTGGATGATGAAAGTACTTGAAGCTGGAAAATCTCAAGTTAAAGAAAATGAAAAAGAAGATAAGATATTTACAAACTTTATAAGATAGATAAAAAAGATCGTATCAAATAATTGATACGGTCTTTTGGTATTTATTAATGAAAAACGGAAAGTCATTAGATTACTTAAATAAAAGTATATAAATTATAGTGAATAGTTATGCTTTATATTCTGAATGAAATATAGAATTTAGATTTTATAAACAATTATATTAAAGTTTATACTTATATTGCATAAATAGAAGAATTTGTTTTGCTGTAAAATACAGCTTCCTACGAGAATTTAATCTTAACATAGAAAGCCATTTTTACAGTATCTTTTGATTAATGCTCGGAGTTATGCTCAGCAGCTTCTGCATCTGCTTTAGTTTTATGAACAGTACCATGTGGATGCTCAGGTGGGGCATAGATAGCATACAATTTAAGTGGTTTATCACCCGTATTGATTACATTGTGCCATTTACCAGCAGGTATCATGATGGCATAATCATCATGAACTTCTCTTTCAAAGTCCAATTTATCTTTATTCTCACCCATTTTAACAAGACCTTGACCTTCTTCAATACGTATGAATTGGTCACCTGTTGGGTGGACTTCCAAACCTATGTCATCCCCAACATCGATGCTCATTAAGGTAACTTGCAGATTGTTTCCTGTCCATAAAGCGGTACGAAAAGTATTGTTTTGCTTAGTAGCTTCATCAATATTAACTGTAAATGGCTCTGCTCCATAATCCTTCAATTTAGTAGTTTGTCTCTTAAAGTATGAGTTATATATTGGTGTGTTAGTCCAGAAGGGGTATGGATACATTGGAGCATTAACCCAGTAAGGGTATGTATATCCTCTATAAATATTATACATTGGTGTATTAATCCAGTAAGAATAGGTATATGGTTCACAAACATTAAACATATTTCTCATTCCTTTCATAGACTTTATAATATTTTATGATATATGTTTAGAGAAGGTGCTTATCCCACAAGAAAGTTGTATTTTCATTTAGTTGTATTGAAGTTAATGAATTTAAAGGTGACAATATAAATGAGAAAATAAAGAAAAATTTGTTTCGTAGAGTAAAGTACAGAGAAGTGCATTAGAAGTAAGATATAGTGGAATTTAGTATAATAATAATTATATTATTAATTCATAGGGTAGTGTTATTTATATATGGTAAGTTATACTTCTATTATATAGCAAAATAGTTGATAGTAGAAGGCTTTTTAGTATTGTAATATTTTATTAGATATTAGAGTATTAATAAAAAGTTTTTATGATAATCAAATTAATTAAAATAAGCATTAATACAAAGAATGATAAAAATGAATTTTTTTAAATTTTTTCATTGTTATATACTCCTTTAACTATTAAACTCGAACCTAGCTTACAAAAATTAAAAATAGGGATTATTAGGATTTTAGATAATAATAAAATTATAATTGTAAGGTTTTTCAATATTATAAGGAATAATATTTAACACAATGGTAAATATATAACTATAATGTAAAAATAATAAATATTTATTATTAAAAATGAACTATTTAATAAATACTGAAGATTTATTTGTAGAGATTTAATAACAAAAAGTAATTATAAAATTTTATTAAAGGAGTGGCTTATATGGCACATGATAATAATGAAAAAAAAGGAAATAATAATAGTTTATTAAGATGGATAGGAAGATTTATATTAGTCGCAGTTATTCTAATGATAACATCATTTGTAACTCCAGGATTTTCAATCAATGGAATATGGTCATTTTTAATAGCTGCAGTTGTTATATCTGGATTAGATTATTTAGCAGAATTACTTATGGGAGTTGACGCATCTCCTTTTGGAAAAGGAATAAAAGGGTTTATAATTGCAGCTATAATAATATATTTAGCACAATTTTTAGTACCTGATATGGGTGTAACTATTATAGGCGCAATACTTGCAGCTATAGTTATTGGAGTTTTAGATGCAATATTCCCTGCTAGAGCTATGTAATTTAAAATACATTTAAAAAATTATACTAAAGTAGTAATTTAACCAATAGTTTTATTTAAGGTTATTACAAAAACCCGTATCACAACGAAGTGATACGGTTTTTTATATATAATAAATATTAAAAAATATAGGATTTTGTCAACTTAGTAAATAAAAAAATTCTATTAGATTTTTAAGGATAAAATTCAAAATTAATATATTAATTTTGAATTTAGTTCAATTGGATGAAAGAGCAATTATAGATATTTTGAAGTAGTTAGATAAGGCATTTAATACGTAGTTATGTTGCTAAGAGACAGATAAATGTAAATATAGAAGGTGATATTTTTCATTGGTTTAAAAAGGTATGTAAGTGAGATAAATAACAAACTAAATAAAAATAAGATCCGTAGAGTAAGTTTCTGATAACAGCATTATAGATAAATGATATTCTTAGAATAAAAGAGGCTTAAACTAATCTGTGTATATGGATATGTTTATGTCTCAATTGATTATTTATATAAAAAAACATTCAAGTTATCTTTATTATCAAGTGTGGCAAGTAAAACATTTTTTACATCGACTTGATATAAACTTTCTAATTTGGAAACAACCCAGTTCTCATCTTTATTAAGCATTTTTAGCTGTTCAAAGTTAATTTTACCATCTTTAATAATTGTTCTTGGAAAACCAAAAGGTTCCACTTTAATAGACAAATGTGAAGGTGTAATGGGCTCATATTCTGGATGTAAAAAAATAGAAATTTTACCATTAGGCTCTAATGTTGCTAATGCTACTTTCTTCAGATCTTCTACCTTTTTTTCACGTAATTCTTCTAATAATATATCGATTGATATTCGTGCTTTTTTTAGCCCGTTATAAAGGATTTCACCATTTTGAATAAGCGTGATTGGTGGATTATTAATAATTTTTCCAAGGTACGGAAATTTAAGAACTATGAATACTCCCAAAATATATAGAACAACTAATACAAGTGTTGTAATGATGGAGCCTTCTAGTCCAAGCTTTTCATCAGACAATGGATGAGCAATAATATTACCGATTACTAAAGTAATAGCAAAATCAATTAGTCTTAATTGAGAAATGGAACGATGCCCTAATAACTTTGCAATTGCTAGCAAAAAGAAAAAAGCAATAATAGCACGAAGTATCCAGTCAATGGTGCTAAGTGTTTCTTGACCATTTAAAAAGTTCATATAAAATATCTCCTTTGCCTAAAATATTTAATACTTATGTTATTTTAACCAATAACTTATAAAAAATTAGAATATATAGACTAATTCCAAAGCACCTTTCTGACGAAATAAAGTGGAATGATGGTGTTTCAATATATAAGAGGATAATATTTTTTGAATAGAATCTTTTATTTTAACTTGAGTATTATGATTAATAATAATCTAACTATTAATACATATTAATGGAATCTAAAAAAGTAAGAAGTATCAAGAGTGAAGGGAAAATTGTTTACTAAAAAACGAAAAATTATAGTGGTGTGTAAAGGAGGGAATTATGTAAAATTAACGAGAAATAGGAACGAAATTGACAAATGCTCATATATATTATATCAAGAGATTTCTTATAAGAGTCTTTTAATATAATATAATAGGAGAGAGAAAGAATGAGTTTTCAAAATAATAGATGCAGAAGAGATAATGATAATAGAGGTAACAGCTTTAAATGTATGAGATATCATAATGAAGATGAATGTAGACATATGAATTGTCATAGAGATAATTGCTGTAAATGTCATAATGAAGATGAATGTAAACATATGAATTGGCATAAATGTAATTGCTGTAATTGTCATGAAGAAGACGAAATGCAGACGCATGTTCATGAATACTCAGAAAGTGTTAAATTAGCTGAAGAAGGCGATGACAGACATAATCATAGAGTTGCTGGTGTTACAGGAGAAGCTATTCCAATAAATGGTGGGACAAACCATGTTCATAGAATCAGAAATGACAATACAGACTTTTTAGATCATTTCCATCAAATACGCGTTACAACTGGTCCAGCAATTCCAATACCAGGAACTAATAAACATGTTCATTTAGTATCTGGACAAACTACTGTTGTTGATGGCCATTTTCATATGTTCCTTTTCACTACCCAAATTCAAGCACCTTTAGTATAAATTCTATAAAAATAGATAAAAATTTACTGTGATTAAAAATATAATTGCATAAAAAAGAGAATTAAGTTTAATAGGGTCTATAAAATATATTTTATAGACCTCTTTACATATATTCTATATTTTTCATAAATCAAAGGTAAGCTCCTATATTTTAATTACTTTAATTATTTAGAAAATAATTTGATTATGCCATAAGAAAGTATATTTAGAAACTGTGTTTTTATTTTGGAGTGAGGCGGAAAATTCTATCATCATTTATATCAGGATTCCCTCTACCGTCTTTATTACTTGTTGCAAGGTAAATTGAACCATCTTTTCCTTGGACAACTTCACGCAAACGTCCATATTCATTTTTTAGCCATGATTCTACATTCTTAACTACTGTTCCCTTTCCATTTAGCGAAATACCAAGCAACTGTTGTCCACGTAAAGTAGCAACGAGTAATTCTCCTTCCCATGGTCCTTGATTTACGAAGGTCATACCAGATGGAGCCCATATAACTTCACCGCTATGTATCAAAGGTTTTTGTGTTATAACTTCTGTAGATTCTTCATCTCCTTGAACGATAGGCCACCCATAATTGGCTCCTGGTTGTATTATGTTTATTTCGTCGTGCGCTGATTGCCCATGCTCTGATGCATACAATACATTTTTTGAATTCCATGCTAAGCCTTGAGGGTTTCTATGACCTAAGCTATAAATAGGAGAGTTAATAATTGGATTATCTTTAGGAATACTTCCGTCTAATTCTATTCGAAGTATCTTTCCAGCAGTGCTTGTAGGATCTTGTGCTAATGCAGGATTTCCGGCATCTCCTGTTGTTATATATAATTTTTGGTCTGGACCTATCTTTATTCTCCCTCCATTATGAATACTTCCTCCAGGGATTTTATCTAGTATAATCTGGTCAATGGATGCTATATTATTGTTCTCAACTAATCTAACGATACGATTATAGATTTGATTAGATTCTAGGTATGAATGCATAACATAAATATAATGGTTATTTGAAAAGTTTGGATCTAGGGCAATACCCATTAATCCTCCTTCTCCCTGACTTACAAAAGGAGAACTAAATGTGATAAGTGGCTGTGGATTAAGTTTCCCATTTTCAATAATTCTAACAGTACCAGATCTTTCTGTAAAATATATTTTACCTTCGTCGCTTATATCTATAGCCCAAGGTACATATAAATTTTCAGCGATAACTTCAATTTCATAAGAAATTTGTCTTGATGTTATTGACTTTATTTTTAGATTGTCTTTATTATGATTATGAAATATTGTATTATATAAAACATTAAAAATCATATTTTTCATATTGTTATCCTCCAAATTATTTAAAAATCATATTGTTATTTTAAGGTGAAAATTACAATTCTAATAAATAGAAATTATAATAGAATACTTAGTGAAGCTAAGTTGTAGTAGTAAAATTATTTCTATTAGTTAAGTAATTCTATGTTTAATTATATTAGTTTGAGATTTAAAGTATTAATCATTTGATATTTATCAAGAAATATTAAAATAAACAGTATTAAGTGTTCAATAAATAATTATATTAGTAAGGATAAATACTAACTTTGAACCTAGTCGGTATGAAGATTTGTCAATATGAGAAGACTATGATATTATATAGCCTATGAGCAAAAATATTAATTATATTGAACGGAGGAAATAATATTATGGAAACTTTACCAAATTGCCCAAAATGTAATTCAGAATATGTATATGAAGATGGAAGTCTTTTAGTTTGCCCAGAGTGTGCATACGAATGGAATCCAGCAGAGTCAGTTGAAGAAGAAGTTGTAATAAAAGACGTAAATGGAAATGTATTAAAGGATGGAGACGCTGTAACAGTAGTTAAAGACCTTAAAGTTAAGGGAAGTTCATCTTCTATAAAAATAGGAACAAAAGTAAAGAGTATACGTTTAGTTCCAGACGCAGCTGATGGACACGATATAGAGTGTAAAATAGACGGTTTTGGAGCTATGAAATTAAAGTCTAGCGTTGTAAAAAAAGCATAGTATATAGATTTTAAACACAAAAAAGCTAGGTAAAATACCTGGCTTTTTTGTGTTAGAATAAACGATATAAAGTAGTATAGAAAGTAAAAATTTATGAAATATAAAAAAGGTTAAATACACATTATTGATAAATGATATGTGTTTAACCTTTTTTATATACTTAGCCTTAGAAGTTTTCAGCTTTTATTTCATAATATCCTTGTGGATGTTTGCAAGCTGGACAAACTTGTGGAGCTTCTGTTCCTGAATGAACATATCCACATACTGTACATACCCATTCTTTAACTTCTGGTTTCTCGAATACTTTATTTTCTTCTATATTCTTAGCTAATCTTAAGAATCTATCTCTATGATGAGCTTCTATTCCATGAATATGAGTAAAAGAAGCAGCTATTTCTTCAAATCCTTCTTCTCTAGCATCTGCAGCGAATTTTAAGTAAAGAGTATCTTCTTCATTTTCTCCTGCTGCTGCTGTTTTTAAATTTTCTAAAGTACTAGACATACCCATTCCGTAAGAACCTGTCACTTGAACATCTTCTCCAGTGAAATCATTTAATAAGTATCTAAAGAATATTTTTCCATGCATTTCTTCGTTTTGAGCAGTTTCATCAAATATATCACCTATTTGAGCAAATCCTTCTTTTCTAGCTATTTTAGCATAGAATTGATATTTGTTCTTAGCCATTGACTCTCCTGCGAATGCGTTCATTAAATTTTGTGCTGTTTTAGTTCCTTTTAAAGATTTCATCTTTAATTCATCTCCCTAAGTATATATTAAATATTAACTACTCTAATATAAATACCACTTTAAATTTAATCTAAACAAAATAATTAGAAATCTTATATTTTCGTAATTTTGAGAATAATAGAAATTATAATTAATAATTTTTAAATTATTTAGTAAATAATTAATAAACTAAAGAACATGATAAAAGGTAAATTAATTATAAATATAGAAAATATAAAGGATAGAAAAATTAAATCTTTTAATAAAGTTTACAGAATTTATTTGAACAAATAAGTGTTATAGGGAATTTATAAAAAAGGGGGATTAGAGATGAGGAAGTTTATAAGTATTTTATCAACAGGAATAATAGCAATGGGGATATTGTCAGGTTGTGCATCTATTGATAAAGAAAAATCAGAAAGTATTAAAGACGAAACATTTAAGAAGGTTGTAAAAGTGGTATCTCCAGATGGATTACCAACAATAGCAATAGCTAAATTAATAAAAGAGAAACCAGAAATAAAGTCAAATTATGAAATTGAATATACGATAGAAAAGACATCAGAAACCCTTTCAACAACAGTTATGAAAGAAGAACCAGATATAGCTATAGTACCATCTAATATGGCATCTATAGTTTATAACAAAACAAAGAATTACCAAATAGCAGGAACAACAGGGTTTGGTTCATCTTACATAGTTTCAACAGAAGATATAAATAATTATGAAGACTTAAAAGGAAAAAATATTATGAACATAGGTAAGGGTTTAACACCAGACATAACAGCACAATATATAATATCTGAAAAGGGATTAAATACTGAAAGTGATGTTAATTTTAGCTATGTAAATTCACCAAGTGAATTAGTACCAATGATAGTGTCTGGTAAAGAAAATACAGCAATAGTACCAGAACCAGCTCTTAGTGCCCTCATGACTAAAAAAGAAAATGTGAAAATATTTAAAGGCTTAAATGATGAATATAAAGAAATAGCAGATTCAGAATATGGATATCCTCAAGCAACTATTATAGTTAAGAATAGTTTTTTAGAAGAAAATAAAGATTTTACTAATAAATTTTTAGATAATGTTAAAGAAGGGATAGAATGGGCAAATGATAACCCATCAGAACTTGCTACATACTGTGGAGAAATAGAAGTTTCAACAGAGAAACCTATAATTGTAAAATCTATTGAAAGAGCAAATCTTAAATTCGTACCTATAGAAGATAGCAAGGATATATACAAAAACTATTATAAAAAGCTATTCGACTCAAATCCAAAGTCACTAGGAGGAAATATACCAGATGAAGGAATTTTTATGGAAAGATAGATTACAGATACTTGCATCTTGTATATTATTAATTATAATTTGGGAAATATTAGCGACACTTATAGATAATCCGATATATTTACCTACAGTAGAAGTGGTTCTAGCTAATATTCTAATTATATTTAAAAGTGAAGATTTTTTTATAAATGTGCTTAGCTCTGCTTACAGGACAATAGTAAGTTTTTTATTAGCTTTAATAAGTTCAATATTTTTAGGTATAGTTTCTTCAGGAAGTAGTTTATTTAGAAACATACTAAAACCCGTAAATGCTTTATCAACATCTATCCCAACTATGGTTTTAGTAGTATTGGCTCTTATATGGTTTGATAAGGACAACGCACCTTTTATAGTTGGGATATTTATAGTTTTCCCCATATTATATGAAGGTGTATTAAGTTCTATTTTAGGAGTTGATAAAAACATAATAGAGATGACAAACATCTATAAGGTAAAAAAAATAGACAAACTTAAATATATCTACTTTCCATTAATAAAGTTTCAAGTTACTAATTTATTAGTGTCTACATTTTCATTGGCTTTTAAAGTGGTTATAGCAGGAGAGGTTCACGGGCAACCAAAGTATGGAATAGGAACAGTAATTCAATATGAAAAAATGAATTTTAATACAGAAGCTATATTTGCATGGATAATAATCATAGCAATGATTTCATTTGCTTTAGATATACTTAATAAGTTTATAACTAAAAAGTCCTTTAAATGGAGAGTGTAGTATGGATATAAAGATAAAAAATTTATATAAGAAATATGATGATAAGGTTATATTTAAAGACTTTAATATTATATTTAAGGAAAATAGAGTAAATACTATATTAGGGAAATCAGGATGCGGAAAAACTACATTACTAAAAATAATTAGCAATATAGTAGAAAAAGATAGCGGAAAAATAGAAGGTATAAATACAAATAGTATAAGTTACATATTTCAAGAGGATAGGCTTGTAGAATGGTTAACAGTAAAGGAAAATCTGAAGTTAATATTAAAAAATGACTATAAAAAAGGTGAGTTAGACAAAATTTGCAAAAAATACTTAAACTTGGTGGGAGTACAGGATTTTGAAAACTATTATCCTCAAAGTTTAAGCGGTGGAATCAGACAAAGGGTAAATATCGCTAGAGCATTTGCTAAACCATCAAAACTTATAATAATGGATGAACCTTTTAAATCGATAGATATAAAAAATAAAAATGACATTATGAAGGCTTTCAAAAATGTTTTGAGAGAAGAAACTAGAACAGTTTTATTTGTAACACATGATATAGATGAAGCCTTATATTTTACGGGGAAAATATATATACTAGGAGGGGATCCATTAATTATAAAAGCAACATTTAACTCAAATCAGATAGAAGATAAAAAACAGATAATAAATTTAATATAATTAATAATTTTTTAGTATTTACGAGGTATATAAAAATAATTTAATTTAAAGATGAACTAATTTAAAAATTAGTTCATCTTTTTTTGTAATTAATAAACATTATAAAGTAAAATACTATAGAGTAGTATTACATATAAAAGAGAAGAGGGAAATTATGAAAATATTAATAGATGGTGATGGATGCCCAGTTGTAGATATAACAATAAAAGTAGCTAAAAAATTTAATATAGAAGTATTAATAATGTGTGATACATCACATAACTTTGATAAGTATAATGTAGAAACTATAGTCTTATCAAAAGGAAGAGATTCCGTAGATTTTTCTTTGGTTAATAAAGTAAATAAGGGTGATATAATAGTAACTCAAGATTACGGTTTAGCTGCAATGGCACTTTCAAAGGGAGGATACCCAATAAATCAAAATGGAAGAGTATATACAAATGAAAATATAGACCAATTACTATTTACAAGACATATATCAAAAAAACTAAGAAGCTCAGGTGCTCGAGTAAAGGGTCCATCAAAAAGGAAGAAAGAAGATAATATAAGATTTGAAAAGTATTTACAAGAATTATGTAAGGAATTATTATAAAGATTGTTAACTATAAATCCGTTATCTTTAAAATTTATATTATTAACAAATAGTATGAATATTTAATATTATTAGTAATATAAAGCAATAGTATTAAGAAGTTTATTAAAAATAAAAAGGGATAGATTTTAAATATCTATTTTTTTTTGTAGAATAATATATATTGTCAGGCAAAACTTTTACAATAAATTTAAATTCTTACAAATCTGTTATATAAGATAAAGAAGAATGTAAGGATATATTGTGTCAAAGTATGGTAAAATAGCCTTATTATCAGAAATATAAAAGGAGGAGATTATAATTATAAATAAAGTAAAATTAAAAAATACATTAAAGTATTTAATAGCATTAGTAATATTTGTTATAGTTATGAAAGAGTTTATCAGTGTAGTTTCTTCATTTAATATGAATACATTTAAACTATATGCAGATAAGTTAACGCTTATAAACTCAATAACAATAATACTTTTAGGAATTATTTCATATCTTCCTTTAAGTCTTTACGATTTTGTACTAAAAAGAAGAGTGAATATCAACTTAGATAACAGGGAGTTATATAAATTCTCATGGATAGCTAGTTCAATTGCTAGTATAGCTGGATTTGGAGGAAGTACAGCCATAGCATTAAAGAGTAATTTTTATGGTAATTATGTGAAGGACAAAAAGTTACTTGTAAAAGAGATATCAAAAATAGTAGCTTTAAATTTAACTGGTTTTTCGATGGTAAGTTTCATATATGCCATCACTAATTTTGAGTCATTAAAGTTAAATGATTGGACAAGCATATTAACTTTAATAATAAGTATATATTTCCCGGCAATATCAATATACTTCATATATAAGTTTATTAAGGGAAATGATGAAGATAGAAAAGATATTAAAGATGCGGTAACTATAATGGGAATATCAGCATTAGAATGGTTAACAACTATAGTTTTAATATACTCTATCATGTTAGTACTAGATGCAAATATATCATTTATGAAATTATTCCCGGTATTTGTACTAGCAATTATAGTGGCTATTGTAAGTTTATCACCAGGAGGACTTGGTTCTTTTGATTTGACAATGATACTAGGATTACAAGCTTTAAATGTTCCATCAGAGAAAGTTTTATTAGCTATATTCCTATATAGAATTTCTTATTATATAGTTCCATTAATTATAGGATTAATTTTATATGGAAATGTAATGTGGAAGACTGTAGATGATGATATAAGAGATATAGTAATGACTATACTATCAAAAATGGCTCATATAGGTATAGTACTTATTGTACTATTAACAGGAAGTATTCTGTTAATATCAGAAGCTATTCCTGAAGTTATAAATAAAATAAATATAATAAGTAGAGTCTCACATCTATCAATAATATATATACCAGATAAATTTGCCATAGTATTAGGATTTTTACTTATAGCTATGTCTAGATTATTAATTTATAAATCAAAAAATATTTATAAATTAACTTTAATAATAGTTGCCTTATGTATTGGGGTGACTTTCGCACAAGGAACGGACTATGGTAGAGCATTGTATTTAGTAATAGTAGGTCTTATAATTTGGCTTGGTAAAAAACAATTTTATAGAGAAAGTTTTGTAATGCGTTGGGGAATATTTATACAAGATGTAATAATATTGCTATCTTTCTTAATACTATATCTATATACTTTCTACGCAAGCGTTCATGGAAAAGTAGGAAAGATACCTTTTACTCAATATCAAATACAATTTTCAAATGCATCATCAAATGTAATGTTTTTAAGTATAGCTGGATTTATAATAGCCATATTATTCTTATGTATTATATATTATAAGAATGGTAAAAATGAATTCCCTAAGATGAAATTAGAAGAATGTAAAGATGATGTAGAAAATATACTAAATAAATTTGGCGGGACATCTATAATACACTTTATATATTTAAATGATAAGTATGTTTATATAAATAAAGATAAGGATGTTTTAATACAATATCAAACTTATGCTAATAAGATATTTATATTAGGAAATCCAGTAGGGAATGATGAAAATATATTTAATACTATTCAGGAATTCTATGAGTTAGCTGATAAATATGGATATATACCAACATTCTGTGCTATAGATGATAAATTAATTCCATACCTTCATGAAACAGGATATGAGTTCTTTAAATTAGGAGAAGAGGCAGCTGTAGATTTAAATAAATTTACATTAGAAGGAAGAAAAATGAAGAGTGTAAGAAATGCTATATCAAGAGTTAGCAAAGAAGAATATACATTTGAAGTTGTAAAGCCTCCTTTCAGTGATGAATTTATGGATAGTATAAAAGCTGTATCTGATGAATGGCTATGTGGAAGACAAGAAAAAGGATTCTCAATAGGATTTTTCGATGTAGAGTATTTAAGTAGAAATCCAATATCTATAGTTAAAAATAAAGATGGTGAAATAAAGGGATTTGCTAACTTTATGCCGATGTATGATGGTCATAAAACTTTATCGATAGACTTAATGCGTTTTTCACATGAAACTTGTAATGGAATAATGGACTTCATGTTCGTTAATCTATTTGAGTGGGGAAAAGAAAATGGATACTCAAGATTTAATATGGGTATGGCTCCATTATCAAATGTAGGTATATCAAAGTATGCATTTCTAGGTGAGAAGATAGCTGCCAAGGTATATTCACATGGACATAAATTCTATTCATTCCAAGGTCTAAAGAAGTTCAAAGAAAAATACTGTGATTCTTGGGATGGAAGATATATGGCTTATAAAAGAAAAACATCATTAATAACTACAATGATTCAAGTTATTTTGTTAGTTTCGAAACCTATAGAGAAGGTAGATTAAACTTATAAATATATAAAGTAAATATAATAATAAAATGATAGTCTATGAGATTAAATCAATCATCAATAGACTATCATTTTTTGTTTATGAGATATAATAATAAAAAACACTAATTATTTAAATAGTTAATTTAAAATAATAGAATTTATATAAATTCATTTTGGATATAAATATAAGTAAAAGTGCATTAAAAAAGGTGGTGAAGTTATGCAAGTATTTGCGATAGGTCACTCTAATTATCCAATTGAAAAGCTTATAGATATGTTAAATCAATACAATATAAATTGTGTTGTAGATATTAGAGAAACTCCATATTCTAGGTATAATATTCAATACAATAGAGAAGATTTTTGTAAAACTTTAAGAAAAGAAGGATTTATATATATATACATGGGAAAAGAATTTGGAGCTAGGAGAGGATCAAAAGAATCTTATAATAGAGAAGGATTTGCTGATTTTGAGAAAGTAAGCAAAGAAGATATATTTAAAAAGGGGATAGAGAGAATAAAAGATGGGTGTAAAAAAGGATATAAAATTGCTCTTTTAGGGGCAATGCAAGATCCAATCAGATGTCATAGGAGTATATTAGTTGGAAGAAGATTAAATGAAAATGGAATAAATGTGAAGTATATACTACACGAAGGAGATGTGGCCGAACAAGAGGATATAGAAAATCAACTTTTAGATAAATATTTTAGTGAAAGAAATCAAATAACCATAGATAGTTTAATTGGTAATAGCATGTCTAAAGAGGACATGATAAATGAAGCATATAGGCTAGCAAATAAAGAAATTGGATATAGAACGGAAGGTATATCTAAATAAACAATAAAACCATAATAATGTATATAGAATTGTTTTTTTTAAAAAAGTAAAAAAATAGATTTTATCAATAGGAATAATCTTTAAACACCTTAAATTCCTATTGATAGAATCTATGGAATGTAAATAATTACATATATTTTATATAAACGTATTATATATTATTTTGATGATAATTTACTAAGCATATCTGATGTCATCTTACTTAAATTATGTTCGAACTTAAATCCCCATTCTGCTACTGCACAAGATGAATCTATAGAATTAGGCCAAGATTCTGCAATAGATTGACGTATAGGGTCTACATTATAGCTAAGCTCAAATTCTGGTATATGTTTCTGAATTTCAGATCCGACTTCTTCAGGAGCAAAGTTCATAGCGGTTATATTAAATGCATTTCTATGAACTTATTCATTATAAGGATTTTTAAAATATAAATTTATAAAATATTTATAGAAAAACTAAATTTGTTATAAAAGGTAAATTTTTTATAAAAAATATTTTGTATTATGGACAGCTATACAAAAATATAGTACATTGTATACATAGGCAACAAGAAATGACATAAGATGATATATGCATTAGGAACGGACATAAAAAATTGACATTTAAGAATTTGACATAAAAGGAGGAGCTATACTTAATGCTCCTTCTAAATATAGAATTATAACTATAAAAATACTAACCCCCCTTAAATAGTATTTGATAAAAATTTTAATAGCCCTTTAAAAAGACTGTAACGGAAACAGTCTTTTTTTGTTATAAAAATTATATTTTCTTAAGATATAAGTTTAATTGATAAAGAGATTTTTATATCCTAAATTGTTAATTTACATAAGGAAAATTACCTATGGTTCACTAAGTAACTGGAAGTAAGCCTCTCTCTTTTGCACCTAAGTAATAACTTGCCTCTAGATTTGCTAGCTAGTTTATGTTAGTATGGTTAAAATGCATTTTTGATATTCCTTTTGTTGATTTTAATTGATTAACTAAGCTTATCATAAGCGTCTTTTTTGATTATTAATATGTTATAGAATTGTATTAAGGTATTATATTAACATATAATTTCGTTAATGGATATATCAAAAATGATGGTGTTGTAACTTTGAATAATAAACTACTTTATAAGCATTGTGGAATATGATAATGCAGATAATTACTTAATAAAATTTTTATAAAATATAGATTATAATATATATTGTAATTTAGTTATATAGAATAAGAGATGAACCTTAAGCTAAAGGATATTAGTTTATATAATCTACTGTAAACTTAATATCTAAAATTACTACAGAATTAATTGATAAAGCTCAATTAAAGAACATGGACAAGTTAGTTAATATGTTAGAAGGTGATTATGCTCAAAGTTGTTTGATACAACTAGAAAATAGCTGAATGACTTAAGATTATAGTAAAAATAAAACACCTGGAAACTATGAAGTATAGAATAAACCTATATAGGGTAGCTTTTAGATGTTTTTTATATGCATCAAAAGGAGAATGACATAATGGTCTATAAAAAGAAGAAAAAAAGAGTGATGAAGAAGAATGTTAAATATTCTATTATAGGCGTAGCGGCTATATTAGGTATAGGTTTAGTAGCCATATTGGGGAAGCATACAATGTCTGGAAATAAAGGGGATGAATTAATATCTAAAGAAAATTTAAACTCAAATGATCCAACTATAATTAGTTTAGTCGAAGAATCAAATGAATATCCAAAAGTAAAAAAGATATTAAATAATATAGATTTATATCCTAAGGATTTATTAGATTTAGCAGCTAAAAAGCCTGAAACTATAGATTTTGTTTCAGATTATATCTATAATGATTCAAAAACAAGTAAAAAAATATCTGTAAAAGATGATTACAAAAAAGGTGAAATACCACTTTTCCTTCAATGGGACGAAAGATGGGGATACGATAAATATGGTTCAAACTTTATTGCAATTGATGGATGTGGACCAACTTCTTTAGCAATGGTTGCGGTAGGTCTTACAGGAAATACAAACATAAATCCAAAGGCAGTTTCAGATTTTGCTTATAATAGCGGGTACTATGTAGAGGGCATAGGCTCTAAGTGGAGTTTAATGACTGATGGAGCAAGCAACTTTGGGCTAAAGGGCAAAGAAATACCTTTAAGTAAAGAAGTAATTATATCTACTCTTAAAAAAGGAGAGCCAATAATAGCAACTATGGGTCCAGGAACATTTACAACTCAAGGACATTATATAGTCTTAACTGGCGTAGATAAAGATGGAAATATAATAGTGAATGACCCTGATAGTAAAGAAAAAAGCAATAAAACTTGGGATATAGATATTTTCATGAAGGAAACTAAGGATTTATGGAAGTTTAGTGTGGCTTAAAACTAATAAAAATTTATAAAATTTAAATGAATTGTTTTGGATGATGAGTTAATTATTTTCAAAACAGTTCATTTTTTCATAACTTCATTTGATGTTTTTCTACTAGAGTTACTATAGCTAATTTATGTTAATTTAATTAAAATACATTTTTGACCATCCTTTGTTGATCTTAGTCGGTTACCTAAGTGCATCATAAGTGTCTTTTTTATTTATATATTTATCTGATTTAATTATACGATTCAGGTACTATAAAAAACTTCAATGAGATAATATTACAATTATTATAGATAAAAAAATACGCCAAAATAAAATTTAAGTCATTTTGACGTATTATCTATGAATTGAATAATATAATATTAATTCATAGATTGATACCTAAGATATATAATATTTTTAAGATTTTATATTTATTTTATTTTTTCTTTATCCCATATAAATAATTTATCAGGATTATTTAAAGCTCCAAATATGTTCTTTTTTGAACCTGGCATTTCTTTATTTAATCTTTGGACAAGTTCTTTTATATTTTGTCTATTAGTATGACCATCGGCAGGGCAAGGATTCTCTATAACTGGATAGTTATATTTTCTTGTGGCCTTTTTTGTCATATATTCTTCTATATAAATCATAGGTCTTATTATTGTTAAATCTTGTTTATCCATAACCGTCTTTGGAGAAAAACAGTTAACTCTTCCTTCATATAGCATAGACATTAAAAATGTCTCTATTGCATCATCTTTATGGTGCCCAAGCGCAACCTTAGTACATCCTAGTTCTTTAGCAGTACCATTTAGCGCACCACGTCTTAAGTTGGCACATAATGAACATGGATTTTTCTCTTTTCTTATATCAAATACAATTTCTTTTATATTAGTTTGAACTTCATGAAATTCTACATCTAAATCTTCACAAAGTTTGTATAATGGTGAATTGTCTACACCACCAGGGTTTAGCGTTATTGCAATCAATTCAAACTTTTGAGGTGAGAATCTTTGATAGTTTTTCAGTATGTGAAGTAATGTTAAACTATCTTTTCCTCCAGAAAGTCCTACTGCTATTTTATCGTTATCTTGTATCATATCAAAATCTTGTATAGCCTGACGAGCTTTACTAAGAAGTTTTTGCATAGTCATATTTGTGTCCTCCATCAAAATTTAATAAACTTAAGATTTCTTAAGAATTACTTATAAGTTATTTAAAATCTATCTTTTAAAATAAACCTATGAAAATTCACTACAATTTCATTGAAAATGTAGTAGTTAAGGTTAAAAGGAGAAGATAGATTATGAAACAATTTAGGGTTATAGTACCCATTATAATAATAGTAGCAGTTACAATTATTTTAGTAAAAATATTAATGCCAGGAAAAACATCAACACAAGAAAAAATATTAAATAAAAGTAACTCAAATATTATAACAAACACGCTATTAGTAAACAATGATAATAAGTTAGATGAAAACTATAAACCATATAAAAGTGATGTGCCAAACATTCCTTTTATCGATAATGCAACTAATGAAGAAAAACAAATGGAAGAGGTTGCGTCAAAAGCAGTAGAGGAGTTATTTAAGCAAGCAAAAGAAGAAGGAATTAATTTTTTAGGTACATCAGCGTATAGATCTTATGCAACTCAAAAAGATATATATACTAAAAAGGTTATTTCGGATGGACTAACAAAGGCTAATGAATATGTGGCTAAGCCAGGTAGTAGTGAACATCAAACTGGATTATGTATAGACGTGACTAATGAAGATAGATGGTTTGTAGGTAGTACGAAAGAAGCTATATGGTTAGCAGAGAATGCTCATAAATTCGGGTTTATATTAAGATACCCATTAGGAAAAGAAGATATAACAGGTAAGTCATATGAACCGTGGCATATAAGATATGTAGGGAAAGATGTAGCTAAAGAAATATATGAAAATAATTCTACATTAGAAGAGTATACAGCTAGTAAAAATTAATTAAATTAAATCAATAAAAGTATATTATAATTGTTTTATGTGAAACATTAACGAATAATGTAGAAGTATTATATAAAAACGAATTATATAGATAGGAATGATGGAATTTGAAAAATAAAGTACTTGTAGTAGATGATGAAAAGGAAATTAGAAATCTTCTTGAAATATATTTATTAAATGAAGGATATGATGTAATAAAAGCTGAAGATGGAATAGAAGCCTTAAATATATTAGACAGAGAAGATATACAATTGATGATACTAGATATAATGATGCCTGGTATAGATGGAATAGAAGTTTGTAGAAGGATAAGAGAAAAATTAGATATTCCTATATTAATACTAAGTGCTAAATCTGAAGATATGGATAAAATTCAAGGTATAATGACAGGGGCAGATGATTATATGACAAAGCCTTTTAATCCATTAGAACTTACAGTTAGAGTGAAATCATTACTTAGAAGAGCGTATTATTTTAATAATAAATCAAAATATAGTCGGGATATAATAACAATAGAAAATTTAAATATAGATAAAAGTAAACATAAGGTTACTGTTGGAGAAATTGAAATACCTTTAACATCTAGGGAATTTGATATTTTATATCTATTAGCTAGTAATAAAGGGCGTGTATTTAGTACAGAAGAAATTTTTGAAAAGGTATGGAAAGAACAATACTACCAATCTAATAACACTGTGATGGTTCATATAAGTAGGATAAGGGAAAAAATAGAAAATCATATAGATGATAAAATAATACACACTGTGTGGGGGGTAGGATATAAAGTTGAAAAATAAAAAAATTTTGTTTGAATATGCTTTTAAGCCCATAATATATTTTATAATTAGCTTAGTTATAGGCGGTAGCATAATAGGTATTATTTATTTTAAATTAATAGATATGTATATGAATAGTTATGCGAAAATTCCCCAAGTAATTATAAATGTAGTAAACGAATTTTTATATGCAAAAAATAATTATATAGGAGATTTAATTTATATAATACTAATTCTACTAATAACAATACCTATATATATTATATTTATGAAGAAAAAGATTGAGAGTATAAGTGAAATTATAAATACAACTAATATTATGGCTAATGGTGATTTAAATCAAACTATACAAGTTGTATCAAAAGATGAAGTTGGACAATTAGGAAACAATATTAATAGTATAGTTTCACAGTTGAGAAATATAACAATAGAAGAGAGAAGAGCACAACAAACTAAGACAGATTTAATAACAAATGTCTCACATGACTTAAGGACACCTTTGACATCTATAATAGGATACTTAGGTCTAATAGAAGATGATAGATATAAAGATGAAGTTGAACTTAGATACTATACGACGATTGCATATGAAAAATCTAAAAGCTTGAGCATTCTTATAAATGATTTGTTTGAACTTACAAAGATGCAAAATAATACTATAAGCTTAGATAAGATTGATATAAATTTAGTAGAATTATTAGGACAAATAACGGAACAGTTTAAATATGAATTTAAGCAAAATGATATAAAAGGAAGAACAGATTTTTCTGAAGATAAATTAATAATAAATGCAGATGCTAATAAGTTAGTAAGGGTATTTGAAAATTTAATAAGCAATGGGATAAAATACGGTAAGGATGGGGGATATATAGATATAGTAACAAGAAAACAAGACAATATGGCTATAGCCCAAATTATAAATTATGGAGAACAAATACCTTCTTCAGACTTACCTCATATATTCGAACGATTTTATAGAGTAGAAAAATCTAGAAATAGAAATGATGGTGGATCAGGACTAGGACTAGCTATAGCTAAAAATATAGTAGAGTTACATGGGGGAAACATCAAAGTTGAAAGTAATAGTAGCAGAACTATTTTTGAAGTAAAGCTTAAATTAATATAAAATATTTAGAAATTTAATAAAAAATTAATTTAATAAATAAAAATATCATGTAAAACTTGATAATATATCCTTATTATGAAGTATAATATTATCATATAAAAAATTTAAGTATCGGAGGGAATTAAAATGCAAAAAGTAGAAAGTTTTAAACTAGATCATACAAAAGTAAAAGCACCTTATGTTAGAAAGTGTTGTTTATTAAATGGAGAAAAAGGAGATATGGTAAGTAAGTTTGATATAAGATTCTTACAACCAAATGCAGAAACATTTGGAACAGCTGCTATGCATGGTTTAGAGCATTTATTAGCTACTTATTTAAGAGAAACAATAGATAACATAATAGACTTATCTCCAATGGGATGTAGAACAGGATTCTACTTAATAGTATGGGGAGATGTAGAACCAGCAGTTATAAAAGAAGGATTAGAAAAAGCATTAAAGATGGTTTTAGATGCTAAAGAGATACCAGCAGCTACTGCTGTAGAGTGTGGGAACTACAAAGATTTATCTCTATTTGGAGCACAAGAATATGCTAGAGAAGCTTTAGAAAAAGGATTCTCACTAAATATATATGGAGAATAATAAATGAGAATTGACTTTTCGCAATCCATAGATATAGATAAAAATGAAGTATTAAGATATCTAGAGTACAAAGGTCAAGAAATAAATGAAAATCTTCATAATATAATTGATGAATGCATAAAAATAACTAAATCAACAATAAACCCTCGATATATTTTGAGGGTTTATCCTATATTAAGAGAAGATAACAAACCATATGGAGATAATGTATATATAAAAGGAAGTAATTTAACATTAAAAAGTAGAGATTTATATAATTTGTTAGATAGTTGCAGTGAGTGTATAATAATGGCTACAACACTAGGAATAGAAATAGAAAAAGAAATAAAAAAGCGTTCTTATAATGAATTAAACAAAAGCATAATATTAGATGCTTGTGCTACCACAGCTGTAGAAGAGTTGTGTGATAGACTACAATTGGAAATACAAGAAAAATTAATTAATACTAATAAATTCATAACATCAAGATATAGCCCAGGATATGGGGACTTACCAATAGAAAAAAATAGAGAAATAATAAATCTATTAAATTGTCAAAAAGAAATCGGTTTGACTATAACTGAAAGTGGAATAATGATTCCAAGGAAGTCTGTTATAGCGATAATAGGAATATCAGAAGATAAAACAATTCAAAGCTTTAAATCATGTTCAAAATGCCAAAATAACAAAAATTGTAAATATAAAAAAGGGGATGACAGAGATGAATGTAAGAGATTTTATAAAAGATAATATATTAATATTTGATGGAGCTATGGGAACAATGCTTCAACAAAAAGGTTTAAAAATAGGGGAAAATCCAGAAATATTTGGATTTGAAAATCCAGATAAACTTTTAGAAATACATAAATCATACCTAGATGCAGGGTCAAATGTAATAACTACAAATACTTTTGGTGCTAACGAGCTAAAATTAGAAAAACTAGGGTATACTGTAGAAAAAATAGTAGATAATGCAGTAAAAGTTGCTAAAAAAGCTATTAATGAATCACAAAATATTAATAATAAATTTGTAGCACTAGATATGGGACCGATAGGAGAAATGTTAGAACCTATGGGAACACTAAGTTTTGATAGGGCATATGAAATATTTAAAAGACAAGCAATACAAGGTGAAAAGTCTGGTGCAGATTTAATAATAATAGAAACTATGATGGATTTATATGAGGCTAAGGCAGCAGTATTAGCAGCTAAGGAAAATACTAACTTACCTGTATTTTGTACTATGACCTTTGATGAAAATGGGAGAAGTTTTACTGGGTGCCTTCCAGAAAGTATGGTTTTAACTATAGAAGGATTAGGAGTAGATGCTGTAGGTGTAAATTGCTCTTTAGGGCCAAAGCAGCTTTTACCAATAGTAGAGAGAATAGCTAAGATGACAAAGGTGCCGGTAGTGGTTCAAGCTAATGCAGGACTACCAAATATAGTGGATGGACAAGCTACATATGATGTAGATGCAGAGGAATTTTATAAAGGTGTTAAAAATTTTGTAAAAGTAGGTGCATCAATAATAGGAGGATGTTGTGGAACAGATCCATCTTTTATAAATAAAATATCTAATAATCTAGATGAATTAAAAAAGGTAAATGTAGAGAAAGTAAATAAATGTTTTGTATGCTCACCATCAAAGGTTGTAGAAATAAAAGCTCCGACTGTTATGGGAGAAAGATTAAATCCAACAGGGAGAAAAAGTCTTCAAGATGCAATAAAAAATAGAAACTTTGATTACATTATAAACTTAGGTTTAGAACAAATAAATGGTGGAGCTGAAATATTAAATGTAAACGTAGGAATACCTAATATAGAAGAAGAAAAGTTTATGCCTATGGTTATAAAAGAAATTCAATCTGTTATAGATACTCCTCTTCAAGTGGATTCATCAAATATAGATGTCTTAGAACAAGGTCTTAGATATTATAACGGTAAAACTATAGTAAATTCTGTGAATGGAAAAGAAGAATCCTTAAGTAAAATACTTCCGATAGTAAAAAAATACGGATCATGTGTGGTTGGACTTACTTTAGACGAAAATGGAATACCAAAAACGGCAAAAGGAAGATTTAATATTGCTAAAAAAATAGTAGATAAAGCAATATCTTATGGAATAAATAAAGAAGATATATTTATAGATTGCTTATCACTTACAGTTTCAGCGCAGCAATCAGAGGCCATGGCGACTATAGAATGTATAAAAATGATAAAAGAGGAATTGGGAGTTAAAACTATATTAGGTGTATCAAATGTATCTTTTGGTGTACCAAATAGAAAAGCTTTAAATAGTACTTACTTAACTATGGCATTAGCAAATGGACTAGACTTACCAATTATAAATCCAAATGAAGATAGCATGATGGAGGTTATAAACTCTTTTAAAGTAATAAAAAATATAGATAAAAATTGTATAAATTACATAAGTAAATATGCAAATGTTGTAAATAATAAAGATATCAATACAAGACAAAATAATAAAGAAAAATTATCAGTAGAACAAATAATAGAAAGAGGACTTAAAGAAGAAATAAAAGAAGTAATACCAAATATTTTAAAAAGTCAATCAGAAAATGAAGTAATAGAAGAAATACTTATACCTACACTAGATAAAATAGGTAAAAAATATGAAAATGGTGAAATATTCTTACCGCAATTAATACAATCGGCAGAGACTGTGAAAGTAGCACTGGATATTCTAAAAGTAAGTTTACAAAGTAAAAGTGAAAGTATAGAGCAAAAAGGAAAAATTATAGTAGCAACTGTAAAAGGAGATATACACGATATAGGTAAAAATATTGTAAAGATAATGCTTGAAAATTATGGGTATGATGTCCTAGATTTAGGGAAAGATGTTGATATTGATGTAATTGTTGAAGAGGCTAAAAATAGAAATATAAAACTTATAGGATTAAGTGCTTTAATGACAACTACAGTTAAAAGCATGAAAGAAACAATAGAAGCAATAAGAAAAGAAGGACTAGATGCGAAAGTATTTGTTGGTGGTGCAGTACTTACTAGTGAGTATGCAAAAGAGATTGGGGCAGACTATTATTCTAAAGATGCGAAATCATCTATAGAAATAGCAAAGACAAATTTAAGATAAAATATAGGGGGTATTTTAACCTCCTATTTTATTAAAATATGACAAAAAAAGTGTAAAAATTTGCATAATTGACATTAAAACGTAAAATCTATAGAAAAAACTCATAAGAATGTGATAAAATAGGAAGGTGATTCTTAGGGAGGTTTAAACAAAAATGATAGACAATAGGCAACCTTATGCGTTAGTTTTCGGAGTATCAGTTTTTGATATCTGCGGGTTTACAAACAATAATTATAGATGTAATGATTCTAATCCAGGTAAAGTTAAGACTTCTTTCGGAGGAGTTTGTAGAAATATAGCTGAATGTATGGCTAGAGTAGGTGTAAATACAAGATTTATCTCTATATTAGGAGATGATGAGACAGGAAAAAGAATGTTAGATCATTCTAAAAAGATGAACTATGATATGAGCGAGTCTCTAATAATAAAAGGAGGGCACACTCCTACATATATGGCTATCTTAGATGAACAAGGTGAGATGGTTTCTGCTGTAGTTGATATGAACATAATAGACATGTTTACTACAGAATTTATAGACTCAAAAGCGGAAATAATAAGAAATGCCGAGTATATGATACTAGACTCAGATAGACCTGATATAGTAGAATATATAATACAAAACTTTAGTAAAGATACTAAACTTATATTAGATCCAGTTTCAGCAGCAAAGGCTAAAACAGTTAAACACTTAATAAAAGGGTTCCATACTATAAAGCCAAATAGATATGAGGCTGAAATAATGTGTGGATTTAAAATACACAATGATGAAGATTTAAGAAAAGCTGGTAAATATTTTACAGACTTAGGTATCCAAAACGTATTTATAACATTAGATGAAGATGGTATATACTACAACAATGGGCAAGAAGAAGGTAAAATTAAGGCTAATGATGTAAAAGTAATCAACGTTACTGGTGCAGGAGATTCTTTTGTAGCAGGTATAGCTAATGGTTATATGAATAATATTAATATAGTTGATACTGTAAAATATGCAATAGCTATGTCATCTATAACTATAGCAACAGAAGAAACTATTCATCCAGATATGAGCCACGAGTTAGTTGAAAAATATATTAACAATATAGAGTGGACAGAAGTAAAATATAGTAAATAGAAATTTACTATATTAAAAAAATTATGTATAATTAAGTTATAAGTTAATCTGCAAAATGTAAGATTAATTGATATAAAATATTTATCGTCGACAACCAAAAAACATCTAGGGTTATATTTTGTAATCCTAGATGTTTTTTATTATCTATAGATAATAAATAGATAAGACAGTAAACTTATTATAATATTTACTATTATTTTTATATAACCTTAAAAAGAGATGCTAAGCCTAACTAGCATCTCTTTTATTTAATAGGTATTAAATTAGAAAGCCCAGTTTCCATCTTTGAATACTTGAATTTCTTCACCATCGTTAGTTATACCAACGATATCCATATCAGCTGAACCTATCATGAAGTCAACATGAGTTAAACTTGTGTTAACACCATATTTATCCATTTCCTCTTCTTTTATAGAATCTCCATCTTTTATACAAGTCTTGTATGCAGATCCTAATGCAAAGTGACAAGATGCATTTTCATCGTATAAAGTGTTGAAGAATACTATATTAGTGTCTGATATAGGAGATTTAAAAGGAACTAATGCAACTTCTCCTAAGTAATGAGAACCTTCATCAGTGTCTATTAATTTACCTAGTGTCTCAGCACCTTTTTCAGCTGTGAAATCTATTATTTTTCCATCCTTAAATGTTAAAGAGAAGTTATCTATAACATTTCCACCATAAACAAGTGGTTTCGTGCTATGAACTACACCATTAACTTTAAATTTGTGAGGCATAGAGAAAACCTCTTCTGTTGGTATATTTGGGTTGAAGTTAACACCATTAGGGTCTTGAGATGCACCGCTTAACCAAATATGCCCCTCAGGTAATTCCATAGTTAAATCAGTTTTTGCTGATTTAAATTTTAATGTTTTGAAGTTTTTATCATTTAAGAAATTCATTCTTGTTTTTAAGTCATTGTTGTGATTATTCCAAGCTTCTATTGGGTCTTGACCAGAAACTCTTGAACACTTAAATATTGCTTCCCATAATTTTTCAACAGCTTCTTCTTTAGAAACATCAGGGAATATCTTAGCTGCCCAAGATTCAGTTGGTACAGATACTATACTCCATTTACATTTGTCAGATAGAGTGTAAGATCTCCATTCCTTTAAAGCTTGTGCAGATGCTTTTTGGAAGTTAGCGACTCTTTGAGGATCTACATTTTTTAATAAATCAGGGTTTTGAGCATATATAGTTAAGAAAGCTCCCCCTTCTTTTGCTATATCAACATATTGTTCTGAAGTCCACTTAGGGAATTCGTTAAATGCTTCTTCAGGTGCATTTAAGTATTTTATTAAAGTACATTCTTCATCAGACCATTCTATATGTACATTTTTAGCTCCAGCCTTATAAGCATGCTCAACAACTTTTCTAACAAAAGGAGCACATTCGATAGGCGATCTAACAAGTAAAGTTTGGTCAGCTTGTATATTAACTCCAACTTTAACAGCTAACTCAGCATACTTATCTAAATTTCTTTCAAATTCCATAATTTGAACCTCCTAAAATTTTAATAAAATTATCTTATTAAGATAATTATAGTTTATTCACTGCTAACTTAATAATACTAAAAAAATAAGGGAATTACATAATTTTACTATAAAAAAATATTTATAATATATTTACAAAAACAGAAAATTGGAAACAGTTTTCTTATAAAATAAATTATCGGCAAAAATAAGCACTAGATAAACTATAATACTATATTTTATACCCCAAAAAATATAAGTAAATATATAAAAAATATTTAACTATAAATTATAAATAATATGTATTTAAATGTACAAAAAGAATAAAAAAATTTATAATATAATATATGAATTTGTAGAAATGACTAGAAAAATATAACTATTAATAAAAGATATATAATATATCAATTTGATTTATATAGATATTGGAAATATTTTAGGAGGAAATAAATGGACTTATATGATGCTATATTTTATAGAAGAACGATAAAAGAATATTCAAATAGAGCTGTAAAACCAGAATTAATGAAAGAAATTAAAGAAATATGTAAGAGTATTGATTATTTAAATGAAGAATTGGATATAAAAGCACATTTAATAGATAGAGGTCACTTGATACAGTTTTTAATGAAAAAGGACTGTAATATAAAGGCACCTCACTATATATTAGTAACATCGAATAAAGGGGAAGACTATTTACAAAATATTGGTTTTGCAATAGAAAATGTAGTGTTACAATTAACAACTTTAGGTTTAGGTACTTGTTGGATAGAGTGTAACTTATCTCAAGAAGATGTAAAGGAGATTATAGACATTGATACAGAGAGTATAGAAATATATTCAAAAGAACAAGTTAAGGAAGAAGATATAGAACTAGAAGAAAGTATAGAGGAAAGTGAAGAGCAACCATATATTGTAATAGCTTTTGGATACCCAAAAGAAGGAGAGCATATTTTTAGAAATGTAAATGCAGAGCCAAGAAGAAAAAGAATAAAAGAAATATCAAAGAAAATGGATAGAAAGTGGACTAAAATATTAAGTGCTGTAAGAATGTCATCATCTGTAAAGAATGTACAACCTTGGAGATTTTACAATACGAAAACATCTATTGATATATATGAAGAAAAACAAAAAAAGTCTATAGAGAAAATGAGTAAAATAAGTATGGGAATTTGTCTTAGAAATTTTGATATAGCTTGTAAAAAATATGATATGAAAGTAAAATATGAAAAAACAAAGGCTAAAAAAAGATTAGGGAAAGAGTATTATATAAGTGCTATAATAGAAGAATAGAAAATATTATATATTATATCGATTTATAAAGAGAGAAGAACAAAAGAAGAGTTGACATTAAAAGGAAAAGATGTAATAATTGTATACAAGATAAAGCTTTAAAATATCCCGAGAGGATATGAAGTGTAGTATGTAATTAAAATAAAATAGAAATTCCTTGAAACTAGTCCAGAGAGGCTAAAAAGGTTAACTATAATAATTAATTTTGTATATATAACCTCTAGCTGGATTGGCTAGAGGTTTTTTTAGCAACGGATGTGACTGAGTGAATACGAAGACATATCGTTGGCGATATGAACGAAGTGAATTTTTAAAATAAAAATATAATAAAGTCTTTTAAACTAGTCCAGAGAGGCTGGGAAAGATATCTCATAGCTTATAAATGTAATGTTATGTATAGATAGAATCCTTATACCCTGTGGTATGAGGATTTTTTATTAAGGCTTTATTAAAAAGGGGAGTAAAATTATGGTAAATGGAAAAGACAAACTAATAGTGGCGATAGACACTAACGAATTTGATAAAGCTAAAGAATTAATAGATACACTAGAAAATGAAGTGGATATATTTAAAGTAGGGTTAGAACAATATGTAGCAACAAGAGGTAAAACAGTAGATTACTTAAAAGAAAAAGGTAAAAAAATATTCTTAGACCTTAAGTTCCATGATATACCAAATACTATGCAAAGTGCAGTAAGAGCAGCAGTTAGGGATAATGTTTGGTTAATGACAATACATGTTTCTGATATAGAAGGTATGAGACAATGTGCATTAGCTGCTAAGGAAGAGGCTGAGAAATTGAATATAGAAAAACCTATAATAGTAGGTGTTACAGTATTAACATCGCTAAGCAATAAAGATTTACAAGATATAGGATGCAATATGACTACAGAAGAATTAGCTATAAAAAGAGCCAAACTAGCTAAGGAAGCAGGAATTGATGGAATAGTTTGTTCAGCACAAGAAGTAGATAAGATAGTTGAGGCTTGCGGAAAAGATTTCGTAACAGTATGCCCAGGTGTAAGACCAGCAGGTGCAGACAAGGGAGATCAAAAGAGAGTAGTAACTCCAGCTGATGCAATCAACAAAGGAGCACATTATTTAGTAGTTGGAAGACCTATAACTAAAGCTGAAAATCCAGCTCAGTCAGCTAAAAATATAGTAAATGAAATAGCGAATGCTTAGGAGGGTTAATATGAAGGGGAAATTAATATTACAAGATGGAACTATATTCGAAGGTAAAGCCTTTGGATATTTAAATGACAGTGTAGGAGAAGTAGTATTCAATACTTCTATGACAGGATATGGAGAAGTGTTAACAGATCCTTCGTACTATGGACAGATAGTAACGATGACATATCCTCTTGTAGGAAACTATGGTATAAACTTAGAAGACGTAGAATCTAAGGGAGTTCATGTAAAGGGATTTATAGTACGAGAAAAAAGTGATATGCCAAATAACTTTAGATGTGAAATGGATTTAGACACATACCTAAAGCAAAATAAAGTTATAGGGCTTGAAGGAATAGATACAAGAGCTCTTACAAAAATATTAAGAAACAACGGAACTATGAAAGGCATAATAACTTTAGAAGGTATATCATTAGAGCAAGTTCAAGCTAAATTAGATGCATTCTCAAATACTCAAGCGGTAAAAACAGTAACTAGGAAAGAAGTAGAGCATATAGCTGGAAGAGGAACAAAAGTTGCTGTAATGGACTTTGGAGTTAAGGAAAACATACTAAGATCATTTGCAAATCGTGGATGTGATATAACCGTATTTCCTGCAACAACAAAGCCAGAAGATGTATTAGGAATAAACCCAGATTTAATATTCTTATCTAATGGACCTGGAGATCCTGAAGATTTAGAAGATGTTATAGAAAATATAAAAGAATTAATTGGTAAAAAGCCAATAGCAGGAATATGCTTAGGACACCAATTACTAGCATTAACTTTAGGTGGAAAAACAGGAAAGTTAAAGTTTGGACACAGAGGTGGAAATCATCCAGTTAAAGATTTAGAGGAAAACAAAGTATTTATAACATCTCAAAATCACGGTTATTACGTATGTGAATTACCACAGGATATGGAAGTAACGCATATAAACTTAAACGACAATACTGTAGAAGGAATGAGACATACAAAATTACCTATATACAGTGTCCAGTATCATCCAGAGGCTTGCCCAGGGCCAAAAGACAATGATTATATATTTGATAAATTCTTAGCATTAGTATAGATTGTTAAATTTAATTAGATAAGGAGAAAAAATTATGCCTAAAATAGATAGAATAAAAAAGACATTAGTATTAGGTTCAGGACCTATAATCATAGGGCAAGCAGCAGAGTTTGATTATTCTGGAACACAAGCTTGCCAAGCATTAAAAGAAGAAGGAATAGAAGTCGTATTAATAAACAGTAACCCAGCTACTATAATGACGGACAAAGAAGTAGCGGATAAAATATATATAGAACCATTAACAATAGAATTTATAGAAAAAATAATAGAAAAGGAAAGACCAGATAGCTTATTAGCAGGAATGGGTGGTCAAACAGCTCTTAATTTAGCAGTTGAATTACATGAAGCTGGAATACTTGAAAAGTATAATGTTGAAATAATAGGTACATCTGTTGAATCTATAAAAAAAGGTGAAGACAGAGATACTTTCAGAGAAGTAATGAGAGAAATAAATCAACCAGTTGTAGTTAGTGATATAGTAACTGACTTAGAAAGTGGATTAGAGTTTGCAGGAAAAATAGGATATCCAGTAGTTGTTAGACCTGCATATACACTAGGTGGAACTGGAGGAGGTATAGCTGAAAATGTTGAAGAACTTACAGAAATACTTACTCAAGGTTTACAATTAAGCCCGGTTAACCAAGTATTGCTTGAAAAAAGTATAAAGGGTTGGAAAGAAATAGAATATGAAGTAATAAGAGATGGCAATGGAAATTGTATAACTGTATGTAATATGGAAAATATAGACCCTGTTGGAGTTCATACAGGGGATAGTATAGTTGTAGCTCCAAGTCAAACTTTAAGTGATAGAGAATACCAAATGCTTAGAAAAGCATCTATAGATATAATAAATGCAATAGAGGTTAAAGGTGGGTGTAATGTACAGATAGCACTTAACCCACACAGTTTAGAATATGCAATTATAGAAATAAACCCAAGAGTTAGTAGATCTTCGGCATTAGCATCTAAGGCTACTGGATACCCAATAGCTAAGGTTGCTGCAAAAATAGCTTTAGGATACACTCTAGACGAAATAGAAAATGCAGTTACAAAGAAAACATACGCATGTTTTGAGCCAACGCTTGATTATGTAGTAGTTAAGATACCAAAGTGGCCATTTGATAAGTTCAAGCAAGCTAATAGGAAGTTAGGAACAAAGATGATGGCAACTGGAGAAATAATGAGTATAGGAAGTAACTTTGAAGCTGCAATGTTAAAAGGTATAAGATCTCTTGAAATAGGAAAATATTCATTAGTTCATGCTCCTTCAGAAGAAAAGAGCTTAGAAGAATTAAAGAAGAGTATAGTGGTACCAGATGACGAAAGATTATTCGACTTAGCTGAAATGATAAGAAGAGGCTATAAAGTTGACATGATAGAGCAAATAACAGGTGTAGATAAGTGGTTTATACACAAGTTTAAGTGGATAGTAGAGCAAGAAGAAAAATTAAGAGGTATGAAAATAGAAGACTTAAATAAAGATTACCTATTAGAACTAAAGAAAAAAGGATTCTCAGATAAAGGTATAGCTGACTTAATGAAGATAAGTCCAGAGATATTATGTGAGTTAAGAAAGCTATACAACATACAACCAGCATATAAGATGGTTGATACTTGTGGAGGAGAGTTTGATGCATTATCTCCATATTACTACTCAACTTATGAGCAATTTGATGAAGTAGAGGTAAGTAATAAGAAAAAAGTTGTAGTATTAGGTTCTGGACCAATAAGAATAGGTCAAGGGATAGAATTTGATTATTGCTCAGTACATTGTGTAAAATCATTAAGAAAAATGGGAATAGAAACTATAATAGTAAACAACAACCCAGAAACAGTAAGTACAGACTTTGATACATCAGATAAACTATACTTCGAACCATTAACAGAAGAAGAAGTATTAAATATAATAGAAAAAGAAAATCCAGATGGAGTAATACTTCAATTTGGTGGGCAAACAGCTATAAAATTAGCTAAATTCTTACATGAAAAGAATATAAAAATATTAGGAACTGACTTTACTGACATAGATGCAGCAGAAGACAGAGAAAAGTTTGAAGAATTACTAGAGAAATTAAATATAAACAGACCAAAAGGAAAAGCTATATGGTCAGTGGAAGAAGGTATAGAAGAAGCTAAGAGATTAGAATACCCAGTACTTGTTAGACCATCTTATGTACTTGGTGGTCAAGGTATGGAAATAACTTATGATGAAACTAAGTTAGCTAGATACTTGGAAGATGCTTTCAAGAGAGACAAGAAAAATCCAGTACTTATAGATAAGTACTTAACAGGTAGAGAAATAGAAGTAGATGCTATATGTGATGGAGAAAATATACTAATACCAGGAATAATGGAGCATTTAGAAAGAGCTGGGGTTCATTCTGGGGATAGTATAACAATGTATCCAAGTCAAAATATAAATGATGAAATAAAAGCCAAAATATTAGATTACACGAAGAAAATTGCTTTAGAGCTAAACGTACTTGGAATGGTAAATATACAATTTATAGAATTCAAAAATGAATTATATGTAATAGAAGTTAATCCAAGAGCAAGTAGAACTGTACCTTATATAAGTAAGGTAAGTAATGTACCTATAGTGGACCTAGCTACTAGATGTATGTTGGGAGAGAAGTTAGTAGACTTAGGATATGGAACAGGTGTATATAAAGAGCCTAATCTAGTATCTGTAAAGGTTCCAGTATTCTCAATGTCAAAACTTGCTAGTGTTGATGTAAGTCTTGGGCCTGAGATGAAATCTACAGGAGAAGTACTAGGTGTAGGTGAGACTTTAGAAGAAGCTTTATATAAAGGGTTCTTAGGAGCAGGAAAAACTATGTCTGACAAAAAAGGTGTAGTACTTGCAACTATAAATAATCATGATAAAGAAGAGTTTATAGAAATAGCAAAAGATATGAATGAATTAGGCTATACTTTCGTAGCTACAGAAGGAACAGCTAAGATATTACAAGAAAATGGAATAGATGCTGATATAGTTAAGAGAGTAGAAGAAGCTAGACCAAACATACTTGATGTTATAAGAAACAAGCAAGTAGATATAGTAATAAATACCCCTACTAAAGGGAATGACTCAACAAGAGATGGATTTAAAATAAGAAGAACTGCAACAGAGTTCTCTACGGAAGTAATGACATCACTTGATACATTAAAGGCTTTAGTTGAAGTGAAAAAGAAGCATATAATGAATGAAGGTTTAGAAGTATACAATATAGCTGAATAATAAAATTAATAAACACCACTTTAGAGATATCTCTAAAGTGGTGTTTATTAATTTTAACACATGGAAAAAGTTAGAAAATTATAAAATAAGAAAACTAAATAAATTTTAAATCAAATGGTTATGGATGTTGAAGCGTGGGTATTTATGTCATATAACGACAATAAGTTACTTTAGGCCTAAGATAATTTAGTATATGTTAGAAAAAATTAATACCTAGGAGATGATTCAAATGAAAGATGCACAAGTAGGCAAAAAGGGAACACTTACATTGTTTGCATTCTTTGCAATGACAGCATCAATGGTAATGACTGTTTATGAATATCCAACATTCGCAACATCAGGATTTAATCTAGTATTTTTCCTTTTATTAGGAGGAATTTTATGGTTTTTACCAGTTGCTTTATGTGCAGCAGAAATGGCCACTGTAGAAGGATGGCAAGAAGGGGGAATATTCGCTTGGGTAGGTAATACTCTAGGTGAAAGATACGGCTTTGCAGCTATATTCTTCCAATGGTTCCAAATCACAGTTGGATTTGTAACTATGATTTATTTTATTTTAGGATGTGTTTCATACATATTTAACTGGAATGCGTTAAACAATGTTCCAGCTATAAAATTTATAGGAGTTTTAGTTATATTCTGGGGATTAACATTTTCTCAGTTAGGCGGAACAAAAAACACAGCTAAGATAGCTAAGGCTGGATTTATATTTGGTATAGTTATACCCGCTATAATTTTATTTGGTTTATCAATAGCATACTTAGTACAAGGTAACCCAGTAGATGTAAAAATTGGAATGAAATATTTCGTACCTGATTTTACAAAAGTAAATACATTAGTTGTATTCGTTTCATTTATATTAGCTTATATGGGGGTTGAAGCATCAGCATCTCATGTAAATGAATTAGAAAATGCTAAGAAAAATTACCCATTAGCAATGATAATATTAGTAGTACTAGCTATAATACTAAATACTATAGGTGGTTTAACAGTAGCATCTGTAATACCTAAGTCTCAATTAAGCTTAAGTTCAGGTGTTGTTGAAACATTTAAAGTTCTAATACTTCATTTTAGTGCTAATGCTACATGGCTTGTAAAATTAATAGCTTTATTATTAGCTTTAGGAGTAATGGGAGAAGTTAGTGCTTGGGTTGTAGGTCCTTCAAGAGGAATGTATTCAGCAGCACAAAAAGGAATTTTACCTAAATCATTAACAAAAACAAATGAACATGATGTTCCAGTACGTTTAGTATTAATTCAAGGAATAGTAGTTACAATATGGGCAGCTGTTCTTACTTTTGGTGGAGGAGGAAATAACGTATCTTTCCTTACAGCAATATCACTAACAGTTGTAATATATCTAGTAGGATACTTACTATTCTTCATAGGATACTTTACTTTAGTACTTAAACATAAAGATTTAAAACGTTCTTACCAAGTTCCAGGAGGAAAAACATTTAAATTAATAGTAGCAGCATGTGGATTCATAACATCTATATTTGCTCTAGTAATATCATTTGTTCCACCTAGCCAATTAAGTGGTAAGAGTGTTACAGAATATTTAACAATATTAAGTGTTAGTTTTGTAATAACTATTCTAATACCTTTTGTAATTTATGCAATAACTGATAAAAAGAGAAAGGCTAATTAAACAGTCTTAACTCTAAAGAAAGTGTAAAAAAGTCGCAAAATAGACACTAGAAAAAATCATTAAAAATTTAAATCAAAGCATGAAGTTCTAGGAGGATTTTTAAAATGTTATGTAGTAAAAAAGAAGATACTTACAGCACACCAGTGTTTGGGACAATAGAGTCTGGCTCTAATATTCCAAAAGACGTAATAGGGAAAGATTCTATTGCTCCAAACGTGGCGTATCAATTAATTAAAGATGAGTTAATGAATGAAGGAAATGCAAGACTTAACTTAGCTACATTCTGTCAAACTTATATGGAGCCAGAAGCAACAAAACTTATGGCAGAAACATTAGAAAAAAATGCTATAGATAAATCTGAATATCCACAAACAACAGAAATGGAAAATAGATGTGTTGATATGATAGCTAACCTATGGAATGCTCCAAAAGAGTTGAACTATATAGGTACATCAACAGTAGGATCATCTGAAGCATGTATGCTAGGTGGTATGGCTATGAAATTCAGATGGAGAAATAGAGCAGAAAAAGCAGGAATAGATGTAAATGCTAAGAAACCAAACTTAGTAGTATCTTCAGGATATCAAGTTTGCTGGGAAAAATTCTGTGTATATTGGGATATAGAAATGCGTACAGTGCCAATGGATGAAGAACATATGAGTTTAGACATTAATAAGGTGTTAGATTATGTAGATGATTATACAATAGGTATAGCAGCTTTATTAGGGATAACATATACAGGTAAGTTTGATGATATAAAAGCATTAGACGCAGTAGTAGAAGAGTATAATAAAACAGCTAAAGTATCATTACCTATACACGTAGATGCTGCATCAGGTGGTATGTTTACTCCATTTATAAATCCAGAACTTGAATGGGACTTTAGATTAAAAAATGTAGTTTCAATAAGTACATCAGGACATAAATACGGATTAGTATACCCAGGTATAGGTTGGGTAATATGGAAAGATGAAGAATATTTACCAAAAGAATTAATATTTGAAGTAAGTTACTTAGGTGGATCAATGCCAACTATGGCTATAAACTTCTCAAGATCAGCAAGTCAAGTTATAGGACAATATTATAACTTCTTACGTCTTGGATTTGAAGGATATAGACAAATACATCAACGTACAAAAGAAGTAGCTATGTACTTAAGTAGAGAAATAGAAGCTACTGGTTTATTTAAAATCTATAATGATGGTGAAAATTTACCAATAGTATGTTACAGATTAAAAAATGAAGATGATGTACAATGGACATTATATGATTTAGCAGATAGACTAGCTATGAAAGGATGGCAAATACCAGCATATCCATTACCAGTTAACCTACAAGATACAATAATACAACGTATAGTATGTAGAGCAGACTTAAGTTATGATATGGCTGAATTATTCATAAGAGATTTAAAAATGGCTATAAATGATTTAAATAATGCTAAGATATTAGTTCATGGAAAAAAACAAGAAAATAAAAAATATGGATTTACTCACTAAAAATAAATTAAATTATAATAAGATTTTAGTAATCAAACCTTTAATCTAACTTGGTAAAATATATATAAAAAAGCAATTGGAATTAAATATAATTCTAGTTGCTTTTTTACAATAAGATAAGTAGCTATGAATCAAGCTAATAATTAATATGTAGGTATTGGTTTGATTTTTATCTACTTTCAAAATTTTTTTGGAGGTAAGAAAGATGAATTATTATATTAGTATATTTTTTAGGGCGATACCATTACTTATGGGAGTGGTATGTCTAGGGTATGGGTTTTATGTGAAAAATTTAGGGCAATTAATAGGATCTGAGTTTGTAGTTGCAGGCCATGTTCTGATATATTTAACAGCTATATGTATTGCACTATTTACCACTGCAGCAACTATAATAAGACAGCTTATAAATAAGTACAATAATTTTGATAAGTGGGTTTTACCAAGTATAGGTTATTTAGCATCAATATTTACAATGGTATCAGGAATAATGTTATTTGAAACAGCAGGTCAAAATTCAGCATATGTTGTTTCAGGAAACGTAGTATTTGGATTAGGATTAATAGCTTGTTGTGTTTCAACAGTTGCAACTTCATCAACTAAATTTCTTTTAATACCTAAAAATAGTTCTAACTTAAAAGAAGGAGATGAACCTGAAGATTCTTTTAAAGAACCTACAGCTAAAATATTAATATCAGTACCTGTTGTTTGCGCGTTAATTGCTTTTATTAGGGGTATATATTTATTAATGTCATCTTCGGCTACTGAAAATTTTGTAGCAGGGCATGTAATAATAGGAATCTCATTAGTTTGTGCTAGCTTAGTAGCACTAGTAGCTAGTGTTGTAAGACAAATACAAAATAAGTTTACAGAGAAAGAGCGCTATAAATGGTCAATATTAGTTGTTATATTAGGAACCATAGATATAATATGGGGGATAGCAGTACTTTCAATAGCTACAAATCCTGCTTGGATAGCTCCAGGATTTGTTCTAATTGGATTAGGGATAGTATGTTACAGTATATTAAGTAAAGTACTTTTATTAGGAATGGTGTGGAGAAAATCAAATCCATTAGCTAAGAGAGTACCTTTAATACCAGTAGTGACAGCACTTATATGCTTATTTATGGGAGCATTTTTATTTGAAGCTGAAATATTTAATATAGCATACTTTATACCAGCGCGTGTAATGATTGGACTTGGAGCAATTTGTTTTACATTATTCTCTATAGTATCTATATTAGAAAGTGGAACTTCATCTTCAAAATAATTAACTTAAACAAGAAAATTGATTTTAATATAAAATTAAATTGCAAAAAAGAGTATTTTGAAATGTATAGAACTTGTTTTATGCATTGAAAAATACTCTTTTCTATTATAAAGAAAATTTAGAAAAAAGAAAAAATATATAAAAAAATTGTAAAAATATGTTTAACACACAAAAAGAGAGGTATATATATAGTATAACAAAAAACAAAATAATATATAAAAAGTCTAAAATGAAAAATGCTCAATAATTTGAACAAAAAATTAAATTTATAATTATTAAAATTAATAATTATAAAAACACTATTAGGAGGAATCAAAAATGTTATTTAGTAGAAAAGACAGATTAGGCGATAAATATGATACACCAGTATTTGGGACAATAGAATCTGGCTCTGAGGTAGCCAAAGATGTTTTAGGGAAAGATTCTATTGCTCCAAATGTAGCATATCAATTAATTAAAGATGAGTTAATGAATGAAGGTAATGCAAGACTTAATTTATGTACATTCTGCCAAACTTATATGGAACCAGAAGCAACTAAACTTATGGCAGAAACATTAGAAAAAAATGCTATAGATAAGTCTGAATATCCACAAACAACAGAAATGGAAAATAGATGTGTTAGTATGTTAGCAGATTTATGGAATGCACCAGAAGATATGAAATACATAGGTACTTCTACAGTAGGTTCATCTGAAGCATGTATGCTAGGTGGTATGGCTATGAAATTCAGATGGAGAAATAGAGCAAAAGAAGCAGGAATAGATGTAAATGCTAAGAAACCAAACTTAGTAATATCTTCAGGATATCAAGTTTGTTGGGAAAAATTCTGTGTATATTGGGATATAGAAATGCGTTTAGTACCAATGGATGAAGAACACATGAGTTTAGATGTAGACAAAGTGTTAGATTATGTAGATGATTATACAATAGGTGTAGTAGGTTTACTAGGTATAACATACACAGGTAAATTTGATGATATAAAAGCATTAGATGCTTTATTAGAAGAATACAATAAAACAGCTAAGATATCAGTACCTATACATATAGATGGTGCATCAGGTGGTATGTTCGTACCATTTATAGATCCAGAGCTTGAATGGGACTTTAGATTAAAAAATGTAGTTTCAATAAGTACATCAGGTCATAAATATGGATTAGTATACCCAGGTATAGGTTGGGTAATATGGAAAGATGAAGAATACTTACCAAAAGAATTAATATTTGAAGTAAGTTACTTAGGTGGATCAATGCCAACTATGGCTATAAACTTCTCAAGATCAGCAAGTCAAGTTATAGGACAATATTATAACTTCTTACGTCTTGGATTTGAAGGATATAGACAAATACATCAACGTACAAAAGATGT
>NZ_JADMRK010000007.1:0-28039 GCF_015560225.1 Romboutsia sp. BSD2780061687b_171204_C1 | reverse complement strand
TCAAGTTATAGGACAATATTATAACTTCTTACGTCTTGGATTTGAAGGATATAGACAAATACATCAACGTACAAAAGATGTTGCAATGTATTTAAGTAGAGAAATAGAAGCTACTGGTTTATTCAAAATCTATAATGATGGAGAAAATTTACCAATAGTATGTTATAGATTAAAAGATGATGTAAATGTAGAATGGACATTATATGATTTAGCAGATAGATTAGCAATGAAAGGATGGCAAATACCAGCATATCCATTACCAATTAATCTACAAAATACAATAATACAACGTATAGTATGTAGAGCAGACTTAAGTCATGATATGGCTGAATTATTCATAAGAGACTTAAAAATGGCTATAAATGATTTAAATAATGCCAATGTATTAGTTCATGGTAAAAAACAAGAAAATAAAAAATATGGATTTACTCATTAAGAATCACAAAAATTATTTAAAAAGAGTATGACTTCGTCATACTCTTTTTGTAATTACATATTTTTTCTAAGGTAATATCTAAAGTGTCTACTATTTAAAGTGTTAATATTTTGAGGAGAACAAAAGAACCTAGGATTAATGTAAGGGGCAAATTTTTCAAAGGACATTTTAAACTTAGGTACTCCTATATCTTTAGGTGCTATCTCATCTAACTCAAAGTATATAACGATTCCGTCATCTGTTATATAAAAAGCCTGATCTTCTGGAATATATAAATCGTAGTTTTCATAATATAAATCTCTATTTTGACTTATTTTATAATTAACATAGTTAGTAATAAGTGTTATATAATCAACATTTTCTTTAAAAATATCTCTAAGGTAGATAGTTTTTCCATTATTTAAGTCAATATTAAAATTATTAAGTTGGTTATAAAGTAGGCCTTCATTTTCTACAAATCCTTTAAGTGTTAATATTGAGCTTAGTACATAGTTTTTATTAAATGTAACAGCATAGCATGACATAATATTAAACTTTCTATCCATTTCTTCTTCTTCTTTTAAGGTTCCTTCCTTAAAGTCATTGACATTGGCCTTTATAGTACTATTTAATTGGGAAAGTATAGAAGGGTTAACCTTAAAATATGTATTTTTAAAAGCATAAAAAGAAGGATACTGTAAATCGTATGAAAATTTTCCATCTCGCTCAAAGTCTTCATTAAATTTTACATGCAACAAATTATATATACAGTTGTATCCAACTTGAGAATTTCTCATCATAAAATCGCCCCCTATTAAAAATCAATTATTATATAGAATATGCTAGGAAACTAAATAAAATTAATAAAAAATAAAATTATATATACATAAGAATAAGTATATAAAGTATGGAAAATACCGAAAATATTAGTTAAATATATGATATAATACATAGATTAAGAATAAAAACTTTAGGAGGACATAAATGTTATTATTAGCAGATAAATGGAAAGACTATGAACTTATAGATATGGGTAACGGAGAAAAATTAGAACGTTGGGGAGATATAGTTTTAAGAAGACCAGACCCTCAAGTTATGTGGCCAATACCACATGAAAGTGGATTATGGAAAAATCCTCATGGACACTACCACAGAAGTAGTAGAGGTGGAGGACAATGGGAGCATAAAAAAAAGTACCCAGAGAAATGGACTGTTAGCTACAAAGAATTAAAGTTTAATATAAGTCCAACAGGATTTAAGCATACAGGATTATTCCCAGAACAAGCAGCTAACTGGGATTGGTCAATGGATAAAATAAGAAATGCAGGTAGACCAATAAAAGTACTTAACTTATTTGCATATACTGGTGGAGCAACAGTAGCTTGTGCAGCAGCAGGAGCAGAAGTATGCCATGTAGATGCATCTAAAGGTATGGTAACTTGGGCTAAAGAAAATTTACATACATCAGGCTTAGGGGATAGAAAAGTAAGATTTATAGTTGATGATGTTGTTAAATTCGTAGAAAGAGAAATAAGAAGAGGTAATAAATATGATGCTATAATAATGGACCCACCTTCATACGGAAGAGGACCAAAGGGAGAAGTATGGCAAATAGAAGATAAGTTATATGGTTTAGTTGAGTTATGCACAAAAGTATTATCAGATAAACCTTTATTCTTCTTAATAAATTCATATACAACAGGATTATCACCAATAATACTTGAACATATATTAGATGCTACAGTAGCTAAGAAGGCTAAAGGTGGTAAAATATATGGCGGAGAGATAGGTATACCTGCATCTAAAGATGGTAAGGTATTACCATGTGGTATATTTGGAAGATGGGAGTCTAAGTAATGATTAAAGTCATATACGAAGACAATCATTTACTAGTTGTAGAAAAACCTGTAAATATACTATCTCAAGGTGATGATACAAATGATAAAGATATGGTAAATCTTTTAAAGCAATATGTAAAAGAAAAGTACAACAAGCCAGGAAATGTTTATATAGGATTAGTACATAGATTAGATAGACCAGTTGGTGGAGTTATGGTGTTTGCCAAAACATCAAAAGCTGCTTCAAGATTATCTGATCAAGTAAGAACTAAAACTTTTAAAAAAACATATAGAGCAGTTATACATGGAACAATGAACAATGAAAGTGATACTTTAAAAGATTATCTTTATAAGAATAAAAAAACTAATATGGTTAGTGTAGTAAAAAAAGACCATAAAGAAGCAAAGAATGCTGAATTAAGTTATAAAACTTTAAGTACTAAGGGTAAATTTAGCTTAGTTGAAATAGACTTAAAAACAGGAAGACCTCATCAAATAAGGGTACAATTTTCAAGTAGAAAACATCCTCTATTTGGAGACCAAAGATATGGACAAGATGTAAATAAAGTTGGACAGCAAATAGCTTTATGGTCTCATAAGATAGAAATAGACCATCCTACAACAAAGGAAAGAATGGAGTTTGTTTGTGAACCACCACAAGAACATCCTTGGAATTTATTTGTTAAATAAAAACATTGTATTTGATAAATTGAGAAATATTTTTATATAAGCAAAAGAGCGAAGTACTTCAAAATTATTTAATAATCTGGAAGTACTTCGCTTTTAAATTTATAAGTTATTATCAAAACTTAATGCTAAAGCATTATTTAGATTTATTAAGTCTATAGAATCTTCTTCAGTATTATATTGTATAGGATTAACACAAAAACCATCAGTTGTTGCATAAGCTAAAAATGTTAAAGCTAAAGGTATAAAAAATATTGTTGTTAATATTAATGTTATCATTTTATAATTCCTCCTAAAATATTTAATAGTCTATGTTAAATAATTGATATTTTAAAATTTAAATAAGTTGTTCTTTCTATATACATATTATAAGATAAATATACAAAAAAAGCCTTACGTACAGATAACAGATTGATTACATTAGTGTAAGATAAAAGGTAGGTAATTAGAAAATAAAAAAATGTAAACTATATAGTATAATAATTTAGACAATAAATTAAAATAAAAGGAGATATTATGGATAGATACAAAGGATTTTATATAGATAGACCAATGGGAAATAATATATTTTCTTATGAGGAAAGAAGTAATAAAAGTATATTTGTACCGTCATTAATAGAAGGTACTTTAGAAGATGTTGCTGTTGGTGAAGAAATAGTGTTTAATGAGATTGATGAAGATAAAGAGATAAAGGCTAAGGGTCTTAAAAATATGGTTTTTTATAAAAAAGAAGATAAGGACATTTATATTTTCGATAACCACAACCATGCTCTTTATTTTTGGATAAATAGCTTAAAATCAAATAAGTTTAAAAAAGGTTGTAAATTAGTACATGTAGACCAACATAAAGATATGAGGGAACCTGAAAATTACAATGTAGATATGAATAGTCTTGATGATGTATTTAGATATACAAATGAAGTACTTAATGTAGGTAACTTTATACAGCCAGCATTAAAGCACAATATTTTTTCAGAAGTAATAATAATTGATAGTTCTTATGGATTTGAAATGGATATAGAAGGAGAGTATGTGCTAGATATAGATTTAGACATATTTTCTAAAGATATGGAGTATATTTCTTATGATAAGAGAGTATCTAAAATAAAGGAATTAATAAAAGGTGCCAAAGTTATAACTATAGCAAGTAGCCCTTTCTTTATAGACCAAGAGTATGCTATAAAAGTATTAAAAGAATTATTTAATTGTGATATAATAGAAGAGTTAATCTAATAATTATATTATAGAAGGTTTTAGGAGGAAAAACGTATGAGTTTATATACTGAATGGAGAAACTTAAGTGATAACCATGAAAGTCAAGAAGCAGAAGTAAAGTTCTGGGAAGATTATTTAAAGGTAGAAGCTTCAATATACAACGAGTTATTAAACAATAAGCAAGAAGTTGTAGAAGGTGTAGTTAGCGAATTAGCTGCTAAGTACAATACATCAGTTGAATACTTCATGGGATTCATAGATGGAATAAGTGAAAGTTTAAAAGAAGACATAACATTAGAAACTATAGAGGCAGATAGCACTATAAAATTAGATATAGATTGGGAAAAGTTATACTACAACATGGTAGCTGTAGAAGCTCATTGGTTATATAACTTACCAGGCTGGAATGAAATATTACCAGAAGCTAAGAGAAAAGAATTACAAAAAGCTTACAAGACATCTAAGACAGTTGTTAAAGAAGAAAAAGTTGGAAGAAATGACGCTTGTCCATGTGGAAGTGGAAAGAAATATAAGAAGTGTTGTGGAAAGTAAGGTAAATTTATGTTTATTCTAAGATACATGAACGAAGAGGATGATTTATCAGTAAAGGAATTTACAAACTTAAGTGAAGTAAAAAGCTATATATCTGAAAACAGTCTAGAAAGAACATGGCATCAAATAGAAGAAATAAAAAAAGTAATACCTAACTTAAAAGAAGATTAATATGTAGGTTACTCTGATGATTTTGAATTATTGGAGTAACCTTTTTTAGTTAGTGCTTTAAATATGTTTGCAGAAGATTGTTTATAATTGATATATTTATATGTTCTTTTTTATTTTCGTAACTTTATATCTAGTTAATAATATATATTATTTATTGAAAAAACAATAAAATATATTGATTTTAGAATAATAATATATTGTAATCAAATAAAGAAAAAATAGATAATAAAGGAGTTAATAATTTTGAAAAAAGAAAAGAATTATTTTAAAAATTTGATTTGTATAATTATTATAGGTATCTTAACACTAGGTATATATATGGGGGTTAAGATAAACAAAGATCTTTTTTTAGATGAAATGAGAACATCAATTAGAACTGATAAGTATTTTGTAAAAATAGAACAAGATGGTGTGATTGAAAATAACAAAGAAAAAAATCCTTGGATATACAAATATGAAACAACAGCCTATAACAAAAAAGGTAAGTCAATTAAGGTAAGTTTTTATGCAGATAAAAACTTGAAGAAAGGTGCATATATATGTGTACATGTTGGAGGTACTGGAGAGAAAAAAAGATATCTATGGGGTTGATAGTTTTGAGGAAGTAAATATTAACGACGTACCTAAATTAGCTAAAGAAGAATTAGATATGAAGTAATATGATTTTCCAAGTACAATAAGTTTGATAATGTAGAAAATTTTAATTCTATAACATAACAAAATGCACATTATTTACTAATGTGCATTTTAAGTATAATAAATTATTAGATATATTATTATAAAATTAATAGTTTTAATACCTAAGTCAATAATAATCTAATGGTACTATATTAGTTGTTTATGTCTGCTAAGTCTTTCGCTATTTGAGCTGCAACTCTTGCATTGTTATAAACTAACTCTATGTTAGAATCTAAACTCTTACCAGCAGTTATTGTCTTAACCTTATCTAATAAGAAAGGAGTAACTTTTTTACCTGCTATATTTTTCTCTTCAGCTTCTTTTAAAGCAGATTCTATAGCATTTGTTATAGTATCATAATCCATTTCATGTTCTGTAGGTATTGGATTACCTATAACCATACCACCTTTTAAATTTAAGTCCCATTTAGCTTTTAAAGCAGTAGCAACTTCCATAGAAGAATCTACTCTATAGTCAACACCAAATCCACTTCTTCTTGTGTAGAAAGCAGGGAATTCATCTGTACCAAATCCTACTACAGGTACACCGTTAGTTTCTAAGTATTCTAATGTTAAACCTATATCTAATATAGATTTAGCTCCTGCACATATAACAGCAACATTTGTATTAGCTAATTCTTGTAAATCAGCAGATATATCGAAAGTTTTTTCTGCTCCTCTATGAACTCCACCAATTCCACCAGTGGCAAATACTCTAACTCCTGCCAAATCAGCTAATATCATAGTAGTAGCTACTGTAGTAGCACCAGTTAATTTTTTAGATATAATAAAAGGTAAATCTCTTCTACTAGCTTTAACAACATCTTTGCTTGTTCCTAAGAATTCTATTTCTTCTTCAGTAAGGCCAACTTTTAACACACCATCTATGATAGCAATTGTAGCTGGAACTGCTCCATTTTCTCTTATTATTTTACTTACGTTTTTTGCCATTTCTACATTTTTAGGATATGGCATACCATGAGAAATTATAGTAGACTCTAATGCAACTACTGGTTCCCCTGCTTCTATAGCTTTTTTAACTTCTGGATGTACTTGTAAATATTTTTCTAACATAAAATCATCTCCTTAAGTATTTTTTCAACATTGTCTACAGACATATTTGGATTTATTGTATTTTTATGTGATAGCGCTATTATTGATGATGCTACAGAGAATTTAGTTGTATACTCTAGGTCAAAATCATTCATATGACAATACACTAAACTAGCTGTAAATGCATCTCCTGCCCCTGTTGCATTAACTATATCAACCTTTACTCCATCTAATTTAATGGAATTTTCTTTAGCTGCAGAAAATACACCATCTTTTCCAAGTGTAATAAATACTTTATTTACTCCTTGATCTAATAGGATTTTAGAACAAAGTTCTAAGTCTTTTAAATTATTTATTTCTATTCCAGATAAAGCTTCGGCTTCAAGTTTGTTTAGCTTTACAGTGTGGAATCGTCCTATTATATCTTTTATCTTCATACACTTTGCTGTTGAAACAGTATCAACAAATATAGGAATATGAGAATACTTAGAGGTTATATATTCTATAGCCTCTTTAGATAAATTTGTATCTATTACAATTGCTAATGACTCATTAATAAACTGATGTTTTGAGTTTATATATGAAGTATCTATTTTTTCTAAAATGTCCATATGAGATATAGCTACTTGCATATCATTAGAATCATTTAATATTGAAACATATATTGAAGTCGGCATTTCATTGGAAACAAAGCAATCTTCAACATCTATTCCAAGTCCTTTACATTCTGATAGTATCTTATTTCCATATAAATCATTTCCAATGGCAGAAATAAGCTTAGTATCTACCCCTAATCTACACATATTTTCAGCTATATTTCTCCCGACACCACCTAAAGATATATCAACCTTACCTGGATTAGAGTCAAACATAACAAGAGGTGAGTTAGTAGACCCTTGAATATCCATATTAGAACCGCCGATTACAGTTACATAATTACTTTTATTTAATATATAACCTTTTCCCCTGATATAACCTTTTTTCATTAGGTTAGTTATATGTACTGCAGTGGAAGAACGAGTTATAGATAGTCTATCCGCTAGTTCTTGTTGAGAAATCATAGGATTTTCTTTCAAAATATCTAAAATTTCTTTTTCTCTATCAGTCATATTTATCTCCTGAAATAAATATTTGCTTATATCGATAAGCATTTGTTTAATATTATATTAACATTATCTTTCCAATTTTTCAACAATAAAATGTTTTTATTCTTAAGGAACAAAAAAAAGTATCGAACATAATATAGATTAAGATAACAGTTATTAGGGAGGACGAATATGAATATAGGAGATATAGTAGTAAGAAAATCATATGGGAAAGATATAGTATTTAAAATAATAGCTTTTAGCATAGATGAAAAAAATGAAAAAGTGGCAATATTAAAAGGAGTAGCATTTAGAATATTAGCTGATGCACCAATAGATGATTTAGAGGCAGTAAGATTACCAAATATAAGAGATGTTTTATTAGATAAAAATGTAGAGTCCTTAATATCTCAATCAATGAGAAAAGCAAAGGAAAGAGAAAAAAAGATGAATAGGGCAGTTCCGAAATTACAAATGAATACAAATGTTTATGGTATGCCAGGAAAGGTCCTTCAAATTGATGGAGATAAAGAATATCTAAAACTATGCTTAGATGTTTATACAGAGTTAGGAATACCGGCAGTCGGAATTGCTATACCAGAGCCTAATCAGTATAAAGAAGTACGAGCACTGTTAGAAAAACATAATCCAGATATACTTGTAATCACTGGTCATGATGCTTTAACTTCTAAAAAAGGTAACACTACAGATTTAAGCAATTATAAAAACTCTATGAATTTTATTAAAACAGTAAAACAAGCTAGAAAGTGGCAACCTAATCTAGATAATTTAGTTATATTTGCTGGAGCATGCCAGTCAAATTATGAACAGTTAATCAAAGCAGGAGCAAATTATGCAAGCTCTCCAGGGAGAATAATGATACATGCTCTAGATCCAGTTTTTGTGGTAGAAAAAATAGCTTGCTCAAGAATAGATACTATAGTACCAATAGAAGAGGTAATAGAGCAAACTGTTACAGGTATGAAGGGTATAGGCGGGTCAGAAACAAGAGGTAAATTTAGATGGGCTATGCCTAAGTCTATAATTTATTAAAAATAATATCAAATTATATTGTATATTTTAAAAAATACTATTGACTTTTTTATCAAAAATATATAAAATAATTAGTTTAAACATTTGACAAAACCTCTTAAATGTGATATTATGTAAACATATAATCGTTTAAGAGAAGGTGATATTATGGCCACTGTTCAAACGCTAGATAATATAAGAACTAGCTTAGAGAGGCACTTAGGTAAAAAGATTTTACTTAAGGCAAATAAGGGAAGAAAACAGATTGTTACTAAGAAGGGGATACTAGAAAATGTTTATCCAAGTGTATTTGTCGTAAAAATATATGACGAAGCAAATGGTTATTCAAGAGTATCTTACAGTTACTCTGATTTATTAACATCTAACGTAAAGTTGAAAGTATTTAAACATCAAGATAAATTAAGTGTAAGTTAAAATTATACCTATCAAAAATAGGTGTAATTTTTTTTTTGTTCCTTAAATATAAATATAGTGTGATAGTTTTATTTAATACAGGGGGGACGAAGATGGAATTAATTAAAGATGTAATTAAAGTAGATAATAGAATAGACTTCGGTAAATTTCAAACGTTTATAGAATCAGAGGTAGTTGTACCAGATAAAAAAGCAGATGTATATGACATTATAAAAACAGAAGGTTACATAGCAATTAAAAAAATAGAGGTGGCAGATGGCAAAATACATTGTAGAGGAAGTTTCAACTATAATGTAATATATATAACAGATGATAAAAATACTGTTTCTAGTGTAGATGGAAGAATTGATATAAATGAAGTTATAGAAAAGGATAATATAGTCCAAGACATGGAATATATGTTATATCCTGAAATTGAACATGTTGATTGTACTATTATGAATGAAAGAAAGATAAAAGTTGGTGCTCTTATGAATGTAAGAGGTAGCTTATTTGACAAAAAGAGATTAGATATAGTTAAAGATGTATCTCAAGTTGAAGGGATACAAAAACATAGAAAAGAGATAAGTTATCAAGACATTATAGGTATAGAGAGAACAGAAAGTGTAATAAGGGATACTATAAATGTTAATACAGAAGAAATACAATCTATAATAAGTTTAAATCCAAATGCTAGGATAAAAGAAACTAGGATAGCAGACAATAAAGTAATCGTTGGTGGGGTACTAGAAGTAAACCCGTTGGCTTGTACATATGATGGTGAACTAGTAGAGTTAGATAGAATTGGTATAGATTTTACACAATTTATAGAGGTTCCTGGAGCTTGTGATGGTATGAAAGAAGAAGCTATGTTATTTATGGGAGATTTTAACCATACATTTAAGCAAAATGGAGATAGTAATACGGGTATACTAGATATAGATTGCACAGTTAGTAGTAAAGTTAAAGTAACAGATGAAACTACGAGAGAGGTATTACAAGATGCGTACTCTCCTCAAAAAATACTAAAATTTGATCATAGAGCTATAGATGTAAATAAAATATTATACAGTGGAACAGAAAATTTTGTTGTAAAAGAAAGCATAAAGAATGATAAAGATGATATACAAATAAAGGATATAGTTAGTGTTTGTCCATCAATATCAATAGAAAATGCTTATATAGAAGATAACAAGAGTGTTATCCAAGGTATAGTAAGAGTAGATATTCTTTATGTTCCAGTGGAAGGGCTAAAAATGGTTTATAGAATAAGTGAAGAAATTCCTTTTGAACATGATATAGAGATAGATAGATTAACAGATACTTGTAAGGTATTTAATACAGTTAGTATAGAAAAAATAGATGTAGACTTAAATAGAGATGAAATAGATATTAATATGAAAATAAAGAGATTTATAGAGGGTATAGATAAGAAATCAGAAAGTTTTATAATAAAAGGTGATGATTTAGGAATTTATGATTTATCTAAGGCTCCAAGTATAATAGTTTATATATGCAAAGAAGGAGATAGTCTTTGGAATATAGCTAAGAAATATAATACTACAGAGGAAGAGATAGCAGAGGTTAATGAGATAAAAGTTGATGAACCATTAAGACCAGGAAAATGTTTAATATTAGAAAAGAAGGTCGTTTTAGCAGATTAAAATATATTGTAAAAAATAAAATAATAGGGGGGACAATCCCCTATTATTTTATTTTTTGTAGTATAATGTTAATAGCTGAGAATACATTATACTATATACAAGGAGGATATGATGAATTCTATAGAATTAAAAAGTAGAGCAAAAATTAATCTATCTATAGATGTGCTAGGAAAAAGAGACGACGGGTACCATCTAGTAGAAATGATAATGCAGACAATTGACTTGTATGATGTTATAAAGATAAAGCAATTAGATACAAATGACGTCGTTATAAAGAGTAATAGTAGCCATATACCACTAGATAATGACAATATAGTATACAAAGCTATTGAACTTTTAAGGCAAAGATTCAATATAAATAAAGGGATTGAGGTATTTATAGAGAAAAATATACCTGTAGCAGCAGGTATGGCAGGTGGGAGTTCAAATGCAGCAGCAGTATTAGTTGGACTTAACAAACTATGGAAATTAAATTTAACAGAGCAAGAGTTACAGGAGCTAGGTTTAAAGTTAGGAGCAGATGTTCCATACTGTATTTCTGGGAAAACTGCATTAGCAGAAGGAATTGGAGAAAAACTTAGTTACATAAAAGGGCTGCCTAAAAATATAAGTATACTTATATGTAAGCCTAACCTATTTGTGTCTACAAAAGATGTATATCAAGGTTTAGACTTAAATAATATAGAAAATAGACCTAATAATAAACTTTTAATTGAGTGTCTAGAAAAAGGGGATATAGATTCCTTATCAAAAAATATGTCAAATGTATTAGAAAATGTAACTAGTAAAATTCATAAGGAAATAAATGAAATAGAAGAAATAATGATGGCTAATAGTGCTTTAGGTTCTATGATGAGTGGTAGTGGACCTACAGTATTTGGATTATTTGATAAATCTGAAAATGCACTAAAGTGTAAAGACATACTATTACAGCAATATTCTCAAGTATATGTTGTAAGCAGTAGTGAAAAAGGAGTTGAAATTTGTGGATAACTTAACTAAATTAAATCTAGATGATTATAAGCCACTAAGAGATGTAGTATTTGAAAATCTTAGAGAAGCAATAGTAGAAGGAAAGTTAAATCCAGGACAAAGATTAATGGAGGTTCAGCTAGCAGAACAGTTAGGCGTAAGTAGAACTCCAGTTAGAGAAGCTATAAGAAAACTTGAGTTAGAAGGGCTTGTTGTTATGTTACCTAGAAAAGGTGCTTATGTAGCTAATATGTCATTAAAAGATATAATAGACGTATTAGAAATAAGAGCAACACTAGAAGGGTTAGCATCATCTTTAGCAGCAGAAAGAATAAATCCAGAAAATATAAAAGAACTTGAAAAAATAGCGAAAGAATTTGAAGAAAGTGCTAAAAGCTCAGATGTTGATGCCCTTCTTAAAAAAGATGTAGAATTTCATGAGTGTATATTTAAATCAACTAACAATAAAAAACTTCATCAGTTGATAAATTCTTTATGGGAGCAAGTATACAGATTTAGAGAGACATACATAGCTGATTATGAAACAGTGAAAAATATAATAGATGAACATAAAGCTATTGTAGATGCAATAAAAAAGGGAGATAATGAACTTGCTAAGAAATATGCTAAAGAGCATATTGAAAAAGCAGAAAACTTTATGATAGAAAGAACAGTGAATAATAAAGAAATTTAAAAGAAGGTAAAACCTTCTTTTTTTATTGTAACAAAATAAAAAAATTTCTATTTTTTATAAACAAATTAAAAATAGAATTCTTATGTGTGATATAAAGTAATTTAAAATTCAAATGCAAAAGTATAAAAAAGTGCAGATTGGATATACTCAAAATAGAAATATTTTGAGGGGGAAATAATTATGAATAAGATAAGGATAAGATTGATAATATTAGTATTAAGTCTTATAGGCGTTATAAGCCTAATGACACTAACTATAAATGGAGAGGTCAAAAATATAAATTCATTATCAGAAAATTATAAAGATAAGTTAATTAGATTTCATGTTATAGCAAATAGTGATTCAGATGAAGATCAAGAACTAAAGCTAAAAGTAAGGGATGCGGTTATTGAGTATCTTCAACCTAAACTATCAAAATCAAAAAATATAAGCCAAAGTGAAGAAATAATAAAGAATGAATATGACCAAATAGAAAAAATAAGTGAGAATATTATAAAAGAAAATGGATATACTTATGACATAAAGGTAGGGATAGAATATAGTAATTTTCCAACTAAGCAATATTCAAGTGTAGTTCTTCCAGCAGGGGAATATAAGGCTTTGAAGATAGTTATCGGAGAGGGAACAGGCAAAAATTGGTGGTGCGTAATGTTTCCACCTTTATGTTTTATAGATGAAGAAAATGGAGTTATAGATAAGGCTACAGATGAAAAGTTAAAGGAAGTATTAACTGAAGAAGAATACAATTTAATAACTCATAAAACTAAAGAAGAAGTTAGTAGAGTAGAAGTTAAATTTAAAATAGCAGAAATCATAGATTCAATATTAAAAAACTAAAGGAGTGACATAAGAATGGGCAGGTGCTATAAATCTATAGTATCGTTAATTATTTTATTCTACATGTTGTTATGTACGAATGTGGTACTAGCAGAAGGAAAAGATTTAGGAACAAGTGAAGTACCTACTGTAGAAGAAGGTATTACCAAAAAACAAGAAAAGGAAGTTTTAAACATAACAAATGATGAGCTTTTATTGTTATCTAGATTAGTGTCAGGAGAAGCCAGAGGAGAATCTTATGAGGGTCAGGTAGCAGTAGCGGCAGTTGTTATAAATAGAGTAAAAGATCCTAGATTTCCAAATACAATAAGAGATGTTATATATCAGAAAAATGCTTTTTCTGTTGTAAATGATGGTTCAATAAAAATGGATCCAACAGAAAGTGCATATAAAGCAGCAAGAGAAGCTTTATATGGAACCGATCCAACTAACGAATCTATATATTTTTGGAATCCAGATATAGCCACTTGCAAGTGGATAAAAACTTTGAGTCCTCATATGAGAATAGGGAACCATGTGTTTGCAAAATAATAGTGAAAATTGATGAAAAATGCGCAAAAAGGAGCTTGGCTCCTTTATTTTTTTGTTATAATGGACTATAATAATCATTTAGATAGTAAAATGCATATAATATTTGAATTAGAAAATAAACCAGAAAGGTGAGATTGTTAATGAGCAAACTTAATGTGGCTTTAATATTTGGTGGAAAATCAGGAGAGCATGAAGTTTCTTTATCTTCAACTGCTTCAATATATAAACATATAGATAAAAATAAATACAATGTATTCACAATAGGGATAACTAAAGATGGAAGATGGATGTATTATGAAGGTAGTGAAGAAAACATAAAAAATGGACAATGGGAGAATTTGGCTAATAAAAATGTTGAAATAAACCTTATACCTGTTGGAAATAGAGAAGTAGGTATAAAATTTGAAGATGGAAGATTTGAAAAGATAGACGTATTATTCCCAGTTTTACATGGACCATATGGAGAAGATGGTAAAATACAAGGATTATTTGAGATAAGCCAAATACCATATGTTGGTTGTGGTGTTTTAGCTTCAAGCGTTGGTATGGATAAACTTGTATGTAAAAAAGTATTCTCTCAAATGGGATTACCCCAAGTAAATTATACTTATACAACTAAAATAGTATTTAACAATAACACAGAAGAAGAACTAAACAAAATAGAAAGAGAGCTAGATTATCCTGTATTTGTAAAACCTGCTAATTTAGGTTCAAGTGTTGGTATATCTAAAGCAACAAATAGAAAAGAACTTTTAAATGGAATAAATGAAGCTTTAAAATTCGATTCAAGAATAGTTTTAGAGCAAGGTGTAGATGCAAGAGAAATAGAAGTTTCTGTTTTAGGAAATGAAGAAGTTAAGGCTTCTATAGCAGGAGAAATAAAGCCAGCTAAAGATTTCTATGATTATGAGGATAAATATATAAACGGAGCATCTACTTATGAAATACCAGCTAAAATAAGTGATGCAGATATGGAAAATATAAGAAAGATGGCAGTAGATGCATTTAAAGGAATAGATGGTAAAGGACTTTCAAGAGTAGACTTCTTTATAGACAGAAAGTCAGGAGAAATATTCATAAATGAAATAAACACATTACCAGGGTTTACTAATATAAGTATGTATCCTAAAATGTGGGAAGTAACAGGATTAGAATATTCTAATCTAATAGATAAATTAATAGAGTTAGCAATAGACTCTAAGAAGTAAAGCAGGTGTTTATGATGAGTGATAGACCTATAGGGGTATTTGATTCTGGATTAGGTGGATTAACAGTCTTAAAAGAAATAATGAAAATCTTACCTAATGAAAATATAATCTACTTTGGGGATACAGCAAGGGTTCCCTATGGTCCTAGATCAAAGGATACAGTAATGAAATATACCTTCCAAGCAATAAACTTTTTAATATCTAAAGGTGTAAAAGCTATTGTTATAGCTTGTAATACAGCTACTGCTAGATGCTTAAAAGAGGCTAATGAAAAATATGATATACCTATAATAGGTGTTATAGAAGCAGGAGCTAGAACAGCTGCATATTCTACAAAAAATAAAATAGTAGGTGTTATTGGAACAGAAGGTACGGTACGTTCTAAAACTTATAATGCAGAAATAGCTAAAATAGATAAAGATATAAAGATAATAGATAAGGCTTGCAATTTATTTGTGCCAATAGTAGAGGAAGGTTGGGCAAATACAGAAATAGCTAGACTAACAGCTGAAAAATATTTAGAAGAGCTAGTTAATGAAGGGATAGACTCTTTAGTGCTAGGATGCACTCACTACCCAATATTAAAGAGAACTATTGGAGAATATGTTGGAGAAGATATTAAATTAGTGAATCCAGCTAAAGAAACTGCTATGGATTTGAAAAAAGTACTAGAAGAAGAAGATATATTAAGAAAAGATGGTAATGAAAGAGCATATTATGAATACTATGTCTCTGATATACCTGAAAAATTCGCTAGTATAGCCACAGAGTTTATAAAAAGAGATATAGATAATGTAAATCATGTTGAAATACAAAAGTACTAATCAACAAATATAAACTTTAGATATTATCTAAAGTTTATATTTGTTTTAGGAGGAAAAAGAAGTGAATGCTAAAATAAATATAGTTACAACACAATATGAAAAGAAAAGAGTACTAGATACTATTAGACAACAGGCTGATGCAAACATATACTATAAAAATGAAGATTTATATGTAGTTTATAAGGAAGTGGAAATGGATAAACCAACTACAACAACTATTAAAATATCTGATAATAAGGTTAGTATAAAGAAGTTCGGTGAAGTAAATTCTACTATGAATTTTGAAAAGGGAGTTGTAAATGAAAGTAAATATAGAACTCCACAAGGTTTATTTATAATAGAGACTAAAACAAGAGATTTAAAAATAGATAAAAAAGCAGAAAACTGCATAAAATTAAATATAGATTATGACATAAATATAATGGATTTGTTTAACGGTAGAAATAAAATAGATATTTTGTTAGAAATTAAAGAATAATAGAAATATATAAATTTTATAAAGGTAGTTAAAGTACTACCTTTTATTTAATTTATTTGGTATTATAATAACTATACTAAACTTTGAATGTTTTAAAAAACGTACAAGGGTTTATAGTTTTTTTATAGAAACTTTATACATAAAAAGTTACTAAAAACTAGATGTAAGAGGTATTAATATATGATATTTGAAAAAGTACTAAGTACTATAAATAAATATAATCTAATAGAAAATGGAGATAAAATAGTTTTAGGACTTTCTGGGGGACCAGACTCTGTTTGTCTATTACATATACTTTATAGACTAAAAGAAAAACTAGATATAGAAGTATATGCAGCTCATTTAAATCACCAAATAAGAGGTATAGAAGCACAAAAAGATGCACTATATATAACTCAACTTTGTGAAAATTTAGGAGTAACATCCTTTGTTAAATCTATAGATGTACCTAAGTACTGTAAAGAAAATGGTTTATCTGTAGAAGAAGGTGCAAGAAAACTTAGATATGAAATGTTTGAAGAAATAAAGCAAAAGACAAAATCTAATAAGATAGCTATAGGTCATAACTTAAATGATCAAGCAGAAACTATACTTATGAGAATAATGAGAGGGACTGGACTTCAAGGATTAAGAGGAATAGAATATATAAGAGACAACAATATAATAAGACCTATATTAGATATAGATAGAAAAGATATAGAAGCTTATTGTGAAGAATACGAATTAAATCCAAGAATAGATCATACAAATCTAGAAACTATATACACCAGAAATAAAATAAGATTAGAACTTATACCATATATGAAGGATAATTTTAATCCAAATGTAATAGAATCTATAGTAAGAATGAGTAATAGTTTAAAAACTGACAGCGATTATATCCAAGAAGAATCAGAAATTAAATTTAAAGAAGTTTCCAATTTACAAGAAGATGCCTGCGAAATAGATATACAAAAGTATTCAAAACTTCATGATGCTATCAAGGTAAGGGTATTAAGAAAAGGTATAAAACATATACTTGGAGATACTAACTTTGTAGACCAAAAGCATATAGAAGACATTATGCAATTAGAAGATAATAAAAAGATAGATAAAATGATAACCCTTCCAAGGGGGATATTTGCATATAGAAGAAAAAATACTATACTATTAATTAATAAAGAAATAGTTAACGAAACTATAGAGTTTTGTTATAATTTACCTAGTAACGGTTTTATTAAAGTAAAAGAACTTAATTTAGTTTTAGAAACTCAAACAATGAATATAGATAGATATAAGAGTATGAAACTAGATAAGAAATCTAAAGGTTTTGATTTTGATAAAGTAAAAGGGGGTATAGTAGTAAGAAGTAGAAAAGAAGGCGATAAGATAAAGCTTTCAGCAGGAAGCAAAAAAATAAAAGACTTATTTATAGATTTAAAAATACCTAGAGAAGAAAGATGCAATGTACCTATAATAGTAGATGAGCAAGGTATCTTATGTGTAGGTGATTATAAAAATAGTGAAAATTACAAAATAGACAATAGTACAAAGGAAGTCTTAAAGATTACCTTTAAGAAAATATAGAATAAAACGATATAGGAAAGGAGGACTTCTTTTGAATAAATTTTTCAAGGGAATAGGTTTCTACCTACTAATATTTATAATCATAGTAGGAATAGTACAGTTTTCAGGAAAACCTACTGAAAAGATAGAAAATATGCAGTTCTCTAAGGTATATAGAGAATTAGAAAAAGGAAATGTATCAAGAATACATTTTGTTGATGGGACTGCAGTAGAAGGAACTATAAAAAACTCTAACGTAAAGTTTAGGTCATATGTTCCAAAAGAAGTAATGGGAGATAAATTAGCTAATGAAATCTTAAGCCAAGCTATGGAAGGTAAATTAGTGTTTGGTGGAGAGCCAAGACCATCAACTCCTTGGTTTGTAGAAATGTTACCGACACTATTATTAATATTCTTCATGGTAATAATATGGTTTGTCTTCATGAATCAGTCTCAAGGCGGAGGCGGAAAGGTTATGAACTTCGGTAAGTCAAAAGCTAAAGTTCATAAAGATGACGAAAAAACTAGAGTTACATTTAAAGATGTAGCAGGTTTAAATGAAGAAAAAGAAGATTTACAAGAAGTTGTAGACTTCTTGAAAAACCCTAAAAAGTATATTGATTTAGGAGCAAGAATACCAAAAGGTATACTTATGGTAGGTCCTCCGGGTACAGGTAAGACTTACTTATCAAGAGCAGTTGCAGGAGAAGCAGGAGTTCCATTCTTTAGTATAAGTGGTTCTGACTTCGTTGAAATGTTTGTTGGGGTAGGGGCATCTAGAGTTAGAGACCTATTTGAACAAGCTAAAAAGAATGCACCAGCTATAATATTTATAGACGAAATAGATGCTGTTGGTAGAAAAAGAGGAGCAGGTCTTGGTGGAGGTCATGATGAGAGAGAACAAACACTTAACCAACTTCTAGTTGAAATGGATGGTTTTGGTGTTAATCAAGGAATCATAATAATGGCTGCAACTAATAGACCAGATATACTTGATCCAGCATTACTTAGACCAGGAAGATTTGATAGACAGGTAGTTGTAGGAGCACCAGATGTTAAAGGTAGAGAAGCTATATTTAAGGTTCATTCTAAGAATAAGCCATTAGCAGATGATGTTAATATTGAAGTTTTAGCTAAGAGAACACCTGGATTTACTCCAGCAGATATAGAGAACTTAATGAATGAGGCTGCTATATTAACAGCTAGAAAAAGAGAAAAGAAAATCCAAATGGAAACAATAGAAGAAGCTATAACAAAAGTTATAGCAGGTGTTGCTAAGAAATCTAGAGTAATAAGTGAACCTGAAAGAAGACTTACAGCATATCATGAAGCAGGTCATGCCGTTTGTGCGCACGTACTTGAACATGTAAGTCCAGTTCATCAAGTTACAATAGTACCAAGAGGAAGAGCAGGAGGATTTACTATGCAACTTCCTGTTGAAGATAAATTCTACGCAACAAAGAATGAAATGAAAGAAAATATAGTTGTCTTACTAGGTGGTAGAGTTGCTGAAGAATTAGTTTTAGATGATATATCTACAGGAGCATCAAATGACTTAGAAAGAGTAGCATCTACAGCTAGAAGTATGGTTACTAAATATGGAATGAGTTCAAAGCTTGGACCTATGGCATTTGGTGATCAAGAGGATGAGGTATTCCTAGGAAATAGCTTCAATTCTAAAAAGAATTACTCAGAAGAAATAGCTTATGAAATAGATAAGGAAGTAAGCAGAATAGTTGATGAAGCTTATGCTAGAACTAAAAAATTACTACAAGATAATATGGATAGTTTAGAGTATATAGCTCAAGCATTATTAGTACATGAAACTTTAGATGCAGAGCAATTTATAAAAGCTTTTGATAAAGAATTGCCTTTAGAAAATAATGAATCTAAAGTTGATACAACTGCTATAACAACAGAAGAGTTTGAAGTAAAACATAATAACCTAGAAAATACTACAAATGAAGACACTACTCAAAATGATATAGATAACAAGTAGTATAAGAAAGAACCTTGATTAATCAAGGTTCTTTTTTATACTATAAATCTATAATGCATTTAGTATATTAATAAAATATAAAATTAAAGCTAATGTAATAGGTTATAAATCTTTTTATAATGAATGGTGATATTTTTATTCTTATTGAATAGATAAAGCTTTAGAGTGTTAAATAAATAGTTATTTTATTAGAATACTAATTAATGTAGTGTTGATTAAAAATAAATTAAAATTATAAGTTATTTGAAATGTGAAAATATTAATAGATAATGTATAATTAGTTATAAATTAAAAAGTAATATGGTTGTATAAATGTTATATAGATAGAGGTGAAGGATGAGAAAAAAGATAATACAAGAAATATTAGATAATAAAAGTAAATTTATTTCAGGGGAAGAATTATCTAAAAAATTAGGAATATCTAGAGCAGCTGTTTGGAAACATATAAAGTCTCTTAGAGAAGAGGGGTATAATATTGAATCGGTAAACAAGAAAGGATATAGATTGATAGAAAAGCCTGATGATTTACTTACTTATGATAATATATACCATAATCTACATACTAAAATTTTAGGTAAGAAAATTATTCATTTCGACACAATTGATTCTACAAATGATTATGCTAAGAAGATAGGTAATGAAGAGTCTGAAGGTGCGGTTATTATAAGCGAAGAGCAAACAAAAGGTAGAGGTAGGCTAGGTAGGAATTGGCATTCTAATTCATATGAAGGAATATGGATGAGTATAATACTTAAACCAAATATAGTTCCATATAAGGCACCATTCATAACATTAATAGCAGGAGCAAGTATAGTGGAAGCTTTAAATAAGCTAGGTGTAAATGCTAAAATCAAATGGCCAAACGACATTATATTAAATGAAAAAAAAATATGTGGAATATTAACTGAACTATCCGCAGAAATAGAAAGAATTAATCATATTGTCTTAGGTATTGGAATAAATGTAAAAACTATGGAGTTTTCCCAGGAAATATGTGATGTAGCTACATCTCTATATAAGGAAAATTATATTGTATCTAGAGTCGATATAGTAAGGAATATATTATTAGAATTTGAAAGTCTGTATCTAGAGTATATAAATAATAATTCAAAAGAAAAAGTTTTAGATATTTGTAGAAGACATTCAGCTATAATTGGAAAGGAAATATACACCATAAGAGGCGAAGAAAAAGAATTAGTTAGATGTTTAGATATAAATGAAGAGGGAAATTTAATTATAAAGAGAAATGATGGTTCTATTAAAGAGATTATATCAGGAGAGATTTCTATAAGGGGGATTAAAGGATATGTATAACAATATTTTAGATGTAAAAGGTATAAAAGTAGGTCAAGTTCAAGATACTGAAGGGTTAACAGGATGTACTGTTGTTATATGTGAAGAAGGTGCTACATGTGGAGTAGATGTTAGAGGTTCAGCGCCGGGTACAAGAGAAACTGATTTATTAGATCCTATAAATATGATACAAAAAGTACATGCAGTTGTTCTGTCTGGTGGCTCTGCATTTGGATTAGAATCTACATGTGGAGTAAGCAAATATTTGGAAGAACATAATATAGGGTTTGATGTTGGAGTAGCTAAAGTACCTATAGTAGTTGGAGCTGTATTATTTGATTTAATAGTAGGGGATCCAAAATGTAGACCAAATATAGATATGGGGTATAAGGCTTGTGAAGTTGCCACAGATAAAGAGTTAAGACAAGGTAATTATGGTGCAGGATGTGGAGCTACAGTAGGAAAGATAAGAGGACCAGAATACTGTATGAAAGGTGGAATAGGAAGCTATTCTATAGAATTAGAAAATGGATTAGTTGTATCTGCATTAGTTGCTGTAAATGCTTTTGGAGATGTGTATGAAGATGGGAAATTAATAGCTGGGGTTTTAGATGATAGTAAAAAGAAAAATCTTAGCACTTATGATATTTTGAAAGAAGGATTCTCAAAAGGTGGATTTAGCATAGATAACACTACTATAGGGGTAGTTGTTACTAATGCTAAGCTGGATAAAGCAGGGTGCAAGAAAGTATCTCAAGTGGCACATAATGGTTATGCAAAATCTATATTCCCTATACATACACCTCATGATGGAGATACAATTTTCACAATGGCTACAGGGGAAATAGAGTCAGATATAACTTTAGTTAGTTCTATAGCTACAGAGGTTGTAGAAAAAAGTGTAATAAATGCAATAAAAAATGCAAATTCTATAAAGAATATACCTTCATATAAAGAAATAATAGGAAACTAAGAATTGTTGACAATGTTATTTCCTATTGATACAATTATTCTTGTTACAGCTGGCATCCTTGAGATATAGGAGCCTGACTTGATATCAAGGGAATTAAAAAAACTAAATAATTTAAGAAGTCCGGCATCTTTATGAGCTGGAACGGAGGTGTATTTTATGAACGTGCAAACAAAAGCTACAAAAAATGTGAACGTAAGAAAGATGGCTATAATAGGTGTGCTTTCCGCAGTATCTATTATGATGTCAATGATACCAGGGATAGGGTATATACCTATAGGACCCACTAATGCAACTATAATGCATGTACCTGTTATCATAGGTTCAATTATAGAAGGTCCTATAGTTGGAGCTACAGTAGGGTTTATATTTGGTCTGACTAGCCTTATAAAGGCATTGAATCAACCTACGATAACATCTTTCGCATTTATTAATCCACTAGTGTCTATACTTCCAAGAGTGTTGATAGGAATACTAGCGTATTATATATATGAATTCGCCATGAAGTTAACTAAAAAAGCATCTATATCAGGATTATTAGCCGGAGGATTAGGTTCTATAATAAACACAGCAGGTGTTTTAGGCATGATTTATATCTTATATGGAGCTAGGTTTGCTGAAGTAAGTGGGGCAAGTGCTTCTACTGCAGGAACATTTATATTTACTCTTGCAGCAACAAATGGTATACCTGAAGCGATAATTGGAGCTTTAGTAGTATCACCTGTTATAATGGCCCTAAAAAAAGTCATCAAAAGGTAGAAAGAAGGTTAATAATAAATGCTTTTAGTATTTGATGTTGGAAATACCAATATGGTTTTAGGTATATATAAAGAAAAACAGTTAATAAAAGACTGGAGAATAAACACAGACAAAGAAAAGACGTCTGATGAATATGGAATGTTAATAAGTAACTTATTTAAATTTGATAATATAGATATAAATGAAATAGAGGATATAATAATATCTTCAGTTGTACCAAATGTAATGCATTCTCTTGAAAATTTTTGTATAAAATACTGTAACATAAATCCTAAGATAGTTGGTCCTGGGATAAAAACAGGATTGAATATAAAATACGACAATCCTAAGCAAGTAGGGGCAGATAGAATTGTAAATGCTGTTGCTGGTATAGAAAAGTACAAATATCCACTTATAATAGTTGATTTTGGAACAGCTACAACATTCTGTGCTATATCTGATAAAGGTGAATACTTAGGAGGTACTATAGCTCCAGGGATAAAGATATCAAGTGAAGCTTTATTCCAAAGAGCATCAAAACTTCCTAGAGTTGAACTTATAAAACCAGGAACTACAGTATGCAAAAATACTGTATCAGCTATGCAAGCTGGAATAGTTTATGGATATGTGGGATTAGTTGATAAGATAATAGAAATGATGAAAAAAGAACTTGATTATGAAAACATAAAAGTTGTTGCTACAGGAGGATTATCAACTCTTATAGCATCAGAAACAGATTCTATAGACTATGTAGATAAATACTTAACTTTAGAAGGATTAAGATTAATATACGAGAAGAACAAAGAATAGAGGGAATTGGGTTATTTGCCCAATTCTTTTTTTGAATAAATCAATTTCAAAATATGTATCTAAATTATGAATTTTGTGATAATGAATTAATTTATGGATATATATAAATAATAAAAATACATCATATAGGAGGAGACAAATGATAAAAATAGGAAATTTAGAGCTTGAAAATAAAGTCTTTTTATCGCCAATGGCTGGTGTAACAGACTTACCATTTAGGCTTATATGTAAAGAACAAAACTGTGGAATGCTTTATACGGAAATGATAAATGCTAAGGCATTATGTTATGATGATGAGAATACTAAAAAAATGCTTAAAATAGAAGATGTAGAGCATCCAGTAGCAGTTCAAATATTTGGCTCAGACCCAGAGTTTATGGGAAGGGCTGCTCAAATAATGAATGAATACCCAAATGAAGTATTAGATATAAATATGGGATGTCCAGCACCTAAAGTTGTTAAAAATGGTGATGGATCAGCTCTTATGAAAAATCCTAAGCTCGCTGAAGAAGTTTTAAAGGCCGTAGTTAAAAATTCAGATAAGCCAGTAACTTTAAAAATAAGAAAAGGTTGGGACGACAATAGCATAAATGCAGTGGAGATAGCTAAAATAGCAGAAGCTTGTGGTATAAGTGCTTTAGCTATACATGGTAGAACTAGAGAACAATATTATTCTGGAAAAGCAGATTGGGATATAATAGGTGAAATAAAGAAAAATATAAGTATACCTGTCATAGGAAATGGAGATGTATTTACAGTAGAAGATGCTAGAAATATATTAGACAAAACAAATTGTGATGCTATAATGATAGGTAGAGGGGCTCAAGGTAACCCATGGATATTCAAGAGAATAAATCATTACATGCAAACTGGTGAGATATTACCAGAACCAACATTAGAAGAAAAGATAAACACTTCTATTAAACATTTAGATTTAGCGGTAAAAGAGCATGGAGAATATGTTGCTGTAAGAGAAATGAGAAAGCATATAGGTTGGTACCTAAAAGGACTTAAAAACTCTGCTAGAGTTAGAGATGAAATAAATAAGATAGAAAGCCATGAAGAAGTAGTATCTAAGCTACGTGAGTATATGGAAGACTGCTTGACATTGAAATAAGAGTAACTTATAATATAGCGCATAAATTAAAAATGTATATTTTGAGCAAAATTTAAAAATTGGGCTTATGCCCAAATACATAGTGAAGGAGTTGTAGGGGTCATGGAAGATAAGAAAGAAATACTGTTAACTCAAGAAGGATTCGATAAGTTAGAGGAAGAAGTAGAGTTTTTAAAAACTGTAAGAAGAAGAGAAGTTGCTGATAGAATAAAGGTAGCTATATCTTTTGGAGATATATCTGAAAACTCTGAGTATGATGAAGCTAAGAATGAGCAAGCTCAAGTTGAAGAGAGAATAATGAAGTTAGAAAGTATGATAAGAAGAGCTGTTATCATAGATGAAAGTCAAATAGATGTTAATGTTGTTACTATAGGTTCAATAGTTAAAGTAAACGATGTTGAATTTGATGAAGAAGTTGAATATACAATAGTAGGTTCAGCAGAAGCAGACCCATATGAAGGAAGAATATCAAATGAATCTCCTGTAGGAAAAGCTCTTTTAGGAAGAACTATAGGAGATGTTGTAGAAGTACAAGTACCAGACGGAGTTGCTAAGTTTGAAATATTAGAAATAAAAAGATAATATGGGAGGTAAAACAAATGAATAATGATCAACAAATGAATAATGATCAAACTCAAGAAGAACTTAGTGAAGTTCTTCAAATAAGAAGAGATAAGTTAGCTAAGCTACAAGAAATGGGAAGAGATCCTTTCCACCAAAGTAGATATGACAGAACTACTAACTCTATGGAAATAAAAAATAACTTTGAAGAATTTGAAGGAAAAGTAGTTAGAATAGCTGGACGTATAATGAGTAAGAGACTTCAAGGTAAAGCAGGATTCATCGATATACAAGATCAAGATGGAAGAATACAATGCTACGTTAGACTTGATAGAATAGGTGAAGAAGAGTATGCTATATTCTCTACATATGATATAGGAGATATAATAGGGCTTGAAGGTGAAGTATTCAAGACTAAAAAAGAAGAAATCTCTGTAAAAGCAAATGAAGTTGTTTTATTATCTAAATCACTTCAAATATTACCAGAAAAATATCATGGATTAAAAGACCAAGATTTAAGATATAGACAAAGATATGTTGACTTAATAGTTAACCCAGAAGTTAAAGATGCTTTCTTAACTAGAACTAAAGCATTAAAAGCTTTAAGATCTTTCCTAGATGAAAGAGGATTCTTAGAAGTTGAAACACCAATATTAAATACTATAGCTGGTGGGGCTAATGCTAGACCTTTCATAACTCATCACAATACACTAGATATACCTATGTACATGAGAATTGCCAACGAATTATACTTAAAGAGACTTATAGTTGGTGGATTTGATAAAGTATACGAAATGGGTAGAATGTTTAGAAATGAAGGTATGTCTATAAAGCATAACCCAGAGTATACTGCTATAGAATTATACCAAGCTTATGCAGATTACACAGATATGATGGATATAACTGAAAATGTTATAGCTTATATGGCTGAAGCTGCTACAGGAAGCATGAAGGTAAATTATCAAGGAACTGAAATAGACTTCACTCCTCCATGGAGAAGAATGACTATGGAAGACTGTGTTAAAGAATATACTGGTGTAGATTTCTCAAAAATAGACACAGATGAAGAGGCTTTAGCAGTTGCTAAAGAAAAAGGAATAGAAATAACTCCTGGAATGAGAAGAGGAGAAGTTATAAATGCAATGTTCGAAGAATTTGGAGAAGATAAGTTAATCCAACCTACATTTATAACTCACCATCCAGTTGAAGTATCTCCACTTGCTAAGAGAAATGTAGAAGATCCAAGAAAAACAGATAGATTCGAAGCATTCGCAAATAAGTGGGAATTAGCTAACGCATTCTCTGAGTTAAATGATCCAATAGATCAAAAAGAAAGATTTATGGACCAATTAAGAAAGAAAGAATTAGGAGATGACGAAGCTTGTGATATGGATGAAGATTTCGTAAATGCTCTAGAAGTAGGTCTTCCTCCAACTGGTGGATTAGGAATAGGTATAGATAGAGTTATGATGTTATTAACAAATTCTCCATCTATAAGAGACGTAATTTTATTCCCAACAATGAAACCAATAGATAACTCTACAAGCAACAAAGCAGACGAAGAATAGATTATGAATAAAAACCCTATAAAATAGCTTTTAAAAGCTATTTTATAGGGTTTTTATTTTGATTTAATGATAATTAAGGTTTAAATATAATATAGCGCTTACAACTAGAAGTAATGTATTTTAAGCGTTAAAAATCTTATTTACTATGCAAAAAATTGATAAAAGATTAAATAATAAAATATAATTTTTAGCAAGAATCATTAAAAAAATATACAAAATAGTGAAGAATATAGTATCCCAATGGGAGAAAGGATATTAAAAAAATAAAAAATGAAGATATATAGATTAATTTTTATAAAGGAAAGCTTAATAAAAATATAGAAAAATACATAAAATTAAGTTTAGGGGGAAATAGTATGTTTGGGGTTATGAATTGGATATGTTTAATATGTGTTAGTTTATTAGTTGGAGAAATTATGATTTATTTTTGCAAAGATGTAATAAAAATTTTAGATTTAAGTAAAAATAAAAAAGCTAGAAGTGTTGAAATTACTAAAGCTAGAGAACAAGTAAATATATATGAAACTAAGATAGCAAAATAAAATTAAAAAAAGTTTTGAAAAAGTGTTGACGTTATAAAAATAAGGTGGTATAGTATTACTTGTCCTTAAGAAAAAGGCAAAACGAAAAACACAAAATAAAGTGTAAATAAGAACTTTGAAAATTAAACAGTAGGTTAATTTATAATAACTGATTCTTAAAAGAATCGAAAACAAACCAAGCCAGATATTCAGATAATGATAGTCTGAGCAGGTAACAACTTTTATTTGAGAGTTTGATCCTGGCTCAGGATGAACGCTGGCGGCGTGCCTAACACATGCAAGTCGAGCGATTTACTTCGGTAAAGAGCGGCGGACGGGTGAGTAACGCGTGGGTAACCTGCCCTGTACACACGGATAACATACCGAAAGGTATGCTAATACGAGATAACATGAGAAAGTCGCATGGCTTTCTTATCAAAGCTCTGGCGGTACAGGATGGACCCGCGTCTGATTAGCTAGTTGGTAAGGTAACGGCTTACCAAGGCGACGATCAGTAGCCGACCTGAGAGGGTGATCGGCCACATTGGAACTGAGACACGGTCCAAACTC
>NZ_JADMRK010000006.1:0-91435 GCF_015560225.1 Romboutsia sp. BSD2780061687b_171204_C1 | reverse complement strand
GAGTTTGGACCGTGTCTCAGTTCCAATGTGGCCGATCACCCTCTCAGGTCGGCTACTGATCGTCGCCTTGGTAAGCCGTTACCTTACCAACTAGCTAATCAGACGCGGGTCCATCCTGTACCGCAAAAGCTTTGATATTTTTACCATGCGATAAAAACATGTTATCTCGTATTAGCATACCTTTCGGTATGTTATCCGTGTGTACAGGGCAGGTTACCCACGCGTTACTCACCCGTCCGCCGCTCTTTACCGAAGTAAATCGCTCGACTTGCATGTGTTAGGCACGCCGCCAGCGTTCATCCTGAGCCAGGATCAAACTCTCAAATAAAAGTTGTTACCTGCTCAGACTATCATTATCTGAATATCTGGCTTGGTTTGTTTTCGATTCTTTTAAGAATCAGTTATATAAATTAACCTACTGTTTAATTTTCAAAGTTCATTTTCGTTTTTGCCCTTTTCTTAAGGACAAGTAATACTATATCACCTTACATTTATATCGTCAACACTTTTTTAAAACTTTTTTAAAAAAATTATTATTATTTATATTTTAAACATAAATTAATATATCCAAAACTCTTGTATTTAAGAGAATTTCCAGTTAATTTGGTTTTATTTTTTATTGAAAAATTTTTTTAAAGTATATATACATTTACAAATTAGAGTATAATAGTAATATAGTATTAAAACCAGATACTAATTTTGTTATAATTTGTTGGTTTATTTACTTATTTATGTAAAAACGTTTAAAATGAATTATATATTCAACTTTAATTTATGGAGGTAAATTATGAATAATTATCTTAGAGAGCCAATTAATGGTTTCACACACCTTGCTGGTGCAATCTTATCCTTTATTGGTCTACTAGCATTGGTAATAAAAACAACATTAAATACCCCATCTACTTTAGAGCTAACAGCTGTAATAATATTTGGATTAAGTATGATTCTTCTATATGCAGCTTCTGCAACTTATCATTTAGTTATTTCTAGTGATAAGGTAATAGGATTTTTAAGAAGATTAGACCACGCTATGATATTTGTTTTAATAGCAGGTTCATATACACCATTTTGCTTGATAGCTTTAGATGGTCCTACTGGATGGATTTTATTTGGAGTTATAATGGCTACTGCTATTGCTGGCATATCTTTTAAATTAATTTGGTTTAACTGCCCTAGATGGATTTCAACAGCTATATATGTTGCTATGGGATGGATTTCTATATTTCTTATTAGTCCATTATATAAAGCTTTATCATTCCATGGACTTTCTTTACTTGTATTAGGTGGAGTTTTTTATACTATAGGAGCTTTAATATATGCAACTAAACCAAAATTTTTAGAATTTAAATACTTAGGTTTTCACGAAATCTTCCACATATTTATAATGCTTGGAAGTTTAACTCATTTTTTCTGTGTATTTAATTTTGTCATATAATAAAAAAGGAGAACTATCAGTTTTGATTAGTCTCCTTTTTTATTTATCTAAAGTATTATTTCTATTTTTGTACCACTACCTATATTGCTTTCTACTTTTATATCTCCATTATGAGCCTTTACAATATCTCTACTTATGGCCATACCTAAGCCTGATCCTTTATGAGCATAACCTGTATTAGTTCCTCTATAATATCTCTCAAATATATACTTAAGATCTTCTTCAGATATTCCCCTTCCATTATCTTCAATAATTATATGTGTCTTTTCATCCAAAATTATATTTACTTTTATACTTACATCTTCATTATTGTGAATAATAGAGTTGTATAAGAGGTTATTTATTGCTCTCTTCATTAGTAATTCATCTATTTTCAATACTATATTATCTTCTTTCAAATTAAAATCTATATATACATTATTATATTTAGGGTTGTTAAGTATATCTATAATACATCCTCTAACCAGTGATACTATATTATTTTCTTCCCTGGATATATTTGAATATCCATCTTTTAGCTTCATAGTTAAATTTAAATCATCAACTAATTCTTTTATATAGTTTGCCTTACTATCTATAATCTCTGCATATTGAGATACTTCATCTACTTCTATATCATATCCGCTAGACATTAATTCTGCATATCCTTTTATAGATGCTAAAGGTGTTTTTATATCATGAGAGATATTTGCTATCCACTCATTTCTCATGGATTCGATTTTTTTTCTTTCTCTTTCATTTGATTTTAATGTGTCTGCTAAATTATTCAATTTATTAAATACTGGCTTGTATATTCCTTTTTCTTTATAATATGATTCATAGTTTCCACCAGCTAGATCTTCAACTCCACCAATTATACTTTTTACAGGTTTAGTTAAAGATTTACTAAATATATACCCTATCACTGTAGCTACTATACAGTCTACTATTATAATCGCCAATATAACTTTTGATATTATATTTCTTAATGACTCAGATTCAGTAACTATACTAGTTCTACTCACCTTGTTCATTGGAAATCCAATTAGGTATGTATATGAGTAATTATTTATATTTTTTTCAGCAACTAAAACTGTAGATTTATTATCTTCTACTCCAGCATATTTATATGTATTTATTAACTGAACAGGTGTGTATTTATTTCGGATATTATTAGGTGCATTATACTTGTAAATTACACTTCCATCACTGTCTAATATTTGTATCCACATTTTATCTTTTTTTAATATTTCTTTACCTTTATCATTCACATAAACGTTATTTATATCATCTGTATCATTAAAAATATTTTTATTAAAATCTCTTACAAATGCCTCTACATTATTAAATATTCCATGTCCATTTTGTGAAGAATCCGCATTTATCATAACAGATATAAAAATAGCTATAGCTATATTTAATTGAACAACTATCATAGCTACTATTACAGTTGATAAAAGGTACTTTAAAGTCAATTTCCATTTCATACTAAATCATCCTTAGCTATCTATTCTTTTACTAAAAACTTATATCCAAGCCCTTTTACATTTATTATATATTCTGGCTTTGAAGGATTATCTTCTATCTTTTCTCTCAGTCTTCTTATATGAACCATTATGGTATTATCATATCCTATAAAATCATCTCCCCATACTTCATCACAAAACTTTTCTTTACTTATTATCTGATTTTTATGTTTTACCATATACATAAACATCTTTAATTCTTTAGGCTTTAATTCTAATAATTCTCCATTTTTCTTTACCTCTAAAGTCTGCTCATTCACTTCAAATGGCCCTACTTTTATAATATTATTATTTTTTTTTTCTTCTATATTAATTTGCTTCTTACTTCTTCTAAGTTGAATTTTTACCCTAAGTGCTAGTTCTTTTATGCTAAATGGCTTTGTTATATAATCATCAGCACCTATAGATAACCCTACTAATTTATCTAATTCTTCTCCTTTCGCTGATAAAAATAATACTGGTATGTCTGATGTTTGTCTTATTTTTTTACATACATCATATCCTTCGATATCCGGAAGCATAATATCTAGTATGGCTAAATCTGGATTTTCATTTTTGAATATTTCTAATCCATTAGTTCCATTATCAGCTATATAAATATTTTCAAATCCTTCTTTTTTAAGTGCCTTTTTTATTAGATTTAATATCTCTACTTCGTCATCTACTACTAATATCTTACTTTTTCTTATTAAAGACTCCACTTAAAACCCTCCTATCACTTCATATAATTTTTCTTACTACATATTATTTTTTAATTTTACGTTTTTTTATATTTAATTTATACCATATTTTATAACTTTTATTTCTAATGAAAAAAGAAAAGCATAACTAATGTTTTGCTTTTCTTTTTATTATTTCTAAATTATTTATATTTATATATTATCTTTCACTTAAAAAACTTCTCTTAGCTAAATTGTAAAATAATACTACTCCCACTACACTTGTCCCTATAAATACAGCCCATATACTTAATGGTAGTTTATATCTTATAATTGGAGTTGCATACATTCCTAATATAGGCCATTCTAAAACATTACTAACCATACCTCTAGCCTCCATAAAGTAAGGTATTGCCATACATGCTCCACCTATTAAAAATGGTACTATTGCATTTTTACTTATAGATGATAAAAATAATCCTAAAGCTGCTAGTAAGAATGATCCTATTATTATGTTGATAGTCATCATTAATATCATTTGAATTACTGTTATATTAGATCCGCTATTTCCAAAGTACCATAAATTCTTTAATGGAGTATCTAATCCTTTAAAGTTTAAGGATACTAATGCTCTTAATACCATTGTATATAATATTGAAAGATTTACTATGCTAGCACTTACTCCAGCTGCTATAAATTTACTTATAACTAACTGTTTCTTACCATTTTTTGTAGCTTTTATCAATCCATCCATGTTTGAATTATACTCTATAATAAAACTTCCTGAAAACATCATAAACATAGTTAATCCCATAAATGGAGCAAGGCCAAACCATTTAGAAAATAAATTTGCATATGTCTCATTAATATCAAAATTATAAGTAGAGCTATATGCTAAAAATATTGTTAACATCCAAACAATAATTACTCCAAACTTAAAATTCTTTTTTATCTCTGCCTTGACAACTGAGAACATGATTATACCTCCCTTGCATCTTCTAACTCAAAATAGAACATGTAAACATCTTCAAATCTTGGTTCTGTTAGTTTTGTATTTTCATATGATGGCGCTTTATCACTTATTATTCTTAGTTGAGTATCTTCAACACCACGATTTATACTTACTACTTTGTAGTTTCTTTGAATCTCATTTACTTCACTTTCATTTTTTGTAGTTATTGTATATACTTTACCTTTCATGTCTTCTAAAATTTCTCTATGAGTTCCTTTTAGAAGTAATTTACCATCTTTTATCATAATAGTTTCTTTAGCTACTGACTCTATATCAGAAATTATATGAGTTGAAAGTATTACTATTGTTTCCGTTCCTATATTTGATAATAAATTTCTAAATCTAGTTCTCTCCTGAGGGTCAAGACCTGCTGTTGGTTCATCTAATATTAATATCTTAGGGTTATTCAGTAATGCCTGTGCTATACCAACTCTTCTTTTCATTCCTCCAGAAAACTTAGACACATTCTTATTTCTTACTTCATAAAGACCTACTAATTTTAATAACTCATCTACTTTTTTCTTAGCTTCACTATTATTCATTCCTTTAAGCGCCGCCATGTACATTAAAAACTCTCTCGCTTTAAAGTTTTTATATGCATCAAAATCTTGTGGTAAATATCCAACTAAAGCTCTATATTCATCATCTAAAGATACTATATCTTTTTCGTTATATAATATTTTCCCGCTACTTGGTGTTGTTATAGTTGCTAATTGTTTCATTAAAGTTGATTTACCAGCTCCATTAGGACCTAATAAACCATATACTCCACTATTTAAAGTTAAACTTATATTTTCATTTGCATTTTTATGTTTATATGTTTTAGTTAAATTTACAATTTCTAATTTATTCATTTTTACTTCCTCCATATTTTTATTTATCTATTTAGTACTTTCTTAAATACGTAAACATTTAGTAGTATCCCAGATACAATTATTAATCCTAATGTACTTAAACAAGTTATAACTAAGTCAAAATTCATTGAAAATAATTTAATTTGACCCATATATGCAGTAGGTATAAAACTATTTTTTGAAAGTATATCTATAAAACTACATTGGTGTATTATCAGCATTAATTCATAAGGTAAAAATTTAAAAAATACCAGTATTTTTCCCATAGCTATAAATAAAATCGAACAAGATATAGATTGTATCGAGTTTTTCGTTATAAATGAAAATAAAGCTGAGAATATTGATATAGCTATAAATACTAAAGATATTACCCCTATTTCAGAGGCTATATATTGAACAATACTCATTTCTCTAACTAAACTTGCTATATTAGATATCCTATATGCTTGTAAGCCTCCATTTACAGGAGCCCCATATTGAATATATGTTGCTATAAAAGTTGCAATTAAATAAATTGCATAAACAATAATTGGTAAAATTATTGATATTAAAAGCTTTGAATTTAAAGCTTTATATTTGTTTTTAGATGATAAGATTATAGTATCTACATTTGATAATCTTTCATCTGTATATAAATTTGAAGAAAGTGTAACTATTATAGCTACGATAAGTAGTGTAGCTAAAGGAAAAGTTGCTCTATTTTCAAATACTTGATAGAATGTTACATCTTTATATTTTTCACCATTATCTTTACTTAGCTTTTCTTTTGACATTTTGCTAATTTGCTTTTCATTTTCATCTTTTAAACCATGAGTATTTTTATTAGCAATCGATTTTATCTCATTTACTTTATTGTCCAATTTTTCCTGTGCTATTACATCTCCTGGCCTTTTGTCTACTATATATTCATTTTTACTTTCATCGAAATATTCATTTTCAGTTTCTAACATGGGCTTTACAAATCCAATTTGTATAAATAAAAGTCCCATAAGTATAAGTGCTATTATTGAGGTTTTATTTTTAACTATTTTTTTTAATTCCCATCTTAACATGTTTGTTCTCCTCTCTTGTGATTACAAATTTATTATATATATCTAGATTTACACCATCATAAACTTAATCTTAAATAAACCTTACAATTCAAATTTTTCTTATTTAATATAAATTATCTGGCAAAATAAATAAGAGCAAAGCTATTTTTTGCATAACCTTGCTCTTATTTATATATTTTTTTAATTATTGTTATTTACTAAATCAACTATTTTTTGTCCTTGTTTTAGTAATTCATTATAATCATTTTCTTCTTTTATCTGATTTATTTTATCTTCTGTAATATCTTTATCTGAGATGTTAAAGTATTTCTTTAGTATTTTATATTGAGTTTCTCCATTTTTATCTTTACGATCTTCTATGCCTTTTTTCCAATTTATATCTATTTTATCCATTACCAACCCTAAAGCAGATCCCGTTTCATACTTCATTGATCTTTCTAAATAAGATGGCGATTCTGCTTGACCATTTGCAATATAATCATATGCCTGCATAAATGTAACATAGTATGGACTTTCTTTTTTTGCAAGTACAGTTAACTTTCCTCCTGTTAAATCACTATATTTATATTCAATGTATCTTGCAGTTCCTTCTATTGCTTCTGTGTTTGTTTCTACTACTAACTGTGGCCATTTTTTATATCTATAAGCACGTACAGTTGTCCATTGTTTTAGGTACTTCTTAACTTCTTCTTTGTTATTAGTTTCCATGCATTTATCTAAAAGCTTAAATTCTAATCCCATTAAAGCATAGTTTTCTTTATTTACTGGATAATTTTCTATATACTCTCCATCACCTTTATCATATGTCCAATCTTTTTGCTTATATGTATGGAATGATTCATGTAATAAAAATGAAGTAAAATCAAAATATAATTCTGGATTTTCTATCATTTTAGGGTGATATTTAAAATAAAAAATACTTTTACCATTAATATCTACAGTACCAAAATTTGAAGGCGCCCAGGTTGAAATCAGACTTATATCAAACTTACTTATTCTATAAACTTCTGGTAGATTTAAAGATTTAGGCATATTAATTTTCCTTGCAAGAAAGCTTTTTTCAATTCCTTTTACGTTAACCGCATAGGCATACTTTCTTATAATCCCTTTAACTTTATTAGTTCTTATTAGAATTATAGGCTCCTTATTTAATTTATATTTATTGTTCCATAATTTTTCACCATTTTCATTAAATTGTTTATATATACTTGATAACTGTACAAACATTTCTTTATCTACAGAATCAAATTCTTCATATTTAGTCTTATATACTTTATTTAATACAATGTTACTTAATATAGTTAATACTAACAAAACTATAATAGTTGAGATTATTATAAGTGCTTTACTAGGTTTTTTCTTCATTAATGGTTTATTTCTCCTTTTGTAATTTCTTCTAAAAATCATTTTTTCATAATAAATTTTTAATATGTATACTTTATTTTTCACATATGTTTATTCATTATATATAAATAAATTTAAATTTCTGTAAAATTAATCTTAAATAAACCTTACAATTCTTATTTTTCTTAATTAATATATAAAATATACTTTAAATAAAAAAAACGAACTCAATTGAGTTCGTTTTTTACTTCTATCTCATAGCTCTCATTGCATTTAATACTGCTATTAATGCAACACCAACATCTGCAAATATAGCTTCCCACATAGTAGCAACTCCACCTGCTCCTAATATTAAAACTATAGCTTTTACAGCTAATGCAAATATTATATTTTGCCATACTATCTTATTAGTTTTGTTTGCTATTTCTATTGCTTTAGAAATTTTGCTTGGTTCATCTGTCATTAAAACTACATCGGCAGCTTCTATAGCAGCATCTGAACCTAATCCTCCCATAGCTATACCTATATCAGCTCTAGCTAAAACTGGAGCGTCGTTTATTCCATCTCCAACAAATATAACTTTTTCTTTTTCTGATTTTCCTTCATATATTTTTTCTAGCTTATCTACTTTTTCATTAGGAAGTAGATTTGAGTATACTTTATCTACTCCAAGCTCTTTTGCTATAGCTGTAGCTACTTTTTCATTATCACCAGTTAACATTACAACATCTTTTATTCCTAATGATTTTAGATTTTTTATAGCTTTTTTACTATCTTCTTTTACTTCATCTGATATTACTATATATCCTCTATATATTTGATTGACAGCTATATAAACTACTGTTCCAACTTCTTTAGCTTTAGAATAGAATATATTCTCTTTTTTCATTAATTTTTCGTTACCTGCTAAAATAAGTTCATTATTGTAATTTATTTTTATTCCATAAGCTGCTATTTCTTCATAACTAGTTATTTTGTCTAAATCTACTTTTTTATCATAGTAACTTAATATTGATTTTGCTATTGGATGATTAGAGTTTGCCTCTGCAAAAGCAGCGTACTCTAATAATTTTTCTTCAGATATTCCAACTGCATTAACCTTAGTTACATTAAATACACCTTTTGTAAGTGTTCCTGTCTTATCAAACACAACTGTGTCAACATTTCTAAGTGCTTCTAAATAGTTACTTCCTTTTATTAATATACCATTTTTAGATGCAAATCCTATTCCACTAAAGAAACTAAGTGGTATAGATAAAACTAATGCACATGGACAAGATACTACTAAAAATACTAAACCTCTATATAGCCACTCACTAAATGTAGCTCCTGGTATTATAATTGGAGGTACAACTGCTACTAAAACAGCTCCTATAACTACTGCTGGTGTATAATATTTTGAGAACTTAGTTATAAAGTTTTCAGTTTTAGATTTTTTGCTACTTGCATTTTCAACTAAATCTAATATTTTAGAAACTGTTGATTCTTCAAATCCTTTTGTAACTTCTATAGTTAATAAGGCATTTTTATTTATAAATCCTGATAATACAGATTCTCCTTTTGATACTTCTCTTAATACAGATTCTCCTGTAAGTGCAGATGTATCTACCATTGAGTATCCATCTATAACTACACCATCTAGTGGAACTTTTTCTCCTGGTTTTACAACTATTACATCGCCTATTTTAACTTCTTCAGGAGAAACTACTTTAAGTTCTGATCCTTCTTTTAAGTTTGCATAATCTGGTCTTATCTTCATAAGTGATGTTATAGATCTTCTTGATTTTCCTACTGCTATACCTTGTAAGAATTCTCCTAATTGATAGAAAAGCATAACTCCTACTGCTTCTGGTAATTCACCAATTGCTAATGCTCCAATTGTTGCAATAGACATTAAGAAGTTTTCATCAAACACTTGACCTCTTATAGCATTTTTTAGTGCTTTTAATAAAACTTCTCCACCTACTATTACATATGCTATTATAAACATCGCATCTGCAAGTTTACTTTCAAATCCAGTTGCAATTTGATATATTCCAAATATATATACTAATGACCCTATTACTAACTTTATTATATCTTTTTTATTTATATCATTCTTTTCTTCTTTAACTTCTGATTTTTTAACATTACCATTTTCATTTTTTATTTGTATGTCTAAACCTGGTTCTGTTGCATTTACTATTCCTACTATTTTATTTATAGTCTCTTTTTCATCAAAAGATTTTCTTATATTTACTGTAAGTTTTTTGTTTATAAAATTTAAATTTGAAGAATCTATTTCTTCTAACTTAGATACTTTTTCATTTATTACTTCTGCACAATGAGCACAATTTAATCCACCTAATATTAATTCCCTTTTAATGACTTTAGAATTTGAAACTATTTCTATATCTAATCCTGGTTCTGTGTCATTTATTATCTTTATAGCCTTTTCTATAATTTCTTCCTCATTTACACCTTCTTGTATGTTTAATACAAGCTTTTTATTTATAAAGTTTAGATTTGATGATTCTACACCCTCTAGTTTAGATACTTTTTCATTTATTACTTCTGCACAATGAGCGCAGTTTAATCCACCTAGAATCAGCTCTTTTCTAATTATGCTACTAGCATCCATAACCCAATCCTCCTATCGTTTATATGTTTCTTGTATATGACATAAACCACAATCAAATATCTTACTTATGTGACAATCATCTAAAGAATAATAAACTACTTTTCCTTCTTTTCTAAATTTAACTAGCCTAGCTTGCTTTAGTACCCTTAGCTGATGAGATATTGCAGAATGAGTCATTCCTAATAAACTTGCAATATCACATACACACATTTCATTTGAAAATAATGCATATAAAATTTTTACTCTTGTTGTATCTCCAAATACCTTAAATAACTCTGCTAAGTCATAAAGCATCTCTTCTTCTGGCATTGATGTCTGAGCTCTTTTTACTATATCTTCATGAACCTCCTCGCAATTGCACGAGTTTAATTTTTCATTTATATTTTTACTCATATCTTAATTCCTCCAAATTAATAACAATATATGAATAATTGTTCATATATATAATTATATGCCCATGTCCAAATTTTTGCAACTAATATTAACTATTTTTTTATAAAATGCACATAATAGCATTTTTAGTAATATATATATTATTAAAGTGAATTGTTATTTAGTAAGTAATACTTTAGGAGGGATGATTTACTATGAGTTTTGATAATTTCTCACACAAACAAAATGGCGATATGGATCCTAATTATATATACCCTACACCTTATATAGATCCTATGATGTATGTTAATCCTTATTATAATCAACGCCCAATGGACTACGGTAATTCTGGGTACTATATGACTTATATGAATCCTTATATCAATTATCCTGTGATGGATAATCAATATGCAATGTTAGATAATGATTTCTATTTTGATGATATGGATATGGAAACTATGTATATGGATCAAGATATGAATATGATGCCTCAGATGCCGGGTAACATGCCTATGATGCCTAATATGATGGGTAGTATGCCTATGATGCCCCAGATGATGGGTTGTATGCCTATGATGCCTAATATGATGATGCCTATGATACCAGGCATGATGTATAATCCTTATATGATGATGGGTATGATGCCTCAAATAAACATGGAAGAATTTGATGAGGAAGAAATGTAAATTTTTTTAATTTAATTGTTATAAAATTTTAAAACTTGTCCAAAATAATAATGTATTCCTCATAATATTCCCCCAATATTATAAATACAGAATAAAGCCACTGACAGTTAAGTCGTGGCTTTATTTTTTATCAATAATTTACTATTCTAAGAAATAATCAAAGTCATCTGCACCAGATTCTACGAAATCATAAAGTACATTTTCCTCAAAATACATTTCTTCTTTAATCTCTATATAGTCAGAATAATTACATTGAAGTAATTTGTTTATATATTTTTTATCTCTATTATTGTAAGTTCCTACAAAAAACTCATTACCTATTTGATAATAAATAGCTTTTATGTCATTACTTATAAGGTACACTTCTTTTGCTACATGATGGTTATCAAAATTAAATCTAGTGAAGAATGTCCCCTCTTCCATATCACTTCTTAATAAAAATGGATTATCTATATAAAACTTTTCTATAAACTCTTCCTTATTTTTCAAGCTATAAATGCTTACAAACTCTTCTTTTGATATTTCATCAAAAACTTCAAAGTCAAAAATTCCTTCTTTATCTCCTACTAAAATAGAGTTTATCTTAAATCCATTTTCTTCTTTTGATATACTAAAAGCTATTCTACATATATAATATCCATCACTATCTTCGTAAAGTGCTTCGCTTATATACCTTTCATTACCTTTTGGTATTACTTTATTTTTTAGAAGTGTTCCATTTATATTTGTAATATGCATATTACTTATCTCTTCACTTCCTGAGAAATATCTTAAGCTTTCTCTATCCCATGCTATAAATCTCATAGTCATATAATTTATAAATTCTACTTCATCAGTAATTTTCTTGCAAATTTTAGGATATATGTCTTCAAGTTTTAATTTTGGTTCATAATTTTCTATAATATCTATATACTCTTTTACCTCTCCTGGTAATGGTTTTTCATAGTAAGAATTTTTATTTCCATAGTAATTAACTAGAAATAAAGCTTCTTCTTCTGATATATCTATTCTATCAGCTCCCAATCCACCCATTAACCTTTCTTCTTCTCTATGAGATTCTTCTATAGTAGGATTTTTTAAGCTTACATAGTCTGCTAACCCAAGTCCTTCTGAATCTAACAAAAAGTATTGATATATCTTATCATTTTTTTCTTGCCATATTATTAAAAGTCCCATACTTCCCATTAATCTAGAATTGGTTACCTTTGCATATTTGAATTTCACAAAATCACTTCCTTATTGGAGATATTTATTTAATAAATTTTTTTAATATCAATATAATTTCTTATTAATACATATGTTATAAATAACATATAATCTCATAAGATATTTTACAATTAGATTTTAACTATTAACTATAAATTATAATATAAAATAATAAAATCTACCAAAAAAAATTTAAATTTATTTTGTATAAGTTCACAACTTAAATAAATTTTGTAATATAATAAAATAAATGTTTAATAGAGGTGATATTAATGAGAAATATAGCAGCTTTTTTTGATATAGATGGTACTCTATATAGAGACTCTCTTATGGTTGAACATTTTAAAAAGCTCATTAAGTATGACATAATAGATCAAAAAGCATGGTACGATAATGCAAGAGATGCTTTTATGAATTGGGATAAAAGACAAGGTAATTATGATGATTATCTAGATGATGTTTGTAATTTATATGTAGAATCTCTAATTGGACTTGATAAAAATTATATTGATTTTACTAGTGACCAAGTTATAAAGCTTAAATCAGATAGAGTGTATAAATACACTCGTTCAAGAATAAAATGGCACTTAGAAAATAATCACATAGTAATATTTATATCTGGTAGTCCTGATTTCTTAGTTGGAAAAATGGCTGAAAAATATAATGTTACTGATTTTATAGGAAGTAATTATGTTTTTGAAAATGGAACGTTCAATGGCACAGTAATTCCTATGTGGGACTCTAAAAGTAAGAACACTGCTATTGATGACTTCGTAAAAAAATATAATATAGACTTATCTATTTCTTATGCTTACGGAGATACAAATGGTGATATTAATATGTTAAGAAGAGTTGGCAACCCTATAGCTATAAATCCAACTAAAGAACTTCTAAATCATATAGCAAAAGATCCTGTTATATCTAATGCTGCTAAAATAGTAGTCGAAAGAAAAGATATAATATATTCACTTTCTCCGAATGTAGATATCCTTAGTATATAACATAAATTTAATTATCGAATTTAGATAATTTTCAATAATAAATATTTGAAAAGTCCTTGATATAATAATTCTTGGACTTTTTAACTTATTAAAGGAGGTTAATATGAATTCTAAAGAAAATAATTCAAGTAAAAACTTAGAAGATTCTATAGAAAAGCTTAGTAAAAACTTATATCTTGAATCACCTGACTTGTGGATTGAGTTTTCAGGAAAAGTAAATGATAATATTTTCGATGAAATGGTGCTGTTCTTTGCTATTAAATATAATTATAAATCAATAGTAGAACATGCTATAAGCAATAACCTTATAGACCTAAATGCACCTTCTAGAAATAATGATTATCCTAATATAAAAGAACATCTTATTTTCATAGCAAAACAAAATAAGTCTTTAGATATACTTAACTATCTTGAAGCTTCTTCATCTTGTAATAATATTGATAAAGATACAATAGTGAAAAAAATAGACGATTCTACATCTAATTCAAATGCCAATAAAGGAAATAAATATTTTCCTAGATATCTTTGTGATCATTGTAATCACAATATTTTTGAATCTGGGTATAGAGTTTCTGAGTCTATAGAGTATAAATATTCATTAGAAAATGATAAACCCATAGAAGTTTCTAGAAAACTATCTAACTTAGTAGTGTGCTGCAATTGTAATAAAGATCTTAAGGATATATCTATTGAGAGCTTAAATGAATTATGTTCTATACAAAATTGTACGAATTGTGGTTCAAATTTAACTGTAGTTGGAATCACAGATAAGTCTAAAATGTCATTTGATAATAATCTAGGTAAATTTTCTAATATATCTAAGTCTTATCACTGTTCTAAGTGTGACTCAAAAATTAGTGAAAAGCAAAGAGAATTTTTTAATATAGTTAGATAGAAACTAATTGTATTCTATGAAGTATTCTCGCTAAATTTATATAATAAAATTTATAAAATAAGGAGCATCTTTAGATTGATATAATCATTCTAAGATGCTCCTTTTTATAAATTTATATATTTTTTAATATTTTTTTAAGCTTATTATTGTAATACTCTATAAACAAACTATAAATATGGTCATATACTAAAAATGTGACTTCAAAAAACACTATTGTAAAAATATTTATAGGTATATATACAAATTCTTTTATTATAAAAAACACAATGCCTATTGAAATATTGGCAAATACTAATTTTAATATATATTCAATGTATATTGATCTATCTTGTTCTATTATATATTTGAATAGTCCATACAATCCAAAAGTAAATATATATAAAATCCATTGAAACTTATTAGCCATAACAAAAAAGCTTAGTGTAAACACTCCTAAATAAAATACAACTCCCATTTTAGGACCAAACTCCATTATAATTATAGAAATTACTAGTGAGGCAATTCCCATTAAAAATAATGTATTTATAGGTATTATATTTATAAGCATTAATAAAATTATGTTTATTGCTAATAAAACTCCTCCTAAAGCTATTTTTTTACTCATATTAATACCCTTAGAAGCAATCTACCAAGTCACCACCACAGCACTCACAACAAGAATCTAAACACCATAGCTTCATACAATCTTCACAACAATCATCTCCACAACAGCAACAACAATCATCACAGCAACAACAACAGCAACCGTCTAGGTCTGAACGTCTTCTTCTGTTGTATCTATATGATCTATCTCTATAATCATCTCTGTAGAAGTTGTATTGTTTTAAAGCTTTTTCATATTCAGGATTACCAGGTTCTATGGCATTAGCTTTTTTTATACATTCTTCACCTTCTTCATAGTATCCTATATTCATAGCAGATACTCCATTTAGGTAATACCAATTTGCACATCTATCTTTCATTTTATTTAATAGCTCATGTGCCTTTTCAAAATCTTTGTTATTCATTAACTTAATTATGGGGCTAAACATTTCATTATTATAAGTATTACTGTACATTTACTTCACACCCTTTTTCTAATATATTTTGGTATCTAAGATATACTCCTGAATACACTATATTTTCTATTATTCCTCTATTTATCTTTATATCCAAATTATCTATACTATTAGACAACATTCCTAAAGACATGCTTATAAGTTTATCTACTCTTGTTTTTAGTTCATCTTTTTTATTTATATATTCTATAAATGGATTGTACCTACCTTTTTTGTAGTCTTTTTCTAAATCTTCATAAGCATCAAGTATATATATATACTTACCTACATTAAATCCAATTCTTCTTAAATCATCCTCGAACTCATCTTCTTTATACGCAAAAATCTCTGCCATAAGATTTCCAAAAGTATTCGATACCATATCTATATTAGTATTATTTTCTTTTTCTAATTTATATAAATGATCTAGCTGAGATTTTATTATATCAGCTTTCTTGGGATATTTTTCATAAGCTAATTTAAGCTTTTTCTTATATATACTATATGCTAATTTATCTTTTATACCATTATCATCTCTTAAATTATCTTCTAATTTATAATATGTCAGAAGCACATTCATACTTGCTGCATACTCTGTAATTTCATTTGTTATTTTCTTTTTCTTTTTGAATGGATTTACTATACATCCTTCTTCTATAACCAAAGACTTAGGTCTATATACTGAAGTTAAAACCAATATTAAAAATGTTATATCATAATTTAGAGATAGTCTTGATATCTCTCCATGATTATCTTTTAGATATTTGCATAACCCACAGTAATATCCTCTATAATGCTCATATTCTCTAAATGTTAGGTCCATTTTATTAACTTTTACATAACCAAACATATTTTTATCCTCTCTAATAGTTTATTTAATTTACTTTTAGATATTTATAATTTCTACATATATATCTTCAAATTTTATTAATTCATTATCTATTATATTTAAAACTTCCTCGTTAGAATCTATATATAATTTTACCATAGTAGTAGGTAGCTTAAACCTTTTTGGCCCTACTGATCCCGGATTTATATATATTGTATTTCTTTCTTTAGTTATAGATAATTTATGGGAATGACCATATATAACGATATCAAAATCCTGATTCTTTAAGTCTATATCTTTATCTTTTATATTATGTATTAAATATATTTTTTTACCTAATACATTTAATATTTCTTTTTCCTTGATATCTAAACTTTCTATATCTTTATCGCAATTACCTCTTACTGCCTTTACTTTAGCTATATTTTCTAAATCTCTGAGTAATTTTATATTTCCTATATCACCTGCATGAATTATAAGATTACAATTTTTTAAGTTAGCTAACACTTCTTTTCTCAAAAGTCCATGTGTATCTGATATAACTCCAACAATCATTATATTATCTCCTATGTATTTATATCTTATATAATAAACCTTTTTTGTATATTTTAAAATAAGCTAGCAGAAATTATCTACTAGCTTACTCTAGATTATTATTTGATAATATTTGTATCTAAATACTCATAATATAAATTTATTTGTATCACCAAAAGTATCTTCAATTGTAACTACATCTAGCCCTTTATATTCCTTAAATAACCACTTTATGTCCTTCATAGCTTGATTTACTTGATTGCTGCTTAAGTTATTTATAAAATACTCTTTTCTCATATCCTTATAACTATTATCTGTTAAAAAGTTCCTTATTACTGTAAATGCGAGTACATTTGGTACACTACTTTCTGAACCTTTTTTGTGGCCTTTTTTTCTTGTATACATTCTCATTTTATACTCCTCCAAGATATATTAATCTTAGTTAAAGTATATATATCTTTGACTTTATGTATTACTATACTTTTATTTTTCTTTGCTTATTATATCTATAAATATATCTGTAATCTTAGGATCAAATTGGGTACCTCTACAATACATCATTTCTTTTATAGCATCTTCTTTATTTTTTACTATATTATATCCTCTATCATTAGTCATAGCATCATAAGAATCTACTATATTTACTATTCTAGCCATAATAGGAATTTCTTCTCCTCTAAGGCCCAGTGGATACCCTTTACCATCATATCTTTCATGATGTGCGAGAATACCTATAGCAACATGTGATAGTTCACTTGATGTTTGAAGTATTCTGTACCCTTTTTCTGTATGAGATTTTATTATATTAAATTCATCTTCAGTTAATTTTCCTTTTTTTAAGAGTATCTCTTCACTGATACCTATTTTTCCTATATCATGTAACTTTGTTACTAATTCTAGTTCATCTAATTGAACAGTTGTAAATCCTAACCTTTTTCCTATTTTGATTGCATAATTTGTTAGTCTTTGAGTATGTTGTTCAGTTTCTAAATTTTTTTCTTGAAGAGATTTATTTAATGAAAATATTATGGAATTTCTTACACTTTTAGAATTTAAAAGCTTTTGTCTATATAACTTTTCTTCTGCTTCTTGGAGATTTGTATAAATATCTTCACCTAAACAATTTTTTATAGATGATCCTAAAGAAATACTCATGTCAATAAGATTAAAGTCACCTTTTTCACATTCATCAATTATTTTAGATGTCGCTTCTTCACATTTTTGTTCATCACAATTTGGTATAAGTATAACAAATTCATCGCCACCCCACCTAAATATGAAGTCTTCCTCTCTAGTTACACTTTTTAATATCTTAGCCATTTCCTTTAATAATCTATCTCCTTCAAGATGACCAAATGTATCATTTATAACTTTTAAACCATTAACATCTCCCATTATAACTCCTATAGGAAGATGTTCGATATTATTTAATTCTTCTTTTTTCTCCTCAAAACAAGCTCTATTGTATACCCCTGTTAAACTATCTGTAAAGCTAAGTTTCATTAGTTTTTCTTTTAGTTCTGTTTTTTCAGTAACATCACTAGATATACCTACTATTCCCCATACTTGACCTTGTTCATCTATCACAGGTACTTTTATAGTTTCTTCTATTATTTCTCTACCATCTTGACCGTTGATTCTTCGCTCGACCACTTTCATCTTTTTACTTTCTATTATTGCTTTATCTTCTTCCATAAATCCCCTAGCTACTTCTTCAGATACAGTTTGTGTTTCAATATCATTCTTTCCTATCATACTTCCTATTCCTAGTGCATCATAATGTTCTTTCCATTTTTTGTTATACCCTATATATTTACTGTCTCTATCTTTATAGAAAATGTATTGTGGCAATGTATCTATTATTGTTCTTAATATATTTTCTCTCTCTTCTAATTTACTTTGTTCTTCCTTTAAAGGTGTTATATCTATTAACATACCCATTACACCTATTATTTCTTCGTATTCATTTATATAAGGAGTAACATAACACTGACTAAATTTACCATTTATGCACACTTCAAAATTCTTAGGCTCTTTAGTCATAATTACAGACTTAAAATCTTCATTACATATATCATTGTTGCTACACTCTAAACATTTGTTATTTATTACACTTATATCTTCATTATTTCTAAAGTTGTATATATGTTTAAATGCCTTGTTCGTGGCAATTAATTTTCCATCTAAATTTTTTATCCATATTGGAAATGGTATATTATCCATTATTATATTATTACTAGTTTGTGTATCTTCTTTCTCGGTTTTTAATAACATTACCCCTCTCCCCCTGCTTATTACTACCTAAATAATATTATAAAATAATGATTTTTATATTTCTACATATATTAAATATATTAGATCATAAAAATATTTTATATTATATATATTTCCTTACTCCATTTATACCAAACATGTTATCACTTATTGCTTATTTAAAAATGGGTATTCTTAATTGTTTTTATACTAAATTTTATGAATAAAAATATTATATCCTTAATAGTATTAATTAAAGGTAAACAAGCCTAAGATTATTATCAATATAAGGGGGATACTATGTTAAATGTATTTGTTAGGGATTTAAATGAAAAAACTAAATCTATAAGAAGTAAAGGCTATATTCCAGGTGTTATATATGGAAACAAATTAGATAAAAGCATACCTATTTCAGTATATAAAACAGATTTCACTAGATTAATAGATTCTAAGAATCATGATGGTTATATTCAACTAAATCTAAATAACAAAGTATACAATTGCATTATTACAGATGTTCAAGTAGATAGTGTAAAAGATTTGTTCTTACATATAGACTTTAAAGAGATGAAATAAAATATAAAAAAGGAGAGTAAAACTCTCCTTTTTTATATTTTAACATTCGTGTCTGTTAACCATCATTCTTTTAAATTTAAATGTTCAATCATATTTACTATGACTACATTATTTGCTCTAAATTTGAATTTTTATACTTAAATGACTTGTGATTTTTATATTTCTCAATTGTTAAAATCATACCTAGTATAGTTAACGTAATTAGTTCAGCTAAAGGTAATGATAAGAAAACTCCTCTAACACCTATTATTGGAGGTAAAATCATTGTTAATATAAACTGAAACAAAAATCCCCTTCCTATTGACAATATGTTAGCATATATATTTTTTCCTATTGCTTGATAATATCCACTCATCGCAAATATGATACCTATAACAGGGCTTCCTAAACAATATATTAATATTTCGCTATATGCAAATTCTATATTTTCACTACTTATTCCAAATATTTGTATAAGTTCTCTTCCAAATGAGTTAATGCCTATATATACTAATGTTCCACCTATTGCACATACCCCAATAGTTATATATAGTAATTGTCTCATTCTTTTTATTTTGTTCGCTCCATAATGATACCCTATAAGAGGTTGTAGACCTTGTGATATACCCATGCAAGTATTAACTAAGAAGCAATTAATATAAGTTGCAACTGTATATATAGCAACATCTACTGTATTTCCATATAAGTACATTGTTTTATTTTGAACAAATAATATTATTCCATATGATAACTGTATTGCAAAACTTACAAATCCTATTTTAAGTATTTCTTTTAATATACTTACATCTATTTTTAAATACTCTTTCTTAATCTTTATATTAGCGTTCCCTTTTACAAAGTAGTATAATGATACAACTGTTGATATAAATATACTGGCGCTAGTTGCCATAGCAGCACCCTTAACCCCATATCCAAGTTTCATAACAAATACCCAGTCTAATATAATATTACAAATAGCACCTATTCCTATCATCATCATTGATAACTGTGGTCTACCATCTGCTCTTACTATTGGATTTAACGCTGTTGAAAACAAATATGGTATGGTTATTAAGTAAATTACACTATAATAATCTCTTGCATTTTCTATAGTATCTTTTTCTGCACCTAGCATCTTAAGTATCGGTTCTCTAAACATAAACCCTAAAATCATAATTATAGCGCCTATTAATACTATGGATGTTACAGATATTCCTAAACACTTTTGAGCACTTTCTTTATCTTGTTTTCCAATATATATGGCAATTATGCTACTTGACCCAATCCCTATCATAAGACCAGTTCCAACTATAACAGTTACAGCTGGCCAGACTATATTAACACTTGCAAGACCTACCTCTCCAACTCCCTGGCCTACAAATATACCATCTACCATAGTGTAGATAGTATTTAGTACAACGCCAATAACAGATGCAATTACAAATTTTGCCCATACTTTATGTATTGGCACATTTAGAACTTGTTCTATTTTCATCTCCTTATTTTTATCCCCCTTTAATTTCACTATAAATAGCTACAGATAAGGCTATTTATAGTCTATTTCTATAGCTTTAACATTTTTTAATTTTCAATTTCCCTTGCATAATTATAGCACCTTGTTATATAGATTTATAGAATATTTTCAAACTGTAATAATTTTATTTTTAACTAATATTAACATGGTGTTTATATATGGTTTTACAAATTTAAAATAAATTATTTATTAATTTATTTTAATTTCTATATCTGATCACATTTAAACTAATTCAGCAATTCATTATACTATGTATATTTACTTTGTATAATTCAACCATTTTAATTCAAATAAAAATAGACTATTTAAAAGCTTAGATAGTCTATTTTCTATATTTTATTTAAAGTAATTTACTCCACTTTCAAATATTCTTTGTTCTTTTTCTCCTAATATATTTTTCATTACATGGTTGCCAACTCTTTCAGAGTGACCCATCTTACCAAGTATTCTTCCATCAGCACTAGTTATTCCTTCTACTGCATAGAATGAGCCATTTGGATTAAACTCTATATCATAAGTAGGATTGTTATCAAAATCTACATATTGAGTAGCTATTTGCCCATTAGCTATTAGTTCTTTCATAACTTCTTCACTAGCTACAAATTTACCTTCTCCATGAGATATTGCTATACTATGAATATCTCCTATCTCTGTTCCTGATAGCCAAGGCGACTTGTTTGATGCTATTCTTGTTCTTACCACTTTAGCTTGATGCCTTCCTATATCATTGTAAGTAAGTGTTGGTGCATCTACTGATGTATCCCTTATTTCTCCATATGGCACTAATCCAAGTTTTATAAGAGCTTGGAATCCATTACATATTCCTAGCATTAATCCATCTTGTTTAGTTAAAAATTCATTTACAGCTTCTTTTACTCTCTCATTTCTAAATACTGTAGCTATAAATTTACCAGAACCGTCTGGTTCATCACCTGCACTAAATCCTCCAGGTAACATTATTATCTGAGACTTTCGTATTTCTTTTACTATAGTATCTATAGATTCTTCTATGTCTTTATATGTTAAGTTCCTAAATACTTCTATATTTGTCTCTGCTCCAGCTTTTTCAAATGCCTTAGCTGAATCATATTCACAGTTTGTTCCCGGGAATGTAGGTATAAATACCCTTGGCTTAACAACTGTTATAGAAGATTTCTTACATTTATCTTGAGAAGCAAAACTTATAGTTTCTACTTTTCCTTTTATTTCTACTGATTTTGTTGGGAATATAGACTCTAAAGTATTACAATGAGCTTTATATAATTCATCTAAGCATATTTCTTCATTTTCAATAAATATTTTTTCTTCTTCTATTGTAGTACCTAGGACTATATAATTATATCCTCCTAATATACTTAAATCATTTTGAGATAATTCGAAAATTATATTTCCATACCCTGTTTCAAATAGGTTCGTAACTCCTTGTTCAAATTTAAATCCTATTTTATTACCAAATGCCATCTTACTTATAGCTTCACTTATTCCACCATCTCCTAGTGCATATGTTGATAATACCTGCTTATTGTGTATAAGTTCTGTTACTTTATTTAAATTTTTCTTTAGTAAATCAAAGTTAACCACACCATTTTCTAGTTTATCTGTGCATAACATAACAACTTGTGAATTACTTTTCTTAAACTCTGAAGATACTACCTTTTCTGCATCCACAGTATCAACAGCAAATGATACTAATGTTGGTGGAACATTTATATCTTTAAATGTCCCAGACATACTGTCTTTTCCGCCTATCGCAGGTATTTCTAATCTATTTTGAGCATAATATGCACCTAAAAGTGCTGCAAATGGCTTGCCCCATTTAGTTGGGTTATCCCCAAGCTTTTCGAAATATTCTTGTAAAGTAAGCCTAATTGAACTATAGTTACCCCCAATAGCCACAACTTTACACACAGACTCCACCACTGCATATAATGCACCATGGAATGGACTCCATTTTCCTATCTTTGGATTATATCCATAAGTCATTATAGTCGATGTATTAGTTTCTCCACAAAGTACAGGTATCTTAGCTACCATACCTTGAGATGGAGTTGCTTGATACTTTCCTCCAAATGGCATTAATACTGTATTTGAACCTATTGTGTTATCAAATCTTTCGACTAATCCTTTTTGTGAACATACATTTAAGTCAGATAATAGATTTATAAATTTTTCTTTTATACTTATATCTTCACCTGTTGCTAACTCACAAATTTCTTCATTTTTTATACTTCTAAAGTATGGCTTTTCTTCATCTACCTTATCTACATGAACTTTTGTACTTTGCTTAACTCCATTAGTTTCTAAGAAGTTTCTACTTATGTTTACTATAGCTTTGTCATTCCAAAACATTCTCATATATCCACTGTCTGTAACTGTAGCTACATGAGTAGCCTCTAAATTTTCTTTTCTTGCTAATTCTATAAATTTCTCTTTGTTTTTAGCCTCTACTACTACCGCCATACGCTCTTGAGACTCTGATATAGCTATTTCAGTGCCATCAAGTCCATCATATTTTTTAGGAACTAAATTTAAATTAATATCTATGCTATCTGCAACTTCTCCTATGGCAACACAAACTCCGCCAGCTCCAAAATCGTTACATCTTTTTATCATTTGAGCAACTTCTTTATTTCTAAAGAACCTTTGTATCTTCCTTTCGTTTGGAGCATCTCCTTTTTGAACTTCAGCACTACAAGTAGTTAGAGATTTTTCACTATGCTCTTTAGATGAGCCAGTTGCTCCTCCACATCCATCTCTTCCTGTCTTTCCTCCAAGAAGTATTACTCTATCTCCACTTTTAGGAATTTCTCTAATTACATTTTCCTTAGGTACTGCTGCTATAACTGCACCTATTTCCATTCTTTTAGCAACAAAGTCCTCATCATAAACTTCTGCAACTTGACCTGTTGTTAATCCTATTTGATTACCATAAGAACTATATCCATGAGCTGCATCACGAGTTATTTTTCTTTGCATAAGTTTACCAGGTAGTGTATTTTCTAAAGTAGTTCTAGGGTCTGCACTTCCTGTAACACGCATTGCTTGATATACATAACTTCTTCCTGATAATGGGTCTCTTATTGCTCCACCTAAGCATGTAGCTGCTCCACCAAAAGGCTCTATCTCTGTTGGATGATTGTGTGTTTCATTTTTAAACATTACTAAGTATGGTTCGACTTTACCATCTATCTCAACATCTACGTTTATGCTACAAGCATTTATTTCTTCACTTACATCTAAATCTTCTAACTTACCATCTTTTCTTAATTCTTTCATAGCTATTGTCGCTATATCCATTAGACATACATCTTTTTGTCTATCTACATAAACCTTATTTCTAGAATTAAGATACATATCATAAGCTTCTTTTACTATATCTGTATATTTACCATCTTCTATTTTTACATCTTCTATTTCTGTCATAAAAGTAGTATGTCTACAATGATCTGACCAATATGTATCTAATACTTTTATTTCTGTTATGGTTGGATTTCTTTTTTCTGTATCTCTAAAATAATTTTGTATATATTCTAAATCAGCTAATGTCATTGCTAATCCATTACTATTTAAAAACTCTTTTAATCCATCTATTGTTAATTCTATAAATCCATTTAGCACTTCTACTTCTGTTGGTATTTCACTTTCTATTTTTAATGACTCTGGCTTTTCTAATGATGCCTCTCTACTATCTACAGGATTTATACAATATTCTTTTATTCTATTAAAGTTTTCATCACTTATATTTCCACTAAATATATATACTTTAGCTGTATTTATAGTTGGCCTTATTCCTTGATTAACAATTTGAATACATTGACTTGCCCAATCCCCTCTTTGATCATACTGCCCTGGCAAATATTCTATAGCAAATATTCTTTCCTTTGTTTCATAACCATTTGTAACATCTAATGTTTCATGATAAACAATATCTAAGTTTGGCTCTGAGAATACTGTTTGAGCTGCTTTTTTATATACTTCATAGTCTATTCCTTCTATATCGTATCTATTTAAAATTCTTATATTTTCTATTCCCTCTATATGTAAGCTTTCTATTAAATCCTTTTTTAAGGCTTTAGCTTCAAGATCGAATCCTGGTCTTTTTTCTACAAATATTCTTCTAACACTTGACTCTAAACTTATAGTATCTAACATATCTTATCTCCCTTTTATAAAATTAGATTTTTGCTACATTGAGTAATTCATTAATACATTATTTAAATCTTATTTGTTCTTAAAATTTAAGTAACCTATCAACGAATTAGTTTTTAAAGCTACCATGTATTCAAATATAAAACCTCTAATTAAAATATCTAAAGTATATGAATATATAATTGTAGATTTTTTAAATTATATCTAATAACTTCTAGTATGTTATACTTAACACATATAACATACTAGAAGTTATCTTATTATGATTTAAAAATATCTTTAACTTAATTCTTCGCACAGTATTATTCCTATATCTTTTCTATAGTGCATTCCTTCAAAATTTACCCTTTTAATATTTTCATAAACTTTTTTTGCTGCCTCTTCTACAGTAGGTGCACTAGAGGTTATGCCTAACACTCTACCACCGTTGGTTACTAACTTTCCATCTGTGAACTTAGTCCCGCTATGAAACACTACTATATCATCATCTAATTCATTAAGACCTTCTATAGCTTTTCCTTTTTCATAGCTTTCTGGGTATCCGCCAGATGTAAGCATAACACAAACAGCCTCTTCTTTTTTATAATTTATGTTTATTTCATTTAGCTTATTATCTAATATAGCTTTCATTATCTTATTTAAATCTGTTTCTAGTCTAAATAATACTGACTGAGTTTCTGGATCTCCAAACCTTACATTATACTCAAGAACTTTTGCCCCTTCTTCAGTTATCATAAGACCTATAAATAATATACCTTTGTAATCTAATCCATCTTTTTTGAATCCTTCTAAGGTTTTTAACAATACTTCCTTTTCTATTTCCTTAGCTACTTTATCTGTATATATTTCACTTGGAGAGAAGGTTCCCATTCCACCAGTATTAGGGCCTTCTTCATTGTTATATACTTTTTTGTGATCTTTTGCACTTACCATAGGAACTATAGTATTATTATCTACAAAAGCTAATATTGATGTTTCTATTCCTCTTAGAAACTCTTCCACAACTATTTTATTTCCAGCTTCTCCAAACTTTTTATCACTCATCATTTCATGCAAAGTCTGTATTGCTTCTTCTCTATTCTGTGGTATAACAACACCTTTTCCAGCAGCTAATCCATCAGCCTTTATTACTACTGGATATCCAAAAGTGTCTATCTCATTTATAGCATCTTCTATATTTATATACTCTTTATACTTTGCAGTAGGTATATTATGTCTTACCATAAAGTCTTTAGAAAAAGCTTTACTTCCTTCAAGCCTAGCACATTCTTTATTAGGTCCAAATATTCTAAGTCCACACTTTTCAAATTCATCTACAATTCCTTTTACAAGGGGGACTTCTGGTCCTACAATTGTTAAATCTATTTTATTTTCTTTAGCAAATGCTAAAAGTTTATCTATATCACTATCGTTTATATCTAGACACCTTGCCACATCTGAAATCCCTGCATTTCCTGGAGCGCAGTATATTTTTTCTATACCTTTTTCTTTACTTAATTTCCAAGCTATAGCGTGTTCTCTACCGCCACCACCTATAATTAATATCTTCATAGCCTACCCCCTAGTGTTTGAAATGTCTTATCCCCGTAAACACCATAGTCATTTGATTTTTATTACAAGCATCTATAGATTCTTGATCTTTCATAGAACCTCCTGGTTGAACTATTGCATCTATTCCATATTCATGTGCTAATTCTACACAGTCACTAAATGGGAAGAATGCATCTGATGCAAGGACTGCTCCTTTGAAATCTTTATCTTTATTATTTTCTAAAGCATTTTTTAATGCCCATATTCTTGAAGTTTGACCACATCCTAGAGCTAAAGTCTGACCATCTTTAACTATAGCTATTGCATTTGACTTCATATTTTTAACTACTCTCATACCAAATTCCATATCTATTAATTGACTTTCACTTGGCTTAACATCTGTCACTACTTCACATTTTTGTGCTAAAGTGTTGTTTCTATCTTGTATTAGTAATTTTCCATCAAGGTATTTCATATCATATGGTTGTAAACTCTTTTCTATTTTAGCTAACTTTAAAATTCTAAGGTTTTTCTTTTCTTTTAATATATCTAATGCTTCGTCTGTATAATCATAAGCTACTACTATTTCTAAAAATATATCATTCATCATCCTTGCAGTTTTAGCATCAACAGTAGAAGTTATTCCTACTATTCCACCAAATATAGATACTTTATCAGCTTCATAGCATTTTTTATAAGCTTCTAAACTATCTTTTCCTATTCCTACTCCACATGGGTTGGTATGTTTAATAGCTACACTAACAACTTCTTTACTATCTTTAAACTCCCTCATTACCTCCAAACATCCATGTAAATCATTTATATTGTTAAATGAAAGCTCTTTTCCATTTAATTGTTCATAATTTAATATTGAATTTTTAGCATTTGGTTGAGTATATAAAATACCATTTTGATGTGGATTTTCGCCATATCTTAAAGTTTCTTCTTTTTGGAATGTTAAGTTTAATATTTCAGAATAAGTATCTCCTACTTGCTCTGCAAAGTAAGTTGATATAAGTGCATCATATCTAGCCGTTGTAGAGAAAGCCTTGTATGCTAATCTTTTTCTATCTTCTAAAGTTAAATCATTATTTTTTAGTTTTTCTATTATCATATCGTAATCATCTACATCTACTACGATTGTTACATCTTTATAGTTTTTAGCTGCTGAACGTATCATAGATGGTCCACCAATATCTATGTTCTCTATCATCTGTTCATGATTTTTTCCTGCTTTTAATGTTCCTTCAAAGTCATATAAATTGACTGCTACTAAATCTATCGATCCTATATTGTACTCGTTTACTGTATCTATATGTGATTTTTCATCTCTCTTATAAAGTATCCCTCCATGTATATATGGATTTAATGTTTTAACTCTTCCGTCTAACATTTCAGGAAATTTTGTTACATCTTCTATAGTTATAGAATTTACTCCATTTTCTACTAGTGTTTTAAATGTATTACCTGTAGATATAACTTCATATCCTAGACTATTTAGCTCTCTAGCAAATTCTACTACTCCACTCTTATCTGTCACACTTATTAATGCTCTTTTACTCATTTATAAACACTCTCCTACCCTGAATACTTAATTTATTTTCGCAGAACAACCTTATACTTTCATTTAATATTTTATGCTCAACTTCTAATACTCTTTTAGATAATGTTTTAGCATCATCATCTTGCTTAACTTCAACTGTTTTTTGCATTATTATTGGCCCATTATCCGCAACCTCATCTACAAAATGAACTGTTGCGCCTGTAAATTTAACTCCATAATCTATGACAGCTTGATGCACCTTTTCTCCATAATAGCCTCCACCACAAAATGATGGTATTAATGATGGATGTATATTTATAATCTTATCTTTAAATTCTGATACAAACTTAGGACTTATTATCTTTAAGTATCCTGCTAGAACTACTAAGTCAACTTTATACTTTTTTAATATTTCTATAATCTTATCTTCATTAGTTTCATATATAGCATCTATATCATTATGCTTTGCTCTTTGTAGAGCATAGGCATTCTCTTTATTTGATATCACAACATTAACATTACCTTTGATGTTTCCAAATTTAGTTCCATCAATGATTGATTGTAAATTAGTCCCTCCACCAGATACTAATACTCCTATGTTTAACATAGACTTACTCCTTCATGAGTGTCTACAACGTTTCCTATTATATATGCTTTATCTTTCATCAGTCCCTTATATTTTTCATCTATATTTATTTCTTGATCTTTAGTATTTATATAATTTACAACTTCTTTTGCTCTTTCACTATCTACAACTAGCACTAATCCAATTCCCATATTAAAACTCTTATGAAGTTCTCTTTCTTCTATAGAATTAAATCCTTCTATCATTTTGAATATAGGAGGTTTTTCCCATGAATCCTTCTTAATATCTATACCTAAATCTTTTGGTATAACTCTAGGTATATTCTCTATAACTCCTCCACCTGTTATATGAGCTATAGATTTTATTTCAAATTTATTTATTAAATCTAAAACTAACTTTACATATATTTTAGTAGGAGTTAAAAGTGACTCTCCTAAAGTCATCCCTAATTCTTCTATGTACTGTTCTAATTTATAATTATATGTATCTAAAAAAATCTTTCTTATAAAAGAATATCCATTGCTATGAACTCCACTTGATGATATCCCTATAAGCACATCTCCATTTTTAACATTTTTACCAGATACTATTTTTTCTTTGTCAGCTATTCCAACTGAGAATCCTGCTAAATCATATTCATCATCAGAATACATACCTGGCATTTCAGCTGTTTCTCCACCTATAAGTGCAGATCCTGCCATCTTACATCCTTTTGCTATACCCGAAACTATCTGTTCTACTTTCTCTGCAACTAATTTTCCAGTAGCTATATAATCTAAGAAAAATAATGGCTTTGCCCCTTGACATATTAAGTCATTAACACACATTGCAACTAAATCTATTCCAACCGTATCATGTTTATCTAACATTTGGGCTAGCTTTAATTTTGTTCCAACTCCATCTGTAGATGATAGCAACACTGGTTCTTTCATAGTTGTAAAATCTTTTAAACTATATAATCCACTAAAGTTTCCTAAATCTCCTATTACATTGCTGTCATAGGTAGATTTTATCTTTCCTTTTATAAGATCTACTGCTCTATTTCCCTCATCTATATCTACTCCAGATTGCTTATATGTTAACATGAAAGTAATTCCTCCCTATCTATTTTCTTAACTGGATAATCTCCATCAAAACAAGCTTTACAGAATTTAGATTTTTGTCCAGTTGCCTCTAGCATTCCTTCAATTTCTAAGAATTCTAATGAATCACATCCTATATATTCTTTAATTCCTTCTACATCATTTTGTGATGCTATTAATTTCGAACGGTTTGGTGTATCTATTCCATAGTAACAAGAATACTTAACTGGGGGTGATGTTATTCTAAGGTGAATCTCACTTGCTCCTGCATCTTTTAGAGATTTTACTATTGCCTTTGAAGTAGTTCCCCTAACTACTGAGTCATCTACGAGTATTAATGATTTTCCTTTGACTACACTTGATAATGGATTAAGCTTTATCTTTACTCCAATTTCTCGTTCTTCTTGAGTAGGTTTTATAAATGTTCTCCCCACATATCTATTTTTAACTAATCCTTCGCTCACAGGTAGCCCACTAGCATTGGAATATCCTATTGCCCCTGCCCATCCTGAATCTGGAACTGGGACAACTATATCAGCTTTAACTTTATCATCCTTAGCTAATATTTCTCCACATTTAATCCTAAAATTATATACGTTTACATTATCTATAGTTGCATCATTTCTAGCAAAGTATATGTGTTCAAATATACAACTTCTTTTCACTGTTTTATAATTTTCAGAGTAAAAATAAGATTTCATTTCACCATTTTTTATAACTATTATTTCTCCTGGCTCTACATCTCTTATAACTTCTCCACCTATTATATCTATCGCACAATCCTCAGATGCAAATATAAATTTTTCATCTTTCTTACCTAATATTAATGGTCTAAATCCATGAGGGTCTCTAACTGCTACAAGTTCATCTTCACCCATTATTACTAGTGAATATGCACCTTTTATATAATCCATTGTTATTTTTAAACTCTCTACTATATCACCTTTATAGTATCTAGCAAGTATGTATAAAATTACCTCCGTATCAGAGTTCGCTTGAAACATATATCCATCTTCTTCTAACATGTCTCGTAAATAATTTGCATTTACCAAATTACCATTATGAGCTAAGGCTAATTTTCTCTTTCTACAACTTCCAACTAATGGCTGGCAGTTTGCCATATAACTTCCACCAGCAGTTGAATATCTTACATGTCCTATTCCCATATTTCCTTTTAACTCTGCTAAGTCTTTTTCCTTGAACACATCTGATACTAATCCCATATCTTTTTTGTAGTTTATTTTTTCATTGCCAACTACTGCTATACCACAACTTTCTTGACCTCTATGCTGCATAGAGTACAAAGAATAATATAATTCTTTAGATATATCTTTATTTGAATATATACCTACTATTCCGCACATATTATATCCCCCTAATTACTCATTCTTGCAAGGACTTCTTCATATCCTTGTACAAGGTCTCCTAAATCTCTTCTAAATCTATCTTTATCTAATTTTTCATTAGTGTTTACATCCCATAGTCTGCAAGTGTCAGGAGATATTTCATCGGCTAAAATTATATTTCCTTCGCTATCTTTTCCAAACTCTAACTTAAAATCTACTAGCTTTAAATTCATCTTTAAGAAGAAATCTTTCATAACTTCATTTATTTTTAAAGTTTCTTTTCTTATAAAATCTATTTCTTCTCTAGTTGCTAACTTCATTGCTACTGCATGATCATCATTTAGCATTGGGTCACCATATTCATCATTTTTGTAGCATAGCTCAAATATTGGTTCTTCTAAAACTATACCTTCTTCTATTCCAAATCTCTTACAAAATGATCCTGCTGTTATATTTCTTACTATAACTTCTAGTGGTAAAATTTCTACTTTTTTGACTAACATTTCTCTTTCTGATAAGTTTTTTATGAAGTGTGTTTTGATTTGTTCTTTGTGTAACATTTCAAATATTATTGTTGATATTTTATTATTTAATATCCCTTTTGATGATATTTCAGCTTTCTTTTCCCCATTAAATGCAGTTGCATCATCCTTGTAATGAACTATGTACTCATTTTCATTTTCTGTAGAATATATTTGTTTAGCTTTTCCCTCGTATAATAACATAATTAATTCCCCCTAAAATTTTTATCATCTTCTAATACTTTAGCTTCCATTTCTTCTCTATATAATTTTAAATCTTCTTTTAATTTTGGATATTTTATACTCATTATTTGAAGTGCCATTAAAGCTGCATTGAGCCCTAGGTCTATAGTCACAGTTGCTACTGGTATTCCCTTAGGCATTTGAACTATTGATAAAAGTGAATCTAAACCATCCATAGTAGATGATTTTATTGGTAAACCTATTACAGGTATTAATGTATGAGATGCTATTACCCCTGGTAGATGTGCTGCCTTTCCTGCTGCTGCTATTATTACGTCTGTATTGTCTTCTATTTCTTCTAAGAAACTCATAAGTTGCTTTGGCGTTCTGTGTGCTGATAAAGCTCTAACTACTACTTCTACATCATACTTTTCTAATAAATTTATTCCTTCTTCTAATTTAGGATAATCTGATTTGGAACCCATAACTACTGCTACTTTCATTTTAAATTCCCTCCGTTTTTTTATTATAAATACGATATATTTAATTCGAACTTTATATTTAAATTTTACATTAATATTCACATATAATCAAGTATTTATTTTGTTTTTTGTTAATTAAATTCGATATTTAATTATCATTTACATAATTTAATTATATATTGTTCGATAAATGTATAATTAAATTATGTTTTATATGAAATTATCTTTCATTAGACCCTCTACTTTATTTATCTAACGACTTAGTTGATTTTTAAACATTTTTCGGTCTATATTATAAAAATTTTTATAATTTTGGTTTAGCTTATTACTTATTAGGTATAAATTTAGTAGATAATTAAAATTATGAAGAAAGAAGATGATTTTATGGATATGAATTTCCTAAAAACAATTCAAAGTGACACAAAAAAATTACATGATATGGCAGAGAATACAGGGTTCATAAAAAGATTAGTAGACGGTAATGCTACTATTGAAACATATGGTGAGTATATCTACAACCTTTACTTTGTATATAAAGCTATAGAAGATAATTTAAGAAAGCATGAAGATAATGAAGTTTTAAAAGAGTTTATAACTCCCGAAGTTTTTAGAGCTGAGTCTTTACTAAAAGATTCTAAGTTCTTATTAGGAGATAAATTTAACTCAATAGAAATTTGTGATTCAACTAAGATCTTTGTTAATAGATTAAATGAGTTATCTAAGATAAATCCTAATTTATTAGTTGCTCATGCATATACTAGATATTTAGCAGATTTATTTGGTGGCAGAACAATATTCGAAATAGTTAAATCTAAATACAATATTGATAATAAGGGACTTAATTATTATGTATTTGATCAAATACAAGATTTAAAAGGATTTGTCATGATGTACCATCAAAAACTTAATTTAATAAAATTAGCTGACGAAGATAAAAAAGATTTCTTAAATGAGGTTTGCTTATCTTATGTTTTCAATATAAGTATATCTAATGAATTAGAATATCTAAGATTTTAAATAAAAATATAGCCACTTTTATATATAAAAGTGGCTATATTTTTATCTATTTTTATCTATTTTTATTCTTATAACTAGGAAGAAAACTAAATGTTTTCCATGTAATAGTAAACATATAAATCAAACATAAAAATAATAAAATCGGAATTAACATCTCTGGTAGCTTATAATATTTATCTATGGTGAATATAATCCCTTCTATTATTAGTAAAAATCCTATAGTGTAATTAAGTTTTATGTAGTATTTTTTATATTCCTCATTATCTTTCATTTTTTCTATGCAACTAAACGTAAAATTAGAAGATGGTATAACCCCATTCTTTCTTACTCTATTTGTTGAATATATAGTATATATCCCCATCATTATTAAAAATATATTTACTATTATTCCAAACATAGTAAATCTTTCCTCCTTTATATATGACTTTTCCCCATAGATATTTTTATATTTAGTTTAACATTTATTTATATTTCTAACTATACTTTACTCAATTTGTAATAAATTGTAATATATAGCATTAATAGATTTAATTTTTAATTTAACCTCTAACTTTCTTAACATAAAAAAGCCACTCACTGAGTGGCTTTTTGTTATTTTATAAGAATATAAACTTACATATAAATAATATTGATAATATTATCAATGATAAGTTTATTTCATTTGTTCTTTTTGTCGCTATCTTTAAAACTACAAATGATATTATACCAAATATTATTCCATCAGCTATACTATATGCAAGAGGCATCATAGCAAATGTTAAGAATGCTGGTATAGCATTTGTAAAATCTGAAAAATCTATCTTAGTTAATGAACTTGCCATCATAACTCCAACTAATATAAGTACTGGAGCTGTAGCTTGAGTTGGTATCGCTGTAAATACTGGTGCAAAGAATAGTGCTAGTAAAAATAATATTCCTGTAGTTACTGCTGTTAATCCAGTTCTTCCACCTTCACCTATACCTGCCGCACTTTCTACATAAGCTGTTACTGTAGATGTTCCAAGTAATGCTCCTGCTGTAGTAGCTATTGCATCTGCAAATAATGCTTGTTTAGCTTTTGGTAACTTACCATTTTCATCTAACATATCTCCCTTTGAGGCAACCCCTACTAAACATCCTACTGTATCAAATAAATCAACAAATAAGAATGTAAATACAACTACTATCATATCAAAGCTAAATATTTGTTCCATTGGAACTGAGAAAGCTTGCATAAATACTGGCTTTAATGATGGTGCAGCCGATACTACACCTTCTGGAGGATGAACTAATCCACCTATCATTCCTACAATAGATATAGTAAGCATAGCCACTAAGAATGCTCCCTTTACATTTCTAGCTATTAGTATTGCTGTTAATAATAATCCAAATATAGTTAATAAAACTAATGGATCTTTTAAGTTTCCTAGTGCAAGTATTGTAGATCCGTTAACTACTATTCCTGCATTCGATAATCCTATAAATGCTATAAATAATCCTATACCTGCTGTTACTGCATGTTTTAAAGCAGTTGGTATACAATCTATTATTTTCTCTCTTACATTAGTTATTGTAAGTAATATAAATATAATTCCTTCTATTAATACTGCACAAAGAGCAAACTGCCAACTATACCCCATACCTAAAACTACTGTATAAGCAAAGAATGCATTAAGCCCCATACCTGGTGCTAAACCTATTGGATAGTTTGCTAATAATCCCATAGCACAACTTCCTATAAATGCTGCTATTGCTGTTGCAGCAAATACTGCACCTTTATCCATACCTGCATCTGCAAGTATATTTGAGTTTACTACTAAAATATATGCCATAGTCATGAATGTCGTTATTCCTGCTATAACTTCAGTCTTTACGTTTGTGTTATGTTCTGATAGTTTAAATACTTTTTCTAGAACACCTTTGTTCATTGTCTGAGTTGACTGCATTTGTACCTCCCCAATTTTCGAATTTATAATAATATCTTATATAAATAATTCGTTTTTATCTTAACCTTACATTAGTAAGTATATTATATAGTCCATATTTTTTCAATAGTTTTTTGAACCTTTTTATATTTTTTATTTCTAAAGTTCGTATTTTTAGTTAATTTTTATTATATTTTACTAGTATATACTCTAAAACGTTCTATATTTCGCTTATTTCTATCAGATTTTTAACTCTTATATATTGGCTTTATTTTGACATTATATTTTTTATATCTTAGAATTATTAGTATCATAGTTTGATTTCAAATCACTTATATAAATTGGAGGTTTTTATTTTGTTAGTTATTACAAGAAAAAAGCGAGTTTTCTACAACGTTACTATGGTACTTCTTTCGTTGTTAATTGCTAGTATTTTAATTATTCAATTAACTATAAGTATTAGCCCCAAAACCTCGTTAATTCTTTCAAATATAGAATTTTTCATATGGGTAATATTTGTTATAGATTATATAGCTAGATTTATTACTAGTGATAATAAGAAACTTTTTATAAAAAATAATATATTAGATTTAGTATCAATAATACCTTTTCATACAATATATATATTTTTCTCAAACTTATGTAATTTTCATGTTGGAAAATATATACTTTTACTGAAGTTAGTCATGGTGCTAAGAATATTAGCTATAATAAAAAGAAGTAATAGCAATTTTTATCGTTTAATAAGAACCAATAACTTTAGTTATACTCTTTTTATAGCCGTTATAATAATACTCCTAAGCTCTATTTCTATTAGTTATTTTGAAAATTGGGATATTGGAGATTCTCTTTGGTGGAGTATAGTTACTGTTACAACAGTAGGATATGGATATATATGCCCTAAAACTTTTTGTGGTAGAATAATAGCATCGATTCTTATGATATTTGGTATAGGATTTATAGGTTCGCTTACTTCTACGCTATCTACATATTTTATTAAAAAGGAAAATATAAGACATCATCATAAAAAACATAAAAAACATCATTCTCTCCTTCAAGATAGCCTAAAGGATGTAGTTATTGGTGCTAGATTTAGTAAAGATGAATATAAAGACATGGTTATACTAGATATAGTAAATAGGTTGGAAAACTTCGATGATTTAAGTGAAGATGATATAAATACTATGTGTAATGTACTTTCTTCTTTAAAGAAAAAAAGCTAGAGCATAATTTTGCTCTAGCTTTTGATTTATCCTTGAGTTTTTTCGTATTCTGCTTTAGTTGCAGGTACTTTTATTTCTCCATTTTTAACTTTTTCTTTCATTTCATTAACATAGTTTAATACATCTTGTGGGATTAATCCATCTTTTTTCTCTACTATACCAACTCCACCTTGCTTAAGTCCGTATACTTTTTCTTCTCCACCTTTTAACTTACCTTCTACTAATTCTTTAACTGTATCATATACACCTACATTAACTTTCTTTAAAGCTGATGTTAATACATTTTTTGGTGCTAAATTACTTTGATCTCTATCTACTCCTATAGCGTACTTATCTTTCTCTTTAGCTGCTTCTATAGCACCTAATCCAGTAGCTCCTGCTGCTGATAATATTATATCTGTATTGTTTCCATACATTTGATTTGCTATTGATTTACCTTTAGCTGCATCTCCAAATGTACCTGCATATTGTACATTTATATTAGCATTTGGATTTGCAGTTTTTACTCCATACTTAAATCCATTTTCAAATCTTGATATTATTTGGTTTTCCATACCACCTAAAAATCCTACATTATTAGTTTTAGTCATCTTACCTGCTACAAGACCTGCTAAGAATGTTGCTTCATTTTCTTTAAATAGTATTGGTGTTACATTTTTTGGGATATCATCATAAGTTTCATCAATTATTGCAAATTGTTGATCTGGATAACTTTCAGCTTCCTTCTTAATATCATCCTTCATAGTGTTTCCTACACCTATAACTAAGTCTACACCTTCATCTATGACACTTTCTATGTTTTGTATGTATTCTGATGCTTGTTTAGATTCTATAACTTTTACTTTTATACCTAATTCTTTTTCAGCTTGCTTAAGACCTTCATATGCTGATTGGTTGAATGATTCATCATTTATTCCTCCAACATCTGCTACCATACCTACTTTTATAGTTTCTTTTTCACCCTTAGCTGAATCTGAACCACATCCAACTAAACTTAATGATGCTACTATTATAGCTGTACTTAATGCTGTTATTTTTTTGAATTTCATATTTTTCCTCCTAGTGTATTTTTTCATATATGTCTATATATTGCTTAGTATATTTAATTTATATTCTTAATTTATTGATTTTATAGTAGTGCAAATTTTAATATAAATACTATTGATAATATTATTAAAGATGTTTTTGCTTCATCTTTTTTTCCTGATAATAATTTTAATACTGTATAAGATATTATCCCAAACATTATTCCATCTGCAACACTATACGATAAAGGCATTACTATAAATGTTATAAATGCTGGTATTGCATCTGTTAAATCATCAAAGTTTATTCTAATTATAGAACTTGCCATCATAAACCCAACTAGTATAAGTACTGGAGCTGTAGCTTGAGCTGGTATTGATGTAAATAAAGGTGCAAAGAATAATGATATAAAAAATAGTATTGCTGTGACAATTGCAGTTAATCCAGTTCTACCACCTACGGCTATGCCAGCACCACTTTCTACTGTAGTAGCAAGTGTAGATGTCCCTAACACTGAAGATATAGTAGTTGAAACTGATTCAGCTAATAATGCTTTTTTTACCCCTGGCATATTTCCATTTTCATCTATTAAATTTGCTCTATCAGCTATACCTAATAAAAATCCTATAGAGTCAAACATATTTACAAATAAAAGAGTTAATACTATCACTAACATATCTAAGCTAAAAATATCTGATTTTCCTACTTCAAAAACTTTCATAAATACTGGTTGTATAGATGGTGGTACATCTATAACTCCTTGGGGCATAGGGACTATTGCAAATATCATACCTATTATTGATGTTATTATTATGGATATTAAGAATGCTCCATTTACTTTTCTTATTAATAATGTTGCAGCAATTATTAAGCCAACTATACTAAGTATAACTGTTGGAGACTTTACATTTCCAAGAGATATAATGGCTCCACCTTGTTGGATTATTCCTGCATTAACAAATCCGATAAATGTTATAAATAAACCTATTCCAGCTGTTATAGCATGTTTTAAAACATCTGGCATACACTCTATGATTTTCTCTCTAATATTAGTTACTGTTAATAAAACAAATATGATACCTTCTATAAACATTGCACATAGAGCAAATTGCCAACTATATCCCATACCTAAAACTACTGTATAAGTAAAGAATGCATTTATACCCATACTTGGCGCTAATATTATTGGGTAATTAGCAAGTAATCCCATTATTAAGCATCCTATTGCCGATGCTATTGCTGTGGCTGTAAAAACAGCTCCCTTGTCCATACCCGCTTGTCCTAGTATTGTAGGATTTACAACTAATATATATGCAATTGTCATAAATGTAGTAATCCCTGCTAATACTTCTGTTTTAACATTTGAATTATTTTCGCTAAGCTTAAATATATTTTCTAAAACATTAACCTTCCCTTTGCTATTTTTTATCGTATCTTTCATTTATACGTCTCCTTCAATTAATATTTCAGAATTTTTTCAATTTTATATTATTTTTTATTTTATACTGTAATATTTTGTCGATGGTTTTATAAAAATAAAAGGCTATAAGCCTTTTATTTTTATAATGTAAAGTGTATATGAAGTAATTATATTATAATCTTATTCCCACTCTATAGTTCCTGGAGGCTTAGAAGTTATATCATAAACAACTCTATTTGCTCCATCAACTTCATTAACTATTCTATTTGATATTTTCTCTAAAACATCATATGGCATTTTATACCAATCAGAAGTCATTCCATCAGAAGATGTAACAGCTCTTAAACCTACTAAGTAAGCATAAGTTCTTTCATCACCCATAACTCCAACAGTTTTAACATCTGGTAAAGTAGCGAATGCTTGCCATATTTCTTTGTATAATCCAGCCTTTTTTAATTCATCCATATATATAGCATCAGCTTCTCTTAAGATATCACATCTTTCTTTAGTAACTTCTCCTATAACTCTTATACCAAGACCTGGTCCTGGGAATGGATGTCTGAATATTAAAGCTTCATCTATTCCAAGTTCTAAACCTATTTTTCTAACTTCATCTTTGAATAATTCTCTTAATGGTTCTACTATTTGGAACTCTATATCTTCAGGTATTCCACCTACATTGTGGTGAGATTTTATAGTAGCAGCTTCTCCATGTCCACTTTCTACTACGTCTGGATATATAGTACCTTGTACTAAGAAGTCCATTTTTCCTAACTTTGAAGATTCTTCTTCGAATACTCTTATGAATTCTTCACCTATTATTTTTCTCTTAGCTTCTGGTTCAGTTATCCCTTTTAATTTTCCTAAGAATCTATCTTCACAATTTACTCTTATTAAGTTCATGTCAAACTTATCTCTGAATATTCTTTCTACATCGTCACCTTCATTTTTTCTAAGTAAACCATGGTCAACGAATACACAAGTTAAGTTATCTCCTATAGCTCTATGAACAAGTACTGCAGCAACTGATGAGTCAACTCCACCACTTAATGCACATAAAACTTTTTTATCTCCAATTGTTTCCTTTAATTCTTTTATTTTATCTGATATGAAAGAATCTGTTGTCCAATCTCCACTTACCTTACATACATTGTATAAGAAGTTTTTAAGAACCATATCTCCTTCTAAACAATGTTCAACTTCTGGATGGAATTGCACTCCATATAAGTTCAGTTCAGCATTTTCCATAGCTGCTACTGGACAATCAGCAGTGTAAGCTATTGACTTGAACCCTTCTGGTAAAACATCTATTAAGTCTGTATGACTCATCCATACTGTACTTGTAGTTATACCTTCAAATATAGCTGACTTTTCATAAGTTATTGATGTTTTTCCATACTCTTTTTCACTAGTATTTCCTTTTCTTACATTACCACCTAATATGTGAGCCATTACTTGTATACCATAGCATATTCCAAGTATTGGTACACCTATTTCAAATATTTCCTTAGCTATCTTAGGAGAATCTTCTAAATATGCACTATTAGGTCCCCCTGTAAATATTATACCCTTCGGATTTTTTTCTTTTATTTTCTCTATAGGAGTCGTATATGGTATTATTTCACAATATACGTTATTTTCTCTTACTCTTCTTGCTATTAATTGATTGTATTGACCTCCGAAGTCAACAACAAGTACTAATTCATGCTTCATATTATATCTCCCCTTGCATACTATAGTTTGGTGCTTCTTTGCTTATTGTTATATCATGTGGATGACTTTCTTTTAAAGATGCTGCTGTTATCTTAACAAATTGAGCATTATCTGCTAAATCTTTTAATGTAGGTGCTCCACAGTATCCCATACCAGCTCTTATTCCACCTATCATTTGGAATATTATATCTTCTGCTTTGCCTTTGTAAGGAACCATTCCTTCAACACCTTCTGGAACTAATTTCTTAGCATCATTTTGGAAATATCTATCCTTTGATCCTCTTTCCATTGCCCCTATAGAGCCCATTCCTCTATAAGTTTTGTATGATCTACCTCTATAAAGAACTGTTTCTCCTGGACTTTCTTCAGTTCCAGCAAACATTGATCCCATCATACATACTGCTGCTCCACCTGCTAATGCTTTAACTATATCTCCTGAGAATTTAATTCCTCCATCTGCTATTACAGGCACTCCATATTTTTTACCAACTTCTGCACAATCTATTACAGCTGTTAATTGTGGTACCCCTATACCTGCTACTACTCTTGTAGTACATATTGACCCTGGTCCTATACCAACCTTTACACAGTCTGCTCCAGCTTTTATTAAATCTTCTGTTGCTTCTGGTGTTGCTACATTTCCTGCTATAACTTGAAGCTGTGGATGAGCATTTTTTACTTTTTTAACTGCATCCATAACTCCCTTTGAATGTCCATGTGCACTATCTAATACTATAACATCTACATTAGCCTTAACTAATGCATCTACTCTATCTAATAAGTCTGCGCTTATTCCGACAGCTGCACCACATAAAAGTCTTCCATGAGCATCCTTAGCAGAATTCGGGTATTGTATTTTCTTTTCTATATCTTTTATAGTTATTAATCCTTTTAAACGACCTTCTTCGTCTACTATAGGTAGCTTTTCTATTTTATGCTTTTTAAGTATTTGTTGAGCTTCAACTAAATCGATTCCTTCCTTAGCTGTTACTAAGTTTTCTTTAGTCATAGCTTCCTCTATACTCTTAGTCATATCATCTTCAAATTTTATATCTCTGTTAGTTATTATTCCTATTAACTTATTATTTTCATCTACTATAGGTACCCCAGAAATTTTATATCTAGCCATTATATCATCTGCATCTTGTATACAATGGTCTTTTGATAAGTAGAAAGGATCTACTATTACACCACTTTCACTTCTCTTTACTTTATCAACCTCTAATGCTTGTTCTTCTATTGACATATTTTTGTGTATTATTCCTATTCCACCTTGTCTAGCCATAGATATAGCCATTTTAGATTCAGTAACAGTATCCATTCCTGCACTCATTAGAGGAATATTTAATTTTATTTCTTTAGTTAAATAAGTCTCTAATTTAACATCTTTAGGTAATACCTCAGATTTTTGAGGAACTAATAAAACATCATCAAAAGTTAAGCCTTCTTTTAGTATAGTTGCCATGGTAGTTCTCCTCCCTTTATTTTTTATTTATACGAATTTTATTTCCATTTTTTTAATCATTTATTCGTGTTATAAATGTATACAAAAAAACCTGCATAATAACTTCATCTTACTTCTCATAAAAGTGAAATTACTATACAGGTTTCCAAAATATCTGTTCTAGCCAACCTGTAAGGATTTTAATCAGCCTACAAGTTTACTTTATATGATATTCTGTGATAATAATTTCACTCATAGTCAAGATATTTACGGTATCTCGGTAGAAACTCTCAGACCATATTTCTGAGTATATACGAGTGATGGTATGTATTCATTTATAAATAATTTCTTTAGGTTAAATCCTAATTTATCAAAATTTATTATTTATGTCAATATCTTTATATTAAATTCTTTATATATAATATTGTTAATTTCTAGAAGAATTTTTGTAAACGATATCCCGTAATTATCTGCTATTTTTATGCAATCTTCATACTCAGGTGTTACTTTTATTAAATTTCCTTTGTAGTATCCAAGCTTTACAGATACTTTACCATAAATAGTTTCGATTTTGCGAAATTCTCTTTTTAATGTCACTCTATCATACTTAGAATATCTTACTCCAAAAGTAGATGTTTCTTTTAGTAAATGTTCGGTTATTTTTTCTAAATCATCTTCTTTACATATAACCGATAATTTTACTGCTGGTCTATTCTTCTTCATATATATACTCTCAGTATATATATCTAGAGCTCCTTCTTGTAATATTTTATTGTATAAGTGCGAATATATCTCTGATGACATGTCGTCAATATTAGTAGTTATTTCATATACTATTTCCTGTTTTTTTTTATACCTAAAATACTTCTTAGCATATTTGGTACTTCAAACTTCTTATATCCTATTCCATACCCTACTTTATTCACTTCAAACTCTATATCATCTACAAACTCATTACATAATGCCTTTATTATACCTGCTCCTGTTGGAGTTGTGCATTCTCCTTTTACGTTATTTAACTTAACTGGTACACCTTTTAATATTTCTAATGTTGCTGGCGCTGGTACTGGCATAACACCATGGTCGCATTTTACAAATCCTGACCCAAGAGGAACAGTACTTGAATATATCTTATCTATACAAAGTAGATCTATTAAAATACATGAACCTACTATATCAACTATAGAATCTATTGCTCCCACTTCATGAAAATGTATTTTATCTATAGTCGTCCCATGTACTTTAGCCTCAGCTTCACCTATTACAAGAAATACTTTCTTAGCCATTTCTTTTACCTTATCACTTAAGTAACTAGAATCTATAATTTCAAATATATCTACTAGATTCCTATGTGGATTATTTTCTTTAGTTATAACATCTACATTCGTTCCAAGTATTCCACTTTCATTTTTAGGTGTAATCTTAATTTCAAATTCTTCTTTTATATTTAGTTTATTAATTTCTTCTAAGAATATTTCTTTAGGCACCCCTAAATCTAACAAACTTGATATGGTCATATCTCCTGAAATACCATTAACCAAGTCTAAATAAAGTATTCTTTCTCCCATAATACAACTCCTTGACGTTAATTGCCGTTTTTAATCTAATTTATTTATCATAGATGCCAAGTATCCTGCACCAAATCCATTGTCTATGTTTACTACTGATATTCCAGATGCACAACTATTTAACATAGTTAAAAGAGCTGATAAGCCATTAAAGTTTGCACCATACCCAACTGAAGTTGGAACTGCTACAACTGGTACATCTACAAGTCCTCCTACTACACTAGGTAAAGCACCTTCCATGCCAGCAACTACTACTATTACCCTTGCACTCTGTAACTCTTCTGTCCTATATAACAGTCTATGTATTCCTGCCACACCTACATCATATATTCTCCCAACATCATTACCTAAGAACTTAGCAGTATGATATACTTCATCTGCTACTGGTATATCAGAAGTTCCACCTGTAACAACTAATATTTTTCCTTTTCCCTTATTTTCTATAGGATGATTGTTTATCTTTAGGATCTTGCATGTTTTATCATATTCACAATTATCATATATAGATTTGATTTTCTCATATGTTTCTAATCTACATCTAGTACCTAATATGTTAGATCCTTTTTCATACATCTTTTCTATAATACCTATTATTTGCTCATCATTTTTACCTTCACAGTAAATGACTTCTGGGTATCCATTTCTTATTTGCCTGTGATGATCTATATTGGCATACCCTAAATCTTCATAGGGTAGCTTTTTTAACTTATCTAACGCTTCTTCTATGTCTATATTATCATTTTTAAACTCACTTAATAACTCCCTTAAGTCCATAAACTACCCCTTTCACTTTATAATTTATACTTTAAATTATAGCCCTATATATATTATTTTTCCATAATTATAATTCGTTCATTTGTTGTTATTTTTCATCCAAAATAAGAACTATTATATTTAGCTCTCCATGTTAAATCGATTCAATTATTTTATTTATAGAATCAAAATTTATTTCCATTATCAAAGTACTTTCTTCTTTCTCGGTTATCAATCTGACTTAAATAAAGACTGTTGTGTAATACATAATCCTAATTTTGTGTATGATGAAGATTGTATTCATAACCTACTTCATTTTAAATTATTTAATTTATCATTTTTATATGTGCTCATTTCTATTTCAAGCTAATTTGATTATTAATATCTTTACTATTTACTCATTTGTAATCTATTGAATTTGATTATATAATGTACTTGTATATAGCTAAAGAAATGAGGTTTTTTATGAATACATCTAAATTATTTACAATAAAATCAGACCTGAATAAAAAAGATTATAGATATTTTCTGTACATATCAACATTTTTCAAAGATAAATTTGCTATTTTCAAGATGATTTTATTGCTTTTTTCTATATCTATGTTTTGTATATATAGTGAAGGCTCTTTCTCTTTAAAAAGTTTCTTTATTATATTTATATTATTATCATTTATATTTGTATCTCTGATACTTATTCGTATTGAATCAAGAATTAATAAAAGGATTAAAACTGATGCTACTGGGATATTTAATACTCAAGAAACATTAGATTTTTATAATGATTTTATAGTAGTTAATAATTCAGTATTTGAAGGTGAAATAAAGATTAAATATAACCAGATTTATAAAATATTTGAGTCTAATCATTACTTTATTACTTATTTTAATATTAATCAAGCTACATTAATAAATAAAACAAATCTAGATACTGATACTATAAATAATTTAAGAAATCTATATAAAGATAATTTAAAGGATAAATACATAAATCTAAAAATCTAGCATACATACACTTTACACATATAGTTCATTGGAAATAAAAATTTAATTAGCAAAAAGCTACCTCAATATTGAGGTAGCTTTTCATATTTTTGTAAATTATATTTACATCATTCCTGGCATTGCTCCACCCATTCCTGGCATTGGAGTATCACTTTCTGGAAGGTCTGCAACAGCAGCCTCAGTAGTTAAAAATACTCCAGCTATAGAAGAAGCATTTTGTAATGCACTTCTAGTAACTTTAGTTGGGTCAACTATACCAGTTTCTATCATATTTACATATCTTTCATTTAAAGCATCAAATCCGACTTCAGCTTCTTCATTTATTACTTTTTGTATTATTACAGCACCTTCAAGACCTGCATTTATAGCTATTTGTCTTAATGGCTCTTCTAATGATTTTCTTATTATCTTAGCACCTAATTGTACTTCACCTTCTAGTGTCTCTATTAACTTATCTACAACTGGTATAACACTTACTAATGCAGTACCACCACCAGCAACTATACCTTCTTCTACAGCCGCTCTTGTAGCGTTAAGTGCATCTTCTATTCTTAATTTTCTTTCTTTCATTTCAACTTCTGTAGCAGCTCCAACCTTTATCACAGCTACTCCACCAGCAAGTTTAGCTAATCTTTCCATTAACTTTTCTGTATCAAATTCAGAAGTAGTTTCTTCTACTTGATGTTTTATTTGATTAACTCTATTTTCTATAGCTACCTTATCACCAAATCCATCTACGATTGTAGTACTTTCTTTAGTAACTTTTACAGAACCAGCTCTACCTAACATAGTTAAGTCAGCTTCTTTTAAGTCATATCCTAATTCGTCAGATATAACAGTTCCTCCTGTAAGTATAGCTATATCTTCAAGCATTGCTTTTCTTCTATCTCCAAATCCTGGAGCTTTAACAGCAACAACCTCAAATGTTCCTCTTAATTTATTAACTACTAATGTAGATAATGCTTCTCCATCTACATCTTCAGCTATTATTAATAACTTCTTACCTTGTTGAACGATTTGCTCAAGAACTGGTAATATGTCTTGTATATTAGATATTTTTCTATCTGTTATTAATATATATGGATCATTTAATACAGCTTCCATCTTATCTACATCTGTTACCATGTAAGCAGATACAAATCCTCTATCAAATTGCATACCTTCAACAGCATCTAATTCTGTATGCATAGTTTTAGATTCTTCAACTGTTATAACTCCATCTTTTCCTACGATTTCCATAGCTTCTGCTATTAACTTACCAACTTCTTCGTCTCCAGCAGATATAGAAGCAACTTGAGATATAGATTCTTTAGTTTCTATAGTTCTTGATTGTTTCTTTAATTCTTCAACTGCTACTTCAACAGCTTTTTGTATACCTTTTCTTAGTAATACTGGGTTAGCTCCAGCAGTTACGTTCTTTAATCCTTCTCTTATTATAGCTTGAGCAAGTACTGTTGCAGTTGTAGTACCATCTCCAGCTACATCATTAGTCTTAGTGGCAACTTCTTTAACTAATTGAGCTCCCATATTTTCAAATCTATCTTCTAACTCTATTTCCTTAGCTATTGTAACACCATCATTAGTTATAAGAGGTGCACCAAATTTCTTATCTAATATAACATTTCTTCCTTTAGGTCCTAATGTAACCTTAACTGTATCTGCTAATTTGTTAACACCATTTTCTAAAGCTTTTCTTGAATCTTGTGCAAATTTTATTTCTTTAGCCATTTCTATCCCCTCCTATTATTATTCAACTACTGCTAGTATTTCACTTTGTCTTAATATTGTGTACTCTTGCCCATCTATTTTAACTTCTGTTCCTGCATATTTTTGGAATAAAACTTTATCTCCAACTTTTAATTCCATAACTATTTCTTTTCCGTCAACTATTCCACCTGGTCCTACTTCTAAAACTTCAGCCATTTGTGGCTTTTCTTTAGCAGCTCCTGGTAAAACTATACCACTTGCAGTTTTTTCTTCTGCTTCTAACATCTTAATAACTACTCTGTCAGCTAATGGTCTTATTTTCATATTTTTCCCTCCTAAATGAATTGTAAATATGTAAAAATTCTAATATTTGAAATATATTATAAACAAAATAATTGTTATCACTCTTTAGGTTAGAGTGCTAACAATTATTATAATATATTAATTTCCCATATTTTTCAATAGTTTTTGTTAAATTTTATAATATAGGCGAGAACAACCTAGCTATTGATTCTCTAACCTTTTTACCTAATTTTCGCTTAGAAAATTCATCTAATGTTAACTCTTCACTACTATTTAAATCCTCAAAAAAATCTTTATTCATTCTTTCTACAATTTTTTTGTCATATATAAATGCATTTATTTCAAAATTAAGCATAAAACTTCTTAAATCCATATTAGCAGAGCCTGTAGATGCTATTTTATCATCTATTGTCATTATTTTAGAGTGTATAAATCCCTTTGTATATAAGTAGACTTTACCTCCTGACTTTAATATATCATCAAAGTATGAGTAAGAAGCATTGTTAACTATCTTATGATCAGCTATCTTAGGGAATACTATCCTTACATCAACTCCACTTAGCGCTGCACTTTTAAGTGCTATAAGTATACTTTCATCTGGTATAAAATAAGGAGTTTCTATATAAATACTTTTTTTAGCTTGGCAAATAGCTGAGAAATAAGCATATCGTATAGATTCCCAATCACTATCAGGTCCACTAGCTATTATTTGAACCATACTATTACCACATCTTTGAGGACTTGGGAAATATTTATCTTCTGTTATGATCTCTTTTGTTGTATAGTACCAATCTGTTAAAAATATCATTTGTAACATATACACTGAGGTTCCTTCTATTTTTATATGGGTATCTCTCCAGTATCCAAACTTTTTATTTTTACCCATATATTCATCACCTATATTTAGGCCGCCAGTGTATCCAATTTTTCCATCTATTATAGCTATCTTTCTATGATTTCTATAATTTAGCTTTCCACCTGTCAATGGAAATTTAGCTGGTAAGAATGCTACTATTTCTATTCCATTTTCCTTCATTTCATTAAAAAACTTTCTGTAAAACCAAAACCTCCAACATCCTACATCGTCATATAATATTCTTATCTTTACACCCTCATTGGATTTTTTGATTAATAAATCTTTTAATTCTCTTCCTATTTCACTATCTTTTATAATGAAGTACTCTAAATGTATATGATTTTTTGCATTTTTTATGTCTTCTAGAAGATTTTTAAATTTTTGATTTCCATCAATATATACACTTACTTTATTATTCGTCGTAAATGGAAGTTTTCCTGTATTAAGTAGTAAACTTATTACCCTTTTTTTGCTATAGTCTTCTATATTTTCATTTAATAATTGATTTGTATTAATTGTACTTTGTTCTATATTTGCAATTTCCTCTATTCGCTCTAGATTTTCAAATATCTTTCCTTCTCTTATACTACTTGCTAGCTTTTGTGTTTTAAATAATTTCCTCTTCCTCATATTTCTCCCTAATATAGCATATATAACTAAACCTATTCCTGGAAGTAATATGAAAATGAGTAACCATGTAACAGTTCTAGCAGGATCTCTATTCTCAAGTATTATTGACATAGAAATAATCGCCCCAACAATATATGATATGGTTAAGTAGCTTAAAAACAAAAAAACTCCAATACTCATAATTTCTACCTCATCTTTATCTGCCTATACCAAGCTCCCTTGCATAATAGAATAAATATTGTTGTGCAAACCCAGCCAAATTACCAAACTTATCAATAGCATAAGTTCTCATTTTAGGTAAGCTCATATCTTCACTTACATAAAATTCTTGCATAACTCTTTTTACCCATACATCAACAGGGAAAGTATCATACTTTTGCATTCCAAATAAAGCTATACAGTCCGCTACCTTTGGTCCTACTCCATTAAATTTTTTTAATTCTTTTATGCAATCATCAGTACTTAAACTTGTATATCCAGATATATTTTCATTATCTTTTATTACATTTTCAGTTGTACTTTTTATGTATTTATCTCTAAACCCAGTCTGACATGCTCTTATTTCTTCTTGCGAAGCTTTGTTTAACTCTTCTGGTGTTGGAAAAGCATAATAATCCTTACCTCTATAATTTCCAATATAAGTTCCATAATTTCTTGATAGATTTTCTATTGCTTTTTGTATCATTGGAATCCTATTATTAGAAGATATTATAAATGAAATTAACATTTCCCATCCATCTTGTTTTAATATCCTTATACCATAACCAAACTCAGATGCCTTATTTAAATGTTCATCCATGTTTTTTAAAGTATTTTTTATATCTGTGTAATTTGTTTCTAAATCAAAGTAATTATACCAAATCTCTTCAAAATCCTTTAAATTTGTATTATCTAAGTATATTTTATTTTCTTTCTGAGATACATTTATCACTCTACCTTTTGCAATTCCAGTATATGAGTTATCCGCTTCTTTATGCCATCTAAAGCATTGCCCACATTCAAATATATGCTTAGGATTAAAATCTGCTACACCTTCTAATATTACTGTATTATTTTCTTCATAAACCTTCATTTATATATACTCCTTTTTTATGATTATTCTTAATAATACTAATTTACCCATATTTTATATAAATTAAATCTTCTTATATTCTATCTATCAAATTTTTCCTAAAAATTCTAGAGTAGAATTTAAAATTTTTTTCTGATAAAATACAAAAGATATTATTTTTAGAAGGTGATTTCATATGAAAAATAGAGGAATATTTATTGCTATAGAGGGGCCTATCGGTGTTGGGAAAACTACTTTAGCAACTATACTTAATGAACATTTCGGTTATACTCTTCTTAGAGAAATTGTAGAAGAGAATCCTTTTTTATCAAAATTTTATACTGATATTAAAGAATATGCTTTACAAACAGAAGCATTTTTTCTATTTAATAGGGTAAAACAATTAGAAGATATAGAAAAAAATCAATTAAATAAGTCTCATGGAGTTGTTAGTGATTACCATATAATAAAAAATCTTATATTTGCTGGTATAACACTTGATAATAATCAATTCCATAGATATAAGCAAATGTACAATATATTTGTAAATGATTTGCCTCAACCAGATATAGTTATCTACTTAAACTCTAATACAGATGTCTTAATGAAAAGGATAGCTATGAGAGATAGAAGCTTTGAAAGACAAATGGATAGAAATTATATACATGAACTAAGCACAGAATATAAATATTATTTTAACCCTTTATCTATAAAGCATAACTTTGTAGGTAAAGAGCCTTTGATAATTGAAATAGATAATTCAAACCTAGATTTCTTAAATAAAGAAGAAGATAGACAATTTATAATAGATAAAGTAGAAAATGCAATAAAGGCATTAGAAGGAGAAACAGCATGTTTAATTTAGTAAATCAATGTAATAAGCCTCTAAATAGGGACTTATTCATAACAGTGGCAGGAAATGTTGGTGCAGGAAAATCAACTTTAACAAAGATAATTGGTGAAAAATTAAATTTTGAAACTCATTTTGAAAAGGTTGATGGAAATCCATACTTAGAGGATTTCTATAAAGACCAAAAAAAATGGGGATTCCATCTTCAGTTATATTTCTTAGCCCAAAGATTTAAACAACAAAAGGAAATAGACTGTAATGGATTAAACAATATACAAGACAGAAGTATATATGAAGATGTAGAAATATTCGCTAGAAATTTATATGATAATGGGAAAATGACTAAAAGAGATTATATAACTTATAGGGATTTATTTAATGACATGGTTCCTCACCTTAGAAGACCTGACTTAATGATATACTTAGATGGTTCTATAGATACTATAGTTCATAGAATAGGGCTTAGGGGTCGTGAAATGGAAAAAGCCGTTGATATAGAATATTGGAAGAACCTTCACAACAGATATGAAAAATGGATAGCTGAATATGATCAATCACCTGTGCTATATGTAAATATAGATAAGGTAGATTTAGTAAATAATCCAGAGCATGTAGACATGTTATGCCATGAAATAAAGAGAATTTTAGGAATGTAGTATAAACTACATTCCTTTTTTATATGGACAATCTTTAGTGCAGTATATATTTAAAGTAAACTATTTGATAATATTTTAATAATATTAGACAGTTACATTTTTCAAAAATATTAATACTATAAAAAATAATATTATTTTTATAGTATTAATATTTTAAAAGGTGAGGTGTTTTAAATGGAAGATTCTATTCAAATTATAGCAAGTAATAACTTACTTATAACTTTTTCAATTATTGCTATGACCGGTATTGTCTGCAGTAAATTAAGTGAATCATTAAAAATCCCTGATGTTGTTTTATTTTTACTAGCAGGTATTTTACTAGGACCTTATTTTCTTGAAATGATAGATCTTAGTTATTTTGAACTAGAAAAGCAACTTATCCTTACTTTCGGTTCTGCCTTCATACTTTATTTAGGTGGAAAAGAGATTAATTTAAAAATATTAAAAAATGTAAAAATAACTGTTTTTTTACTTTCTACATTAGGTGTTATTATTTCATCTATTTTAGTAAGTCAATTTGTAAAATTTAACTTTCTAATTCCTTTTATTACGGCTCTACTCATAGGTTCAATAATTTCATCTACTGACCCTGCTACATTAGTACCTATTTTTAATAAAATTAAAGTTAAAGATAAGGTGTCACAAACAGTTATAAGTGAATCAGCATTTAATGATGCTACAGGGGCTATTTTGACTTCTGCAATTGTTACCATTTTACTTTCTGGTAAGTTTTCTTTGACACAAAATATATGGGATTTATCCATAATGATTATTGTAGGTTCTTTAGTTGGTTGTATTACTGGTATTGTACTTTTAAAACTAGTCAATGATAAACCTTATGGTGTTTTTAAGGACTTTGCTCCAATAATATCTATCCTTTCAGTTATTATAGCTTATGAAATCGCAACTAAATTTGGTGGAAGTGGATATATGGCTTGCTTTATAGTTGGAATAGTTACGGGTAATAAAAAAAATTTCAAAATTTGGCTATCTCAAAAATCATACGATGCCGATTTTTATGTTGCTGAAACCCTCGGAACTTTATGTCGTATGGCTATATTCATTATTTTAGGTAGTCAAGTTGAATTAGTTGTATTATCAAAATATTTCCTACCATCATTATTAGTTGTTTTAGCATTTATTTTTATAATAAGACCAACCTGTATTCTAATATGTGCTCTCCCAGACAGAAAAGCAATGTGGACAAAAAAAGAATTGTTATTTATGATGTGGGTGAGAGAAACCGGAGTTATACCTGCTGCACTTTGCGGTATAATTTCTACTATGAAAATCCCTGGTTACGAAATAATCTCTTCTATCACATTTATGGCTATCCTAGTTACTTTAATAGTTCAAGGTAGTACAACTAAGCTTCTAGCTAAAAAACTCGACTTATTGGAAGATACGACTGAAAATAAATCTCCTAGCTTATAGTATTATTTGAATAACTAAGCTTTCTCTACTTAATAAACAATTGATGTTCACATTATAAAAGAGTGTTCATATGAACACCCTTTTATAATAATATTCCTATTAAAATAACTGCAGTAATTACTTGTAAAGTACCTACAAATAATCCATATAAAGATACTGCCTTACCTTGTTTTACTAAATCTTTTATATTTACTCTTAATCCAATAGCTGCTAATGCTATTATTTCTAATTTATTGCTTAACAGTTTACAAATATGAGATACCTCTGGAGATATAATACTCGTAGAAAATAAAGCACATGTTATAAAGAATCCTAATACATACCAAGGAACTTTTATTTTGCCTTTTTTAGTATCTTGTATCTCTTCTTCTACTATTTCAGTATTTGATTTATTTTTTAAATGACCAAAAGTGAATACTACAACTACTAAAAGTATAACTCTTACTATTTTAAATATAGTAGCTAAATCTTTTACATGCTCACTTACCATAGCACCACTTGCAACAACTTGCCCTACTGATTGTAATGTACCACCTATTATAGCTGATGTTTTTACAAGTTCAAGATTATATAACCAGTCTGATATTAATGGCAGTAAAAACATTAAAAATATTCCTGTAACATTTACTATTGTTATAGCTATACCTTTATCCTTATCATCAGCTTCAATGACTGGAGCTGTAGCTGCTATAGCAGATGATCCACATACTGCATTACCTGCTGCCATTAGGTATCTAAAATTTTCTCCAAATCCTAATTTTTTTCCTATATATAAAGCCCCTATTATAGTTATAGCCATTTGAATTACTATAAATAATATACCATTGAATCCTAATTCCATTAGAGTTGATATACTTAAAGTTGCTCCTAATAATACTATAGAATACGATAGTAAATCAGTTTCTGAGAATTTATATCCTTTATGAAATACTTTTTGATTTAAGAATAAGTTACCTACTAACATACCTAAAAATATAGATATAGTTGCTGCTCCAATCTTTGGAACTGCCTTAGCAATTAACATACTTGCTAAACCTATTAACACTGATACAACTAAACCTGGTAATATTTCTTTTACTTCTTTTATATATTGAGATTTTTTATTATTCTTTACTGTTCCTGTCGAAATACTCATTTATAATACCTTCTTTCTTTTCGTCCTCGTCTATGTTTTTAGTATACATCTATCCTATTCATAAGTAAAATAAATAATAAAAATAATAATCATTAATTTTATTAATAATTATTTATGATATAATAATTATTAATAAAATGAAGTTAGACTATACATTTTTTAGAATTGGAGGATTTAAATTGCTAGAAGAATTAAAGACTTTTATTTCAGTCGTAGAATTAAAAAACTTTACTAAAGCTGGTGAATACCTAAATTTATCCCAACCTAGTGTAAGCACTCATATAAAAAATTTAGAAAGTTACTTTGGTGTAGTTCTTATAAATAGATCTATAAAACAAAAACATATTTTTATAACTGAAAGTGGATATATATTGTATAAAAGAGCTAAGGAAATTTTAAATTTGGTAGACCTTACATATATGGATGTTCGAGATACTTCAAATTCCTTTAAAGGACATATAAAAATTGGTGCTAGTTTAACTATAGGAGAATATCTTCTTCCTCGATTTTTAGCTAATTTTTCAAAAAAATACTCTGATGTAATAGTTGAAGTATTCATAGAAAACACTAATATTATATGCAATCACCTTAAAGATCTTAGTTTTGATATAGGATTAATCGAGGGTACTTCTATATATCCAGATTTTAATCAAGATTATTTCCTAAAAGATAAAATGGTTTTAGCTACACCTCTTGAATATGAGCTTAATTCTAGTAATTTTTCTTTTGATAAGTTAAAAGATCAAAACTGGATTGCTCGTGAAGAGGGTTCTGGTACTAGAGAATTTATGGATATGTTTTTAAATAATAATAAAATAATTCCTAAGAATATAATTACTTTTGGTAGTAACTATGCAGTAAAAGAAGCTGTTAGAAATGGTATGGGAATAACTATTACATCTGATCTTGTTACAAACCCTACTGTTAAAAATAATGAAATTTCAGTAATAGATATAGATGAATCTTACTATAGATATTTCTCTTTAATATTGCCAAAGAATATAACTATATCTAATGTAACTCAAGTCTTTATTGATGAATTGAAAGAGTATGTATCAAATATAAATAAATAGTATATTTAGTAGTTTTAAACATAATATTATACCTAAAAAAAAATTTAAATACATCATTAAATGACAAATTACTACAAGTGGTCCATAGTATACTACTATTGATTAAAATTTATTAAGGGTGGTCAAATTGTGGATAGATTCAAAAATTCAAATAAAATATTCATAGTTATAGGCATAGTTATATTTTCTATAATCATTTCATTTTTTGCATCTATATTTTTGTTATATTTTATAGATGAATTTTTAAGAAGTAATTGGCAATATCATTTATTCGAAGATAATAAATCTTATATTATATTTAGAAATTATATTATGTTTATAATTCTGTTGGTTGAAATAACTCTTATATCAATATTTTATAAAAAGACTAGAGATTAATCTCTAGTCTTCTTGTTTATATTACATTCCTATTTCTTTAAATTCTCTACTTCCTGGCTTAACTAACTCTATATTTCCTTCTTTACATAAAGGACACTCATCTGCATCATGAACTTGTATATCTAATTTTATAGCACTATATATTGGCATTCCTATATCATGACTAGTTCTGTTTGCTATACAAGCAACACCTATAACTTCCCCACCTAACTTTTCTAAAGCTTCTTTAGTTTCAATTGTAGATTTACCAGTTGTTACAACATCTTCAGCTATTATTATTTTAGCACCTGGCTTAACTTCAAATCCTCTTCTTAATTCCATTACTCCGTCTTTTCTTTCAGTGAATACTGTTTCTTTATTTAATTGTCTTCCTAATTCATAAGAAACTATTACTCCCCCCATAGCAGGCCCAACTACTAAATCTATATCTAAATCTTTTATTTGCTCAACAACTGTACTTAATACCTCTTCAGCATATTGTGGATATCTTAATACTTTTGCACACTGAACGTATCTATTGCTATGCTTTCCTGATGATAATAAAAAATGTCCTTCTAATAATGCTTCACTTTTCTTTAATATTTCTACTACATCTACTTTACTCATATTTATGCCCTCCAAAATTTATGTTTATTTAATAATTCCCTTTTAATTTAATTGTACCTTTATAATATTCCTCTTATTTCATCTAAAGTCTTTATTCCTTCAGCTTCCATAAACTTTTCTATTCCATCTATTATCTCAAGCCCTATTTTAGGATTTATAAAGTTTGCTGTTCCAACTTGTATACATGTAGAGCCTGCCATTATAAATTCTATGGCATCTTTAGCGCTTGTTATTCCTCCCATTCCCATTACCGGAATATCGACATTTTTGCTTACCTCATGAACCATTCTTAGTGCTATTGGCTTTATTGCTGGTCCTGATAATCCTGCATATACATTGTCAAATACGGGCTTTCTTTTGTATATATCTATTGCTAATGCTTTGAATGTATTTACTAAAGATACTCCATCAGCACCTTCTTCTTCACATACCTTTGCCATTCCTACTATGTCTTCTGCATTTGGTGATAATTTTATTACTAAAGGTAAGTCAGTTATACTTCTTACTTCTCTTACAACTTCTCTTGCCACTTCGTTTTTTATTCCAAAAGCCATTCCTCCAGCTTTAACATTTGGACAAGATATATTTAGCTCTATCATATCTATTGGTTGATTATTTAATAATTCAACACCTTTTATATAATCTTCTAATGTTCCACCACCAACATTAGCTATTCTTACTAAATCTAATTCTTTAAAGAACTGTAATTCATTATCTATAAATCCTTGAACTCCTGGATTTTCTAATCCAACGCTATTCATCATTCCAGATGGTGTTTCCCATACTCTCATACCAGTGTTGCCATCTCTCTTTTCTAAAGTAAGTCCTTTACTACTTACTCCTCCAAGCTTTTGTATATCATAAATTTCGTTATACTCTTTTCCGAACCCAAATGTTCCAGATGCCATTACAACAGGATTTTTAAAATCAATTTTACCGAATTTCACTCTTAGATTAGCCATTAAATATCACGTCCTCTCCCCAGAATACTGGCCCATCTTTACATGTTTTTTTATTTCCAAATTGAGTTTTACAAGTACATACTAAACATGCACCAACCCCACAAGCCATATGATTTTCTAATGATACCATTATTTTAGTACTCGTACCTTCTGTCATTTTAACTAGTTTTTCCATCATCGGTGTTGGACCACAAGTTAATATGTAATCGTATTTATTTACATTTAATATATCTGTTACAAATGTATTTCCTGTTGCTATATAAACATCATTACAAACTTCTTCATACTTCTCTTTTAGTATAGCTTCATTTCTAAATCCTAAATATGCATCGCAGTTATCTAGGTTCTTAGCTACTAAATATAATGGTGCTACTCCAATCCCTCCACCTACTAAAGCTATTCTACCTTCTACTTTTTCATATCCTTTTCCGTATGGCCCTTCTAGCTTTATAGTATCATTTACTTCTAATTTGCTTAATATTTCCGTTCCTTCCCCTACAACTTTGTATAAGAATGTTATTCCTTCTTCATCTATATCATGAATGCTTATAGGTCTTGAAAGTAATGGGTATTTATCCCATGCCCTTAACATATAAAACTGCCCCATTTTACCTTCAAATTTGCCTTCTACCTTCATAAGGTACATATCTTCGCCTACATATCTATTTTCAATAACTTTATACATGTGATTCTCCCCTCATTTGTCATATGCTAATTAAAGATTTTGTACTAACTCTAATTCTCTTTCTAATACATCTACATTATTTTTTATCCCTAGTAATTTCATTATTAGAGCCATTCTTACAAACATTCCGTACTTTGCTTGTTTAAAATATACAGCTCTTTCATCATCATCTACATTAATATTTATTTCATTTACTCTTGGTAATGGATGCATTACTAGCATATCCTTTGATGCATTCACCATTTTAGCTTTATTTAGTATATAGTAGTCTTTTAGCTTATCATACTCTTCTTGATTTTCAAATCTTTCCCTTTGAACTCTTGTCATATAAAGTATATCTAATCCTCCAATAACTTCATCTAAGTTATTAGTTTCATAGTAAGCATGACCTTGATTTTGTATTTCTTCTTTTATATATTGTGGCATCTTTAATTCATCTGGAGAAATGAATACAAACTTAGTTCCCTTGTATCTAGCCATTGCTTTTACTAAAGAGTGTACTGTTCTTCCATTTTTTAAGTCTCCACATAATCCTATAGTGTGATTTTCTAAACTTCCTTTAAGAGATTTTATTGTTAATAGATCTGTAAGTGTTTGAGTTGGATGTTGATTTCCCCCATCTCCAGCATTTATAAATGGTACTTCCGCATACTTTACTGCCTCATTAGCTGAACCTGCTATTGGATGTCTCATAGCTATCACATCTGCATAACATGATACTGTCCTTATTGTATCTCCTAGAGATTCTCCTTTTGATACAGATGATGAATTTGGCTCTGAAAAACCTACTACACTTCCGCCTAGTCTATGCATGGCAGATTCAAAGCTTAATCTTGTTCTTGTTGATGGTTCATAAAATAAAGTTGCGAGTAATTTCCCCTCACACACACGTGAATATTTTGCTGGATTGTTTATTATATTTTGAGATAAAGATAGTATCTCGTCTATTTCTTGTATTGAAAAGTCTTCTGGTTGGACTAAATTTCTTCCTTTTAATAACATTTTATTTTTCCTCCTTGTCAGCCTCTCTGGACTGAATTTAAAAGCATTTTTATTTCTGATTGAATTCTAGCACCTTTTAATATTTATGTCAATATGTTCCATAATTATTGTTTCAACAAATATAATGACACTATTTCCTAGTTTTAAGTATTAATTTATTTTTAAAGTAATTGTAATGATGATTACTTTAAAAATAAATTAAACTGATCAGTTCCTAAAGTATAATTTAATTAATTTTTCTTATGTTATATTTTTAGTTTATTTTACTTAAAATAAATTGGTATTAGATTTCTTAATAAAGATATTTATTAGTTAGACTTCAACAGATGTATTTAAGTATATGGAAAATTTTGTTTATATAAATCAATCGTTATGCTAAACTTTTAATTAGATATAAATTAGAAAGGAGATTTTATATGATAAGCGAAAAATTATTTTCTCAACTTAATGAACAAGTTAATTTTGAATTCTACTCTTCTTATACTTACTTAGGTATGGCAGCATATGCAGAATCTATTGACCTAAGTGGTTTTGCTAACTTCTTTAGAGTTCAGGCTCAAGAAGAGTTATTCCACGCAATGAAGCTATATGATTACATATTCCAAAAAAACGGTATGGTTAAATTAGAAGAAATAGCTAAACCAGAAAATGATTATGAGAATATATTAGATGCCTTCCAAAGAGGATACAACCATGAGCAAGTTGTAACTAGTAGATTCTATGAACTTGCAGATACTGCTAACGAAGAAAGAGAACATGCTACTATAAGTTTCCTTAAGTGGTTTATAGATGAACAAGTTGAAGAAGAAAATACTTTTAATTCTCTTCTTAAAAAAGTTAGAAGATGTGAAGGAAATACAGCTGCTTTATATATGCTAGATGAAGAGCTATCAACTAGAGTTTTCACACCTCCTACTAATGCTTAAAATCTAAGTAAAAAAATATTACTGGAATTATTAATTCCAGTAATATTTTTTATCAAAATCTATTTATAAAACTCTTTTTGCTGTAACAAATGTTGATGAATAGTAAGATGAGTTTATATTCGCTGTTTCAACACTTTTACCTGGCTTAGGCGAGTGAATCATTGTTCCTCCACCTACATATATTCCAACATGACTTACATTTCCAGTCCCATTAGTTGAGAAGAATACTAAATCACCTGGTTTAAGATTAGATCTACTTACAGTTTGTCCGTATCCAGCTTGAGCACTTGACGATCTTGGTAATGATACTCCTGCTGCATTTCTATATACATAAGATGTAAGACCTGAACAGTCAAAGCTATTTGGACCTTCTGCACCCCAAACATATGGTGACCCTAACTTAGCATAAGCTAAATTAACTACAGCTTGAGCAGCTGATGTATTACTTGCTGGTGGATTGTAAGAATCATTTTTTTCTTGAGTTATCTTGTCAGCTTGTATATTGTTTTCATTTGAACTAGGTTTTTTTATTGTATTTAATTCACTATCTGTGCTACTGTTTGAGTTAGCATTCTTATCAGTGTTTAAAGAATTATTTTTGTTGCTATTCGAGTTAGTATTCATACTAGTGCTTGAAGAATTATTTGTATTATTGTTTACATCATTATTATCTGTATCGTTATTGCTTAAGTTAGTATCAACAGCTGCACCGTTTAAATTTTGCTTATCTTGAGCAACTTGTTCTTCTATAACTGGGGCTTGATCAGAAATATAAGATGCCTTAACATACCCTTCATCTTCACCTTTTTTAACTTTTACCCATTCACCCTTGTCCTCTAAAACTTTAAGTGAACTTCCTAAATCTAACTCATCTATTATATCAGAGTCTGTATTTGCTTCTTTTCTAAAGTTTACCTTGTTTTCAGTAGTGTACCCATGAGCTTCTTTTATATCTACAAATCTTTTTGGTAACCAACCCTCTTCACCATTGTCAGATATTTTTACCCACTCACCTTGAATACCTAAAACTTTAAATTCCTCTCCAGTGTAAGCTACTTTTTTAACTTCACCTTGTTTTCTTATCTTTACAGCTACTCCATCTTTAACAGTTGCAACTTTATATGAAACATCTTTAAATTCATCTAATTTTAAAGTATTTTGTTTATCTTCTTTTTGCTCTACGTTTGCTTTTTCATCTGCATTGGCAACTGAGTTCATTGATAATGCTACAACTGATGCAAACATTGGTACTAATATTTTCCTTTTCATAATATTTCTCCTCCAAAAACTGACCATAATTTATGGTTACTTTTTACGTGAAACTTATACGGATAAAATACTAATACACAAGATTTAATAATTTTTGTAAAACTTGTAACTTTTTTGTAATCTATTGTTACTAACTATGTAGTATTATTTTATTAAGAATTATTTATTTTGAATTATTTTGAGAATTATTTAAAACTTTACAAATCTTGTATAAAAAATATTTTAATTTAAATTTACTATTTTATCCAATGTATCACTTAAATATACATTTGTAACCTTTATTATATCCTAATAATGGTTTTATGTAAAGTTTTTTACAATTTTCGTCATATTTTCCTGTAGAATTTTTATACTAACAGGTATTTTTTTATGCAATTCTATACTTAATCTCAAAAATCCTTCCTTAATCTATTTATATAAATATCTATTTTATATACATTCATCATTGTTACTCTTTCTATATTATTTTTTAATTTTTTTTGTATTTCTTCAATTTTTTTAAAAATTATTGGACTTTTAATATTCACATTTAAAAATATCTTTATATTATTATTTGCATTAAATACCTCTACTTTATTTACTTTTTCTATTTCATTTATTTGCCTTAACTCATATCTTATAATTTGATGTATGACATTAGGGCTTATATAAAATTTTCCCATATAGCTAAATGTTGGTCTAATAATAGTTTTTTCTATTAGTTTACAATCTTTATTCTTTTTTCTAAATAATTTTTTTATAGAGTTTATACTTAATCCAGTAGCTATTTGTTTTATTTCCACACTTGGTACGGGTATTATATGATTACCCCTTCTTCTAGATTCTCTTGCTATTTCTATCTCCCTATCACTACTTATATCTCTTATATCTATTGATTTATATTCTGTTCCTATTTCCAATCTTTTTACTATTTTATCTATCATTTTTTTTGATGTTCCTAGTATTAATAGATTCTCTACTTGTTCGTTTTTTATCTTTGATTTAACCGATTGTCTATGTAATTCATCATTAAATATAGCTCTTTTTACTGCCTCCATAGTTGTTTTCGCTTGTTTCGCAGATACTCCAGCTAATATCTTATTTTTATGTATAAGAAGACCATCATCTATTATATAATCTATATCTTTTTCATATGCCAACTCTAAAGCTCTATAACTCTTACCTGTCCCACTTGAACCAATAAGTGCATAAATTCTCATAATAACACCTCTATGTCCCATAAATTTTAATACTATATAAATTATTTTCATTTATATTTTTAAGATAACATAATAAATAAGGCTATAGATTAATCTATAGCCTTATTTATTATATATTATAGCAGAATTCTCCATTTTCTTTTAGACTTAAGAAATCTGCATAACCTATATCAAATATTCTATTTTCTAAGTTTTCTATTTCTATCTTATTTTTAATTAAATAAGTTATAGTTCCTATATAAGATATATCACCTTGAACAATAGCTCCATATATAACATTATCTTTATATATAAATTTCTTGTAATTATTATTATCCTTTCTAATTGCAACTTCGTATGATTCATCTATAGGTTCTACCATTCCAAGGGATACTGTCGCTATTCCCATAAAGTTCATACTATTTTTTGCTGCAAAACTATCATCTATTAATCTTTCTTTTCCGTACATATTATAGGCTGAGACTAAGCCTTGTTTTACAGCTATTGGCCATATAGCATTTTTACCTACTACATCCCCTGCTGCATATACATCTTTTTGCGTAGTTTCACATTTGTCACTTATAACTATTCCTTTATCATAGGATATGTTAGTGTTCTTTATAAAATCTGCATTTGGTCTAACTCCTGTAGCCACAATAATCATTTCGCATTCAACCAAAGTTCCATCTTCTAACAATATCCCTACTATATCCTTATTGTCCTTTATTACTATTTCTTTTATGGCTACACCTTGATATAGCTTTCCACCGTTTTCTATAAATTTTTTCTCATATGTTGATGCACTATACTTATCTAATTGTTTATTAAGTATAAATTGACCTGTGTTTACTAAAGATACTTCAATATTTTTGTACTCTAACAACCCAACAAGAGCATCTATTCCAACTAATCCAGCCCCTATAATGGCTACTTTATTTATTTTTTTAACTTTATCTTTTATATTATATGCATCTTCTATATCTCTTAATGGGTATACATTGTTTGCTTCTCTTAAATTCTTTATTGGCGGTATAAATGCAGATGCACCTGTAGCTATTAGAAGTTTATTATATCCTATAGCTTGATTTTCTAATATTACCTTTTTAGAATTTGTGTCTAAAGATTTAACACTTGTTCCTTTTACCCATATAATATTATTTTCTTTCATAAATTCTTCATCTACAAAGTTTATTTCCTCTACAGTTCTATGGTTAGATATAACATGATGCAACATACAACGCGAATATATTTTATCATCCTTCGATACTATTACTATGCTACCCTCCTTATCTAATTCCCTTAATGTTTTAGCTGCACTTATTCCTGCTGCACTTGCACCTAATATAACATAATCAATACTTTTTTTACTTCTAAATATGTTTAATATTTTATCTAACATAATGATTCTCCCTTCTGTAGCTCTAGTGCTCCAGTTGGACAATTTGCTACACACTTAGGATTTTCTTCATTTATACATAAATCACACTTTAATACAACTTGCTTTGTTTTATCATCTACTTTTAAAACCCCATAAGGACAAGACATTATACACATATAACATGAACCACATTTCTTTTCATCATAGGAAACTATTCCTGTTTTTTCATCTTTAACCATTGCTCCACTCATACAAGTTAAAACACATTCTGGCTCATCACAATGTCTGCATATAATTGGCACTGGTTTATTATCTTTATCTAATTCTATATGCCCTCTACTATCATTATCTATATCATCTAGATTAAGTGTATACATGTTGCTATTTTCACTATGCTTTAACATACAAGCTAAAACACAACTTTTACATCCAGTACATAATTCTTTATTAATTATAATTCTATGCATAAGATTCCACTTCCTTTAACCCAAGTTTTTGTCTTCTATCGATTATTATTTCTTCTAATTGCTCTGCTGACGATTTTGGGTCTGGATTAACTATAACGTGGCCTCCTGTTAAATCTTTTAATTTTTCTGTAAGCACTTCTGTTACTAGTTTTCCTCCTGTTATAAATGGTGGTAATGCTAAGTGAAGTGGTAATCCTAGTGCTAAACCAAATGCCCCATCAGCTAATGCTTGCTCCTCTAGCCATTGTGGTGCTGATAGTACAAGTGGTAATTGAGGTAAATCTATACCTAATTCTGCTGCTATTTCTGTAGCAACTATTTCTAATCTTCCTATTGCTAAACATGGTCCAAAGTTTAGTACTGGTGGTATTCCTAAAGACTTACAAACTTCTTTTAAGTTATCCCCTGCTAATTCTTCTGCCCCTGGAGACATAAGCCCTACATTTTCAAGCCCTCCTGTTGAACATCCAGCAGAAAGAACTATTATATCTCTCTTAATTAATTCTTTAGTTAATTCAACTGTATTTATATCGTGTCCACCAGCAGTCATATTTGAGCATCCAACTACAGCAGCTATACCTTTAATTTTTCCTTCTGCAATTAAGTTTATTAATGGTTTCCATGAATCTCCTAAGAATGCTTTTAAGTTCTTTTCACTTACTCCTGTTAAAGATTTTTCGTATCCATGGTCACTTGGTATATCTATTTCTACTACATTTCTTCTTTCTTTATATGCTTCTAATGCTTTATTTATTAGACTTTCGCTTATAGATTCTATATTCTCTCTATCAAATGGTATATACTCTGCATTTGCTTTTTTCGCTACATCATCTAAGCAAACCATCTTAACTTTATATTTATCTGCTATTGGCTCAAGTCCTGGTATTGTACAGTTAAATTCTGATAGTACCATGTCTATAGCACCTGTTGAAAGTACAGCCTCACTAGTGAAGTTATTTCCTGCATGACCCACAAATACCTCTTGGTAATGTTCTCCTCTTAACTGTAAATCTTGACCTACACAAGTACATCCAACTAATTTAAACCCTTTAGCTCCTACCGATTTTGCTAATTCTACTACATCGTTGTCTTTTAATCTATCTTGGAAATGAGAAAATACTGAATGTTGATGTCCTGTTATCATTATATTTATATAATCTTTATCTATAACATTAAATCCTACTGGAGCCATTCTTATAACTGGCTCTCCTAACATAACATCATTTAAAAGGTTAGTTAATGTAAGACCATATAAGCCTGTTGATATACCTAAATTTAAGCAATTAACCAACATATCTACTGGATCACTATTTAAGTTTGTAGATGATTTTACTATTGCATCAAAGACTTCTGACTTAGCTCCACCTGGCATTATTCCTAGCTCTTTCCATTTATCTACTCTTGGTCCATATGCTACCTTTTCAACTAATTCCATTTTCTCGTATCTTGGCTTATATAAGTCATTTAACACCTTATTGGCTATATCTATACATTTTTGATGATTATCTTTAGATTCTATTCCAAACATTTCAGCTAAATTATTTAGTGCATTTAATCCCTTTATATTCCCTTTTTTCTCTCCTAAATCCTTTAGATTTCTAGCTGTAGTTTCTACTACATGTAAATAACAAGCGGAACCTGATGCAACTGCTCTTAAAAAGTTTCTAGCTACTATGGTATCTGCATCTGCTCCACATATACCTCTTGGTGATTTTGGTGTTATTCTACATGGACCATTTGAACATAGTCTACAACACACTCCTTGAAGCCCAAATCCACATTTAATTTTTTGATCTTCTGTTCTATGGAATGATGTTTCTACATCCTTTGAAGCTATAAAGCTTTCTAACCTCTTATCAGCACTTTCACACATTCTACAAGTATTACAAGACATAATATTTCCCCCTTAATATTATTTATTAGATTTTAATTTGGATGAAAATTTAGTTAGAATTGAATTGATTTGACCTTGATGACTTGATTGATTTTTTTTTAACTATAATTTTATATTCAATATTTACCATAAAAATTTTAATCTTAAACATATTTTTTTAATTTTTCTTGTCTTAATTATAAAACTTTTTTTATATATATTTATTTTTTATAATGATTAATCTGTTCATTATATAATTAAATATTATTTTTTGTTAGTCTATACCCATTTTATTTTATATTAATCTGTCGTTTTATTAATATTCTTGTAAAATTTTTTTCTTTGTTATGTTGGAATTTTTTTGTTATAATATTAATGAATACATAATAAAAAAATCAAGGGAGGATTTTGTGATGGCTTACATGATAAATGATGCTTGCATAAGCTGTGGTGCTTGTGCTGCTGAATGTCCAGTTGAATGTATATCTGCAGGAGATGACAAATACGTTATAGATGCAGATACTTGTGTTGAATGTGGTGCTTGTGCTGGAGTATGTCCAGTTGATGCTCCTCAACCAGAGTAATCTAATATACAAAAACTACCATACATATGTATGGTAGTTTTTTATTTTTATAATTCTTCTTCACTTTCTTTCATTAAGTATGATAGAGTGAATAAGCTTTCTGTTAAATTTACGTTCTCAACTATAACATCCTTTGGTACTTCTAAATCTATAGGTGCGAAGTTCCATATTCCTTTTATACCAACACTAACTAATCTATTGACTGTGTCTTGCGCTCCGTTCTTTGGTATACATAGTATAGCAATATCTATATTATGTTCCTCAACATATTTCTCTATCTCCTCTGAATCTAGTACTTCAAAGTCTCTTATTTTTAACCCTATCATTTTGGGATTTGCATCAAATAATGCTTTAACTTCAAATCCAGCTTTTCTAAATCCAGAATAGTTAGCTATTGCTTGACCTAAATTTCCTGCCCCTATTAGTATTGCATTATACTTTCTATCTAGCCCCAAAATTTTTCCGATTTCATTATGAAGTGCTTCTACATTATATCCATAACCTTGTTGGCCAAAACCACCAAAATTATTTAAATCTTGTCTTATTTGAGATGCTGTAAAACCGATAATCTCACTTAATTCCTTAGAGGATATTCTATGTATATCCTTATCTAATAACTCTCCTAAGTATCTATGATATTTCGGTAATCTTCTTATGACTGCCATCGATATATTCTTAGAACCCATTTCTTTCACCTCCTGTAAATATGACATAATTATCTATATTTTTAAAACATAGTTTAATATCCTTGATTATATTATATCAAAACATTATAATTTTAGGTAGTTCAAGGAGGTATAAATTTATGATCGTTTTGTCGTGTAATAACTTAAATAAAAGTTTTGGAATAGATTCTATATTAGAAAATGTAAGTTTTACTGTTAATGAAGGTGATAAAATAGGGATAGTTGGTGTAAATGGTACGGGTAAAACTACTCTATTTAAAGTTATCTCTGGAATATATGGTTATGATAGTGGAGATATATATACATCTAAAGACTGTGAAATAGGATACTTAGAACAGCATACCAATTTCCATTCCAACAACACTATTTTAGAAGAAGTTTTAGAAGTATTTAAAGATTTAATAGAAATGGAAAACTACTTAAGAAACTTAGAGGTTAAAATAGCTGAAGAAAGTGCAAATCCTAACTCAAATAAACTTGAAAAAATAATGGATGAATACTCTCACAAATTAGAAAAGTTCTCTGATATGAATGGTTACGGATATAAATCTGAGGCAAAAGGTGTTTTAAAAGGATTAGGGTTTAGCGATGACGATATGAACAAGCCTATCGACGTACTTTCTGGAGGTGAAAAAACTAGAGTACTTCTAGGTAAACTACTTCTTAGAAAACCTACTTTACTTCTATTAGATGAACCTACTAACCACTTAGATGCTGAAGCAATAGAATGGCTTGAAGTTTTCTTAAAACAATATAAAGGTACAGTAATTTTAATATCACATGATAGATATTTCCTAGACCAAGTTGTTAATAGAGTCTTTGAGATACATAATAAGAAATTAAAATCTTATAATGGAAATTACTCTGATTTCGTAAAAGCTTCTATTGTAGAAAAAGAAATAGAACAAAAGAAGTATGAAGACCAGCAAAAGGAAATAAAGAAACAAGAAGAATCTATAGAAAGATTAAAAGCATATGGCAGAGAAAAGCATGTAAAAAGAGCTAGAAGTAAAGAAAAAATGCTTGCTAAAGTCGATGTGTTAGATAAGCCTGATGGTGAAAGAAAGAGAGCTAGAATAGAATTTAATCCATCTGTTACTAGTGGTAATGATGTTCTCCAATTAAGAGATATCTCTATGGGTTATGGTGAAAAAATATTATTTAAAGATATAAACCTTGATATATACAGAGGAGAAAAGGTGGCTCTTATAGGTGCTAATGGTATTGGTAAATCTACTCTGTTTAAAATAATTATGAATGAGTTAACTCCTCTTTCTGGAGATGTTAAGTTTGGTACTAATGTTAATGTATCTTATTTCCACCAGGAGCAAAAAACTCTTAATTTAGAAAATACTATTATAGATGAAATTTGGAATGATAACACTAATTTAACTCAAACTACTCTTAGAAGTATGCTTGGAGCCTTTTTATTTGAAGGTGAAGATGTATTTAAAAAGATTTCAACATTAAGTGGTGGAGAAAGGGCTAGAGTTGCTATACTCAAATTAATTCTTTCAAAAGCCAATCTTCTTCTTCTTGATGAGCCTACTAACCACTTAGATATAGATTCTAAAGAAGTTCTTGAAGAAGCTTTATGTGGGTATACAGGTACAGTGTTTACAATATCTCATGATAGATATTTCCTAAATACTGTTGTAGATAAAATATTAGTTTTAGATGAAACTGGTATAACTGAATACCTTGGTAATTATGACTACTATTTAGAAAAGAAAAAACAAGTTCAAGAAATGAGTACTAATGTTGATGTTGTAGAAAAAACTAAAACACAACTAAAAGATGAAAAACGTAAAGAGAGAGAACAAAGAGAAATAGAAAAGAAAAATAGAGTTAAAAGACAAAATATAGAAAAAGAAATAGAAGAAACTGAATCTGAAATAGAAGAGCTGGATATATTACTATGTCAAGAGGAGGTCTATTCTAATCCTGATAAATCAAGAGAAGTTAGTCAAAAAAAATCATCTCTTGAAGATAAGTTATCTACTTTATATGAAGAGTGGGAATTATTTATGTAGAAGCCATTTATAGGCTTCTTTTTTTGTGGGTAATTCTATAAGATAATATTATAATATAAAATATTTTTAATTTAAATTTCTATTATTTATATAGTTACACACATACTTTATTATGATATTATTTAACAAGATGATTTTAAAATTAAATAAAGGGGTGATATTTTGCAAGGATTATTTTCTTTAAATGATGATAATAAGATGTTCTATAAAGTGCTTGTATCATTATGTATTCCAATAATAATACAACAACTTATATCAACATCAGTAAATGTAATAGATACTATGATGGTAAGTAGTTTAGGCGAAACATCAGTAGCTTCTATAGGTGTTGCAAACCAGTTCTTTTTCTTATTTAGTATGTCACTATCAGGTATTACTGGTGGTGCTGGAATATTTATTTCCCAGTTTTTTGGAAAAGGTGATACAACTAATATTCGTAAGGTAACTGGATTTACTGTTATATTAGCAGTTTTACTTAGCCTAATATTTTTTGTTCCTGCATTAATAATACCAACAGAAATTATTCATATATTTTCATATGACCCTGAAGTAATAAGACAATGCACAGAATACTTTAGTATAGTTGTATTTTGTTATCCTCTTATTGCTATGAGTAGTGTTTTTAGTGTAGGCTCAAGAGGAATTAGAAATCCTAAGCTAGGTATGATTTGTAGCTCAGTTGCGTTAATTGTTAATATAATTCTTAATTACGGCCTTATATTTGGTAATTTAGGGATGCCTATGTTAGGTGTTAAAGGTGCTGCACTTGCTACGGTTATAGCTAGAATAGTTGAATTTTCTTTAATAATTGGATATGTATACTTCTTTAAAAAAGATTATACTTTAAAGTTTGGTATAAAAGAATTAAAACTTATTGATAAAGAATTTTCTTCATCATTTTTAAAAACTAGCTTTCCAATATTTCTAAATGATACTGCATGGGCAATCGGTACAGTATTGTATTCAGTTGCATACTCAAAAGCTGGTACTTCTGCCATAGCCGCTAGTCAAATAGCAACAAGTACAGGTAACTTCTTTATAATGACTGCTGTATGTATAGCCATAGGTGCATCTATAATGTTAGGTAATGAACTTGGCGCAGATAATATTGATAGAGCTATCTCTTATGCTAAAAAGTTTTCTGCTCTTGTATTTATTACAGGGCTAATTTTTGGAGGGTTACTAATATTAAATATTCCTCTATTATTAAATATATTTAGTGTTACACCAAATTTAGCTCCTGATATAACTAAAATATTTATTATAATGGGTATTTTAATGGCTCTTAAGTCATTTAATACATTAATAATAATAGGTGTTTTAAGAAGTGGTGGAGATACTAGATATGCCTTATTTTTAGAGCTTGGATGTATGTGGTTAGTATCAATTCCATTAACATTTATAGCCGCATTTAAAGGTGCTCCTATTTATGTATTAGTATTATTAACTTATAGTGAAGAACTAGTTAAATTTATATTTGGTGTTCCAAGAGCTTTATCTAAAAAATGGGCTGCAAATATAGTAAAAGAAATGAATTAATTTAAAAAATAACTCTGAGAAATTTCTCAGAGTTATTTTTTATCACATTGTACCTATAAGTGCACTAAAAATATATATCACTAAAAATAATGTACTTATAATCCATAAGCCCACGGATATTTTTTTATTTTCTTCATAATAAATATATGATGCTATAAATCCAGAAACTATAGCTCCTGAACATAAAAAGTCTATTATTGATGTAGCTAATGAGCTTGCTAATATAGCATATAAATCTATTATTGATGTAAATACTAATAAAAACATAATTTGAAATATCACTGCTACAATTAACAGTACATTTGCTTTTTTCATAATTTCCCCTTATAACTTACAATTTATTGTGTTTATCTCTGTCCAATTTTTAGATTTGGAACAGCATTTAAACTCATATCATCTATTATTCCATTTATATAATTATAATATCCTGCACAACCTATCATAGCTGCATTATCTGTACATAAATCTACTGGTGGATATTTTATATCTATATTATTTTCTTTTCCTAATTCTGTTATTTTTTCTCTAAGTGCTGAGTTGCAAGCAACCCCTCCTGCTAAAGCAATTGTGCTGTATCCTTTTTCCTTAGCTGCTTTTATAGCCTTTTGAGATAATACTTCTACAACAGCTTCTTGGAAAGATGCACATACATCTTCTACTACTATTTCTTCTTTTTTCATCTTTTTAGCATTTAGATAATTTAATACAGCAGATTTTAATCCACTAAAACTAAAATCATAACCTTCATCTAAATAAGCTCTAGGAAAATCTATTGCATTTTTATTTCCTTGCTTAGCTAACTTATCTACTATAGGTCCTCCTGGATATCCTAATCCCATAGCTCTCGCTATTTTGTCAAAAGCTTCTCCAGATGCATCATCTCTTGTTCTTCCAAGTATTTCATATTTACCATAGTCCTTAACTTCTACTAAATGAGTATGTCCACCAGAAACTATTAAAGTTATAAATGGTGGCTTTAAATCCTTATGAGCTATATAGTTTGCACTAACATGCCCTTCTATATGATTTACCCCTACAAGTGGTTTATTTAAACAAAATGCTAATGATTTTGCATAAGATAATCCAACAAGTAAAGCACCAACTAAGCCTGGTCCATAAGTTACTGCTATATGATCTATATCCTTTAATTCTATTTTAGCTTCATCTAAAGCTTCTTGTAATACTCCATCTATATTTTCTATATGCTTTCTTGATGCAACCTCAGGAACTACTCCACCGAACTTTTTATGTAAATCTATTTGAGTTGAAACTATATTTGTCAAAACTTCTCTACCATTTTTTAAAATAGCTATAGAAGTTTCATCACAACTACTCTCTACTGATAATGTTATTATATCTTTCATTACTACACCGCCTTTATATCACTCCACATAATCATGGCATCTTCTTTGTTGTTGCTATAGTATTCTTTTCTTATTCCTGCTAACTTAAATCCATACTTTTTATAAAGATTTTGAGCAACTATATTTGAAACCCTTACTTCTAAAGTCATTGATACTATATTACTTTCTCTGCAAAGCTCTACTAGTGCTTGTATTAGCTTGTCTCCTACTTTTCTACCTCTATAATCTTCATGTACCGCTACATTAGTGATATGGCCTTCATCAACAACAAACCATATTCCAACGTAACCTACTACTTTATCATCTATTTTAGCAACTAAATATCTAGCAACATCGTTACTTAATTCTTTTTTAAATGCATCTTTAGACCAATAATCTTCAAAGCAGTTTTTTTCAACTTCAAAAACTCCGTCAATATCTTTGGCCGTCATTCTTTCTATAACTATATTATTTTCCATCATTTAACCTCTTCATCTTTTCATCATATTGAACTTCTGCTTGAGATTTTCTAATATATACTGGATTTATAGTATAGCAATCATGAACATTTATATTATTTTTATACTTTTCCATACCTATTACACATAAGCTACTTGCTTTATTTACATTATGAGAAGGTGCTGGTATATGTATATTTTCTATTTCCTTAATCTTGTCTTCATATTTATATACAGCTTCTCCAACTAATATCCACTCTTCATTAGAGTTTGATAATTCTTCTAATAAATCATATATCTCTACTACATCTACACCTTTTAACTCAACTAATTTTCCATTTTCATATTTATATTGTCCCATATAAACTTGAGTTCTTTGTGCATCTAATATAGAGCATATTTTCTTATCACATAAGTCCATATTCCCAGCTAATAATTCTACTGAATTAACACCTACCATTGGTATATTATTTACATGTGATATAGCCTTTGCTGTAGCCATACTTATTCTAAGTCCAGTAAATGATCCAGGTCCTTCACATATAGCTATTAGGTCTATATCATTAACATTTAAATCACTCATCTTAAGCATATTTTCTATCATAGGCATAAGTTTTTGAGAATGTGTCTTTTTTGTATTTACTATATATTCACATATTAATTTATCATCTTCTATAACAGCTATACTTGTAGCAAGCGAAGATGTATCTATTCCTAGTACCTTCATTATCTTGTCAACTCCTCAACTATCTTTTCATATTTTTCTCCCACTGGATTTAATATCATTTCTCTAGACATATCTTTGTATCTTAATTCTATATGTAAGTATTCTTCTGGAAGTATGTCTTCTATTAGATTTGCCCATTCTATTATGCATACTCCTTCTCCATTTATATACTCATCATATCCTATATCATACATTTCATCACTACTACCAATTCTGTATACATCAAAATGGTATAAAGGCATTTTTCCTTCATACTCATTTACTATTGTAAATGTTGGGCTAGTTATATAATCATCTACTTCTAGGGCCTTTGCAAGACTTTGAGTCATTGTAGTCTTTCCAGCTCCTAAATCTCCTATTAAACATATAACACTTCCTGGTGTTAGCAATTTTCCTAATTTATATCCAATTTCTTTTGTTTTATTTTCATCTTCTAAATATATTTTAATCATAAATTCATCTCCATAAATAGTTTGAAAAAATTATCAACTAGATATTATTATATTATAACCATCTGGTATTATAAAGTATTTATAAATATAATATACATTTATGGTTGACTTTTTGAAAATAGTGAACTACTATTTAATTAAGAATATAAGTTAATTGAAACCATGAAGGTTTTTAAAGGTACAGGTGTATGTACTTTTAAAAACCTTTTTTAAATTTACTCTATATTCCTAACCCTTTTTAAAATAATTATTTCCTACTGCCTGTAATGTAGGCAGTTTTTTCTTTTTAGTTTAATATTTTAGCCATATTCATTATAAATAAATTTTTTTATAAAATATGTATATAATCTTTCAATATGATAATAATTATAGTATAAGAAATATTTATTCCCCCAAACAATATATTCCTTATTCCCCTAAAGCACTTGCTAAGAAATTAGTAGGTGCTTTTTACTTTGAATACACATATAATTAAGTTAGAGATATGCAAATAAAGAAACAAAGTTAATAATAAATATATTCTTATATAAAAAAATATTTAATTTCTAAATAAAACGAAAAAATAGAGAGATTAGTTTTTATAATCTCTCTATTTTTTTATTTTCTCTAAATTACATAAATTTAAATAGATATATTAAACCTACTATCCCAAGCACTATTAGCCCTATAGCAACATATCTTTCTATCTTAGTAAATTCAGGTTTGTCTGGCTCTATTTCTTTTCTTGCTTTTTTAAATACTGGAATACCTATCGCATAGATAATTAGTGATATTAATAAATATTCTAGCCCTGCTGCATATAATAACCATAATCCATATATAGTACCTATTATGGCAGTTATATATGCATAAGTACGGCTTGCAAATATTTTTTTCGGATAAGCATCCTCTTTTGAAGATATTTTATATAAGTATAAAGTTGAAGCTATATAACAAGGTAAAGCCATAACACTTGTTATACTTAACATCATATTCCAAGCATTTCCGGTAAAGTGAACACATATTAATATTATTTGCATTACAATAGTAGATGCAAGTAATGAAAATGATGGTGCTTCTTTTTTATTTTCTTTTGTAAATACTTTAGGGAATGTTCCATCTTTTGCCGCTGCATATGGTAATTCTGTTAACATAACTGTCCATATAAGCCAAGAACTTAGAATGGCTATAATTACACCAACATTCATTATTATACTACCCCATTTGCCCATTATAGTCATTAAGACTGCTGCAGTTGACGGTGGTGCCATTTTAGATACAGCCCCTTGAGGAACTACACCAAGTGGTAATAATGAAAGCATAGTGTATAGTAAAAGACAAGTTAAGAACCCTAAAAATGTAGCTTTCCCAACATCTTTTTGTGATTTAGCTCTACCAGATACAACAACCGCTCCTTCTATACCTGTAAATACCCATAAAGTTACCAGCATGGTACTCTTAACTTGAGGCAATAATCCACCTAGCGCGCTATCATGAACTGATGCAACAGTTTTTAAGCCCCAAAAATCAGTAAAGAAGAGTGAAACTTTAAATGATATAGCTAATACTAATATAAATATAGCTAATGGAACTAGTTTACCGATTGTTCCTATTACATTTAAAAATGCAGCCTGTTTAACACCTGATAAAACTGCAAAATAAATAACCCAAAGTACTATTGACCCACAAACAATAGACAACCAGTTATTCCCACCTGTAAAATATGATGGAAAGAAATAGTTAAGTGAATCCATCAATAGTACTGCATATCCTACATTGGCAAAAGAATTACATATCCAATACCCCCATGCCATTAAGAAACCTGTAAATTTACCAAATCCTAACTCACCATAAGCATATATACCAGTTTTCACATCTGGTCTGGCTGCTGCAAGCACTCTAAAAGTGTTTGCAATAAACCACATACCAAAACCAGTTATTATCCATGCAATTAGTATTGCACCGGCAGATGCATGCTGAGCCATATTTTGTGGTAGATTATAAACTCCACCACCTAGCATAGCGCTTATTACTACGCCCGCTAGAGCAACTACACCAAGCTTTTTAGTGCTATTATCTTTCGCTTCGCTACCGCTACTTTTATCGCTCATAATAGCCCTCCTAAATTTCATTAAGTTTTATGAAAATTACTAGCTTTAAGTGCATTTTGTAATTTAAACTCTTAACAAAATGTACTTAAAATAATTATTTCTGAGTACATTCTGTTAATGGCTTAAATTCCATCTCATCTAACCACTCATTAAGTGTTAATTGATTTAAACTTGAAAATCCGCTTTCAGGTACTGCGTCTCTTGCTAAAGTTACATATGGAGCACAAGTTAATGCATTTCCGATTTCACCTGGTTTCATTATTGTATATGCAAATCCTACATAAGTTCTATCAAATACTACATGTGAATCTCTACCACACTCTTTAACTGACCAAGCAACTGCTTTTCTGTGTTTTTCTAAGAATTTTTTTAGATCTTCTTCATTATCATTTTTTGTCCAAAGTCCCGCATCTTCTATAAATAAATCCGCACAATTATCTCTATCATTTGATAATGAAATTGCTATAAATGACCAAACTCCGTAAGCTTCTCCTTCTTTTAAAGGTCTATTTTCTTTTGGTCTATAAGATGTAACACTCTTGTTTGCGCATATTACATGAGCTCCTGGTATTGTTGGGAAACGTCTATTTTTTTCTGTACCGAATAATTCAATACCTGCTTCTAATAAAGGTTTAGCGTCATACACTTTAAGTGGTGTTCCATCAAATTGTTCTACATCAAATAATGGTTGTTCTTTTTCATCCGCTATATTCATATGTGTTGCTAAATCATAACCCCATACTTGCCCTGCTATACCACAAAAAGATGAAGCTGTAAGCATATTTATTTGACCGACATATGCATCATTTATTTCCGCTCTATCATATGAAACTATTCCGTCTAATAAGAAGTCATCTGTTTTTTTAACTGTACCAACAGAAACTGTAAGAACTGAAACATATCCATTTCCATAAGCTCCTGGCATTCCGTATCCATCACAGTAACGATTGTATGGACTTATAGCTGTTTTATCTACCTTAGCCGCTCTTACTTTTCTTACCTTTCTGGGGCCTACCCCTATAGTTCGATTTCTCTGTTCTTCTAAATTTTTGTTCATTTTGAACACCTCCTAAAAATTATATACAGCAAATCGCTGTACATGAGTACATATACCCTTGACAAAAAAACAAAATCAGAAAACGTTTATTTCTTTATATTTAGAAATTTACTAAAGTTCTATATACTTGTACATTATTTTAATGATTATTTATATCATACGCTTTATTAGATATAATAAATTTTTCCTTTAATAATTATAGATTTTTTCAATTTAACCTATTTTTTTGCATACATTATAATAAACCTAAAAAAATTTAATATGAATATAAAATTAATATCTATAGATATATATGATGCTCTTCTAATAAATCAATAAACTATTTCTAAAAAAATAAAACTGCTATTAAAAATGCTTTTACTAAAGGTATTTATGTTGCTATCACTACTGGCAGAGTATATGATTGTGCTAAATTATACTCTGATTAAATCGGATTAAACACTAATAATATCCTCTAATAAGGGTTTTATTGATAGAAGTGATGGGCAAGCTATTTTAAATAACTCATTAACATCTAATGAATTTAAATATTTTTTAGATACTCAAAAAAAATATAGAGTGTTTTCTTATTTAACTGCGAACTTTGGTATTGCATCAATTAATGTGCTTTCAGAAAATTATATTTATAAATTTTTAAATAATCATCTAAAAGACGATGGAAAAATCAAATTTGAAATTTTAAAAAAGATGAAATTATACATAGAAGTAATAGCAAAAATATTTATCAATGATTGAATACGCAGAATTTAGAGTTGCTATGGAGAATATAATTTATAAAGCAAAAAATTCGCTCAATATATAACATCATTAAATACTAATTCAGATGTTGCTAATCTATAGAAAAATTCGTATTAAAAATATGTAACAATTAATGAAATATTACATATAAATTAGTTATAAATAATATCAAAATATACTTATATGTACATGTGACTCAAAAATAATTATATGGTGAAAATATGAGGAGAATATCTTTCCCAAGTACCTCGTACTAGTATAGTAAGTTTTAATTTTGGGAGGTATTATATGAAAAACTGGATATACTCTTTATTATCTCTTATCGTATTGATTACTACTAATTTTTTAATCTCTAAATTATTTAATACATCATTTATAGAAATGTCATTTTTAACAGGTTTATTAATATCAATGATTATTTTTTATTTCTCTAGCGAAGGTGGATTTTTTACTTCCAAAACTGACCTACCAATTAAGCACTTATTAGAAAGTAAATCTCGTAGAAATACACATTTTTTAAGATTTTATATAAATACTCCTTTTATAGTTTCTGTGCTATATACTATAATTGCTGCTATTTTAAGTATAATTGTATATTGGGAGTATTTTTAGTTAAAATTTAACTTGCCAACATACTTATTATTTTATATAACTTTTTAAATTTATCATCATATATAAAATTTATAAAAATAAAGCTATCCCTTCTAAGAGATAGCTTTATTTTTATTTCATTCTATTTAAAACTTTTTCAGTTTTTTTATACATTGGTAATGTTAGTAAAGACATTATCGTTGCTTTTAATATGTTAAATGGTGCTATTATCCATATAACAAAGCTTAATTTATTTACTATTGCTGGATTTATAGCCGCTCCCATTTCTATAACTGCCTCAATTGGCATTATGGTACTATAAAATGGTAACATTATAAAATAATTAGATAAGCATCCTACTATTGTCATTACTATAATTCCTAATAAAAGACCAATTATAAGACCTTTCGTTTCTCTTTTTTTACTGTATATATATGATACCGTCCATACAAATGACCCGCCTATTATAAAGTTTGCTAGCTCTCCTACTCCGCCTGTAGTAGACATTCCTGTTATAAATTGTAGCAAGTTCTTTAAGAAAGCTATCATAACACCAGCAGCAGGTCCTAAAGTTATTCCTCCTAAAAGTGCTGGTAAATCCGATACATCTATTTTTAAAAAATCTGGAAACAGTAATGGTATCGGGACTGATATGAACATAAGTATATATCCGATAGCCGATAATATCCCTACCTTTACTAATTTAGATGTAGAAAACATCCTATTACTTTTAAGTGTTTGTTGCATAATTTTTACCTCCTAATTTTTATTAGGAAAAATAAAAAGCTCGAAGATCTTACCTTCGAGCCTTTATGGATATAGCAAAAAACTATAAATATGTCCTTATATATAGATATTTCCATAAATATCTTCTCTCATCCAGACTTTACTGTCGGCTTTGGAATTTCACCAAATCATGCTACTATTGTAGCTCGCGGGCTATAACCGCCGGTAGGGAATTTCACCCTGCCCCGAAGATCTTCAGAAACTATTTAATTTTCCGTATACTTTAATAATATTAAATAGTTTATTCAAAGTCAACTGGTTATTAGATATAATTTTGGGGTATAGTTTTATTTCAATTACAATATTATTATACCCATAACTATCTTCTATAAACTATTTTTCCATCTATAATAGTCATTAGTACATTACTTTGTATTTCTAGAGGGCAACCGTCCCATACAACTATATCTGCATCTTTTCCAACTTCTAAAGATCCCACCCTATCATCTACTCCTAAAGTTTTGGCTGGATTTATAGTTATAGCTTCTAATGCTTTTTCTTTTTCCATACCATGTTTTACTGCTATTCCAGAGCATATTGGCAAGTACTGTACTGGTATTACAGGATGATCTGTTGTTAATGAAACTTGAAGTCCTTCTTTTGCAAGTATACCTGCTGTATCAAAAGTCAGATTTCTAAGCTCTATTTTAGATCTTTCTGATAATGATGGGCCAACTACAACAGGATATCCCTCTTCGGCTAATTCATCTGCTATAAGATGTCCTTCTGTACAATGATCTAAAGTTAACTTTATATCAAATTCTTTAGCTATTCTTATAGCTGTGAATATATCATCTGCTCTATGTGCATGAACTTTAAATGGTATTTCACCCTTTAATATAGGTATCATACATTCCATTTTCATATCATATTCTGGTTTATCATGATCTTCATGTTCTTCGTATAACTCTATTTCTTCTAAATATTCTTCAGCTTTTTTTAAATGTTCTCTTAAAAGTGCAGCTATAGCCATTCTAGTTTGAGGCATTTTTTCATCTCTACCATAACAACTCTTCGGATTTTCTCCAAATGCAATTTTTGACGCTACTGGATTTTTTAGAACCATTTTATCTATTCTTTTTCCATAAGTTTTTATAGCTATACATTCTCCACCCATCACATTAGCACTTCCAGGTGTCGTACATACTGATGTTATACCACCTTGGACTGCTTCTGTAAATGTATTATCCATTGGATTTATACCGTCTATTGGATTTAAGTGTGGTGTTATAGGGTCTGTTTCTTCATTTCCATCAGCACCCTCAAATCCCATTCCATCTTCCCATAATCCTAGATGCGTATGTGCATCTATAAATCCTGGAAATACAAATTTTCCTTCTACATCTATTATTTTTATATCCTCTTGAGAAGTTATATTACTTCCTATTTCTTTTATTTTTCCATTTTCTATAAGGATATCTCCTTCAATTATTCCATTTGTTATAGTGTTTATTACACCATTTTTTATAAGAAGCATATCTTCCCTCCTAATATAGTTTATATGTTCATAGATAAAGCTACTCTTTGTTTATCCATATCTACTCCTATAACTTTTACATCTATGATATCTCCTACTGTAACTATGTCCATAGGATCCTTTACAAAACTTTTACTCATTTGAGATTTGTGAACTAATCCGTCATTTTTTATACCTATATCAACAAATGCGCCAAAGTCTACTACGTTTCTAACTGTTCCTTTTAATACCATTCCTTCTTTAATATCTTCTATTTTTAAGACATCTGTTCTAAGTACAGGTTTCATGCCGTCTTCTCTAGGGTCCCTACCTGGCTTTTTAATTTCAGATATAATGTCTTTTAATGTTAATTCTCCAACTTCTAACTCTTCACTTAATTTTTTAAGCCCTATTTGTTCAACTTTAGCATCTATACCTTCTATATTTTTATTTCTTAAGTCATCCATTGAGTATCCTAATAATTTTAACATACTTTCACAAATCTTATAACTTTCTGGGTGAACTGAAGTATTATCTAAAGGATTCTTAGCATCTAATATTCTCATAAAACCTGCACATTGAGTGAAAGCTTGAGGACCTAGTCTTTTTACTTTTTTAAGTTGTGCTCTAGATGTGAAATCTCCATTTTCTTCTCTATATGCTACTATATTTTTAGCTATACTATGGCTTATACCAGCAATGTGCTCTAATAAAGAATATGATGCAGTATTTAAATCTACTCCAACACTATTAACTGAATCTTCAACAACTCCGCCTAGAACCTGCTCTAATCTTTTTTGATTAAGGTCATGTTGGTATTGACCTACACCTATACTCTTAGGGTCTATTTTTACAAGCTCTGCTAATGGGTCTTGTAATCTTCTAGCTATTGATATAGCACCTCTTATAGATACGTTTATGTCTGGATGTTCTTCATTTGCAAGTTCTGATGCAGAATATACAGATGCTCCTGCTTCGTTTACTATTATGTATTGAACTTCTTCATCCATCTCTTTAATCATATCTGATACTATTTTTTCTGATTCTCTTGATGCTGTTCCATTTCCTATAGATATTATATCTATGGAATATTTTCTTATTAATTCTTTTAACTCTTTTTTAGCTTCTTCTACTTTGTTTTGTGGCTGTGTAGGATAAACAGTTGTAAAATCTAATAATTTACCATTTTTATCTACAACAGCTATTTTACATCCTGTCCTAAATGCTGGGTCAAATCCCATGACTACCTTATCTTTAACAGGTGGTTGTAATAATAAACTTTTTATATTTTTACCAAATACACTTATTGCTCTCTCTTGTGCATTTTCTGTTAGTTGATTTCTTATTTCTCTTTCTATAGATGGGAATATTAATCTCTTATAAGCATCCTCTATAGATGATATTATTTCTTCTTTTGATTTATTCTTTTCTTTTACATATTCACTTACTATATGATTTATTACTTTATCATTGTTTATTTCTAATTTAACTTTTAAGAATCCTTCCTTTTCCCCTCTATTTACTGCTAGTACTCTGTGAGGAGCCATTGTCTTTACTGCTTCATTGTAGTCGTAGTACATATCATAAACTGATTTTTCATCTTTAGAATTTTTTGTACTAATCATACCTTCTCTTAATGCTAATTCTCTTATATATTTTCTTATCTTAGCATCTTCTGAAACTACCTCGGCAATTATATCTTTTGCACCTTTTATAGCATCATCTTCACTATTTACGTCTTTTTCCGTATTAATGTATTTTTTAGCTTCTATACTTATATCTTCTACTTCTCCATTTAGTATAGCTAAAGCAAAATTTTCTAATCCTTTTTCTTTTGCTATAGTCGCTCTTGTTCTTTTCTTTTGTTTAAATGGAGCATAAATATCTTCTACTTCCTGAAGTGTATTTGCTTTTGCTATGTTTTTCTGTAATTCTTCAGTAAGTTTTCCTTGCTCTTCTATGATTCTTATGACATCTTCTTTTCTACTTTCTAAATTTCTTAAATATACTAGCTTATCATGAAAAGCTCTTAATACAACATCGCTCATTTCGCCAGTCATTTCTTTTCTATATCTAGCTATGAAAGGAATTGTATTGCCTTCGTCTATAAGCTTGATAGTATTTTTTATTTGTTCATCTCTAAGGTTAAACTCTTTTTTTAAGATTTCATTTATTTTCATATTTGTCCTCTTCTTTCGTAGAAATTTATATGTAGCCTCAAAATAGGGCTCGAGAATAAAATTCTCAAGCCCTTATTTTACTATTTACTAGATTTATTCATTTTTAAATATTCATTTATAAATAAATCTATATTTCCATCCATTACACTATCTACATTACCTACTTCTGCATTAGTTCTATGATCTTTAACTAACTTGTATGGTTGGAATACATATGACCTGATTTGACTTCCCCAAGTTATTTGAGAATATTTACCTTGAATGTCTTCTATCTTTTCTTTTTGCTCTAACTCCTTAAGTTCTATAAGCTTTGCCATAAGCATTCTCATTGCGGTATCTTTATTTTTATGCTGAGATCTTTCGTTTTGACACTGAACTACTACCCCTGTAGGAATATGTGTTATTCTTACAGCTGAATCTGTAGTATTTACATGCTGTCCTCCTGCTCCAGAGGCTCTATATGTGTCTATTTTCAAATCAGCTTGGTTAATATCTATATTTATACTTTCATCTAACTCTGGTAGCACATCTATTGATGCAAATGAAGTATGTCTCTTTCCTGATGGATCGAAAGGAGATATTCTTACTATACGATGAACTCCCTTTTCACTCTTTAGGTATCCATATGCATTCATTCCTTCTATTAGAAGTGTTGCACTTTTTATACCTGCTGCTGGGTCTGATAGCATATCTAAGACTTTAACCTTATAATCCTTACCTTCTCCCCATCTAATATACATTCTTAGTAGCATTTGTGCCCAATCTTGAGCATCTAAACCACCAGTTCCTGCATTTATAGATAAAATTGCATTATTTTTATCATATTCTCCGCTAAGTAATGTTTTAATTTTAAGAGTATCTATTTCTTTTTCAAGGTTCGATATAGACTCTTCTATTTCTTTTTCTATAGATTCATCATTTTCTTCTAGTCCTAATTCTATTAAAACTTCGATTTCTTCTAATGAATCTTTTAAAGTGTTAAATTCTCCTACGGTTTCTTTTAAAACCTTATTTTCTTGAAGAACCTTCTGAGCAAGTTCATTGTTGTTCCAAAAATCTTGCTCGTTCATTTTTTTCTCGTTTTCTTCTATTTTAGCTAGTGCACCAGCAATGTCAAAGAGAAACCCTCATTTCATCTAGATTTGAAGACATTGACTCTATGCTATTTCTATAGTCTTGTAATTTTAACATTTCTGTCCTCCGAAATTATCTACCACAACATTTTTTGTATTTCTTTCCACTCCCACAAGGGCAATCATCATTTCTTCCTACTGTTTCTTCTTTTCTAACAGTTTTGTTTGATGATTCTTCATCAGTATTTGATGATAAGTGATTAACATCTATAACCTGTTTTCTTTCTACAGGCTCTTCTATAGTTATATTAAATAGGTATCTTACAGTATCTTCTTTGATATGCTTAGTCATTTCATCAAACATATCAAATCCTTCCATTTTGTATGCAACTACTGGATCTTGTTGACCTATTGCACGAAGACCTATACCTTGACGCAATTGATCCATTGCATCTATGTGATCTATCCAATGGTTATCTACTGATTGAAGTAATACTACTCTTTCAACTTCTCTCATTCTTTCAGATCCTATTCTTTCCTCTTTACCTTGATATATCTTCATTGCTATGTTATAAACCTCTTCTACTATTTGAGTAGTATTAAGTTTTTCCACATCTGGTATTTCTATACTTCCTTTTGGTAGGAATACATGATATAAGTAATCCCTAAATCCAACGAAATTAAATCCATTTTCTAAAGTATATGCAGCTACTGTGTCTTCTATTATAGATAAAATCATGCCTTGTATTTGTTCTTGTAAGTTTTCACCCTCTAATACACGTCTTCTCTCAGCGTAGATTATTTCTCTTTGCTTATTCATAACATCATCATATTGAAGTACATGTTTTCTTATACCAAAGTTTCTACCTTCAACTTTCTTTTGAGCACTTTCTATTGATTTAGTTAACATCTTATGCTCTATAGGCATATCTTCTTCAAGACCTATTTTTTCGACAACAGAAGTTATTCTCTCACTTCCGAATAATCTCATAAGGTCATCTTCTAAAGATATATAGAATCTTGAACTACCTGGGTCCCCTTGACGACCAGCACGTCCTCTTAACTGATTATCTATTCTTCTAGATTCATGTCTTTCTGTACCTATGATAGCTAAACCACCAGCTTTTAAAACTTCTTCTTGCTCTGCTTGAGTTTGCGCTTTATATTTTGCATATAATTTTACGTATTCTTCTCTAGCTGCAAATAAGTCTTCATTTCCTTCTTTTTCTATTCCCTCTAATGATGAATCTACTTTATTTATAATGTCTTCTTCGTATCCCATTTTCTTCATTTCTTTTTTAGTTAAGAAAGTAGGGTTACCTCCTAGAACTATATCCGTACCACGACCTGCCATGTTAGTTGCTATTGTTACTGCTCCTAATCTACCAGCTTGTGATATTATTTCTGCTTCTTTTTCATGGTATTTTGCATTTAATACTTCATGCTTTATTCCTCTTCTTTTTAATAGATGAGATAATAATTCTGAAGTTTCTATTGAAACTGTACCTACTAGTATAGGTTGCTTTGTTTTATGTCTTTCTATTATATCCTCAGCAACTGCATTAAATTTACCTTTCATATTTTTATATACAGAGTCTGGTAAATCTTCTCTTTGTATCCCTTTATTTGTAGGTATTTGAACAACATCCATTTTATATATTGCTTTAAATTCTTCTTCTTCAGTTTTAGCTGTACCTGTCATACCTGATAACTTGTTGTACATTCTGAAGTAATTTTGGAATGTTACAGTAGCTAATGTTTTTGATTCCCTTTGTATTCTTAAACCTTCTTTAGCTTCTATAGCTTGGTGTAATCCTTCAGAGTATCTTCTACCAAACATAAGTCTTCCTGTAAATTCATCAACTATAACTATTTCTCCATCTTTAGATACATAGTCAACATCACGCTTCATTATAACGTGCGCTTTTAATGCTTGGTTTATATGATGATATAACTCTATATGAGCTACATCAGTTATATTATCAACATTGAAGTAAATTTCTGATTTTTGTATACCTGATTCTGTTAAAGATACCGCTTTTTGTTTTTCTTCTATCTCATAGTCATCTGGCTTTAGTGTTAATACAAATGTATTTGCATCCGAATATAAGTGAGTAGATTTATCTCCAGGTCCTGATATGATAAGAGGAGTTCTTGCTTCATCGACAAGTATTGAATCGACCTCATCCACTATAGCATAGTTTAATTCTCTTTGAACCATTTGTTCTTTATGTATTACCATATTATCTTTTAAGTAATCAAACCCATACTCATTATTTGTTCCATAAGTTATGTCACATTGATATTGTTCTCTTCTAACTTCTGGAGTTTGACCGTGAACTATTACACCTACAGTCATTCCTAAAAACTCATATACTTTTCCCATTTGCTCTTTATCACGTTTTGCTAAGTAATCATTTACAGTTACTACATGTACCCCTTTTCCTGTAAGAGCGTTTAGGTATACTGGAGCTGTTGCAACCAATGTTTTACCTTCCCCTGTTTTCATCTCTGCTATTCTACCTTGATGTAGCACTATCCCACCTATAAGCTGTACTCTATAGTGTCTCATACCTAGTACTCTTTTAGATGCTTCTCTAACTACAGCAAATGCTTCTGGTAAAATACTATCTATACTTTCTCCACCATCTAGTCTTTCTCTGAATATATTAGTCATATTCTTAAGTTCTTTATCTGTCATAGGCTCGAACTTTGATTCTAAAGAGTCTATTTCATCAACTATCTTATTGAATTTTTTTAGTTCTCTTTTATCTGCCATATTGAATAAATTATCTAAAAAACCCATGTTTAGCATCTCTCCTCGCTCATTTATTGTACTATTATACATTTTACCATAAAAACAATAGATTTTATATTGTTATATTTACCATGTATTTACTTGATCTCGCTTAATATCTACAAACAAAATAAATGCCACTAACAAAGATTTTATATGTCTTTAATTAGTGGCATTATTTTTAATATATAAATACATTAATACAGATTACTCATGTTCTATCATCCCATATCCACCATTTCTACGTCTATAAACTATAGAAATATCATCAGTATCAACATTTCTGAACATATAGAAATCATGTCCTATAAGATCCATTTGTAAAACAGCTTCTTCTGCACTCATAGGCTTCATATCAAATTTCTTATGTCTTTCTATAACTATGTCTATATTTTCTTCATCCTCAGAATAATCACTATCCTCTAATAAATCATCTGTTTGATATCTTATACTCTCATTTACATGGTGTCTATCCTGCAATCTTTTTTTATATTTTCTTAATTGCGTATTTAATTTATCGTATACAACATCTATAGCAGCATATAAATTTTCTTCTATATCTTCTGCTCTTATTATTGGTCCACTTATAGGGATTATTGTTACTTCTATTTTGTGTCTAGCTTTTTTAGCACTAACAGTTACTTTAGCCTCTGTTGATGGATGAAGATAATAATCTAACTTACCTATTTTTTCTTCTATCGATGACTTTATTCCATCTGTTAGTTCTATTTGTTTTCCAGATATAATTATATTCATAAGAACATCTCCCTTCGGTTATAACGGTATAAAACTTATATTTTATACTTACATAATATATTCTATATCGACTTATACAATCCTTTATTTTTATTGTTTACTTTTATAATTTATTATATTCAAATAAAGTTATATTATTTTATTTATTAATATTTACTATTATCATGTGGATTAATGTTTTTATTACCTTTGTGGATAATGTGGATAAATTTGTTAATAACTCTTAAATACTGTATTTCTAGCTATTCATAATTCTTCAACTATCCACATATATCAATAATAGTTGTGATTAATTTGTGAATTATTGTCGTAATTTAAATTTTTGTAAAAAAAAAGCACCTCTGAAGGTACTTTTGAATATTTAGCTGACCTGGTTTTTGACCCCACACTCGCCTACTGGAGGGTTCGCTTGGGTTTGCCGCACTACTAGCTCTCTCGATTTTATATCGGTAGGTCTTACTTCTAAGCCGCACCATGATCATTAACCCAATTTTTAGTGTTAACTTACGTGGATCCCTTTGCCTGCGACTGGCTTGGACTTTCAACCACAGACCTAAATATTACTTATCTATTTTAATATTTTAGTAACTTAATGTCAATAGTAATTTTAGGTATCAATGGTTCTAGTTAAAAATGTTATCACTGTAACCCTATTTACATTATTTAACTTTAATATTTTTGATATTTCATTTACTGTTGACCCTGTTGTAAAAATATCATCCACTAATAAAATATTCTTATTTTTTAATTTGAATGATTCTTCCTTTAATTCAAATACATTCTTTAATTCTTTCTTCCTCTCTTCTTTATTCAATTTGTAAAGTCTTTTTGTATTTTCAGTTCTTACAATTATATCTAAAACATCTTTACCTAATATCTCACCTAAGTACTTAGCTATTTTCTCTGATTGATTAAAACCTCTTTTTCTTTGTCTTTTTTTATGAAGTGGAACAAACAAAATATAATCAAATTCTAAAGGCTCTAGGTCTATCCTTTCTTTCATTATAGTCGCTATATATCTACTCATATATGTCTTACTATTATACTTTAATCCAAAAACTACTTTTTTGCTAAATTCACTATATTCTATACATGATATAGCTCTATCAAAATAAAAAGATTTACATTTACAATATCTACAATTGTAAGTATCTATTTCTCCTAAAGAATCATTGATAGTTGGTTTTCCACATTTTAGGCATCCATCTAATATAAAATGTAATTCCTTAAAGCAAGATGTACATAATGAATATGTATTTGTAGTTTTTATAGGATTGTTGCAAATTATACAAGATATATTATCTGGATACAATAATTCTAAACTTGTATGAAATATTTCTCTTATTAGTTTTTGTTTATGTATTAAGAAATTATACATCTATTTAATTAACAAACCTTCTTCCTTAAATTTATTTAGCTTATAGGATAAATTTGAATGTCTATTATTAATTCTATTGTTCTTTATCATGTATTCTAAATACTTTACATCTCCTACTAGTACAACTAGTTTTTTTGCTCTAGTTACTGCTGTATATAATAAATTTCTACTTAAAAGCATTGGTGGAGCCCAGGTTATAGGTATTACAACTACTGGAAACTCACTTCCTTGACTTTTATGAATAGTAGTACAATAACTATGATCTAACTCATCTAGCTCATCATAGGTATATGATACAATTTTGACTTGATCAAATATAACGTATACTATCCTTTTATCTTTATCTATATGATATACATATCCAATATCACCATTGTATATACCTTCTCCACTATCAGTTTTATCCTCATTCTCCCATTTTCTAGTATAATTATTTTTTATTTGCATGACTTTATCGCCAACTCTAAAAATCCTTCGTTGGAAATTTTCTTCTACCTTATACTTTTCTGGTTTATTAAGATGCTTTTGAAGTTCTATATTTAGATTTGTAACTCCTAAATCTCCTTTTCTCATAGAAGATAAAACTTGTATATCTTTTAATTTATCTACATTATAAAATTTAGGTAATCTCTCACTTACTAAACCTATTATTTCATTTATTATCTCTTCATTGGTATTTTTTCTTATAAAAAAGAAGTCTTTTCCTTTGGAGTTTAAATGTAATGGCTGTCCATTATTTATTTTATGGGCATTAACTACTATCATACTTTCTTGAGCTTGCCTAAATATCTCAGTTAATCTAACTACTTTTATAACGCAAGAATCTATCATATCTTTAAGTACATTTCCTGCACCTACTGATGGTAATTGGTCACTATCACCAACTAATATAACCCTTGTTCCAGGTTTAATTGCCCTTAGTAAAGAGTACATTAGTAAAATATCAACCATAGAAACCTCATCTATTATTATTACCTCGGCTTTTATTGGCTCTTCTTCATTTTTCATAAATTGAAGTTCATCACTATCTGTTGCATATCCCATTTCTAGCAATCTATGTATAGTCTTAGCCTCTTTACTTGAAGTTTCACTCATCCTCTTTGCTGCTCTTCCTGTTGGGGCAGCTAATACAACTTCTTGATTATTATTTTCAAATATTTTTATTATGGTGTTTATAGTAGTGGTTTTTCCTGTTCCCGGACCACCAGTTATTATTACTACTCCACCTTCTATTGCTTCTTTTACAGCTAACATTTGATTGTTAGCAAGCTTTATACCTTCTTCTTTTTCTACTACTCTTATCTCTTCTTCTATATCTATATTTAAATCTTTAAATTCATGCTGAGATAATTTTATTATTTGTTTACATACTCCATTTTCCGATAAATAGTATGGTATTAAATATATTAGATGTTGATTATCTTTTTTCTCTATATGTATTTTTTGATCATATGCAAGTTCTAGTATACACTCTTTTACAAGCTCTCCTTTTACATCTAATAATTTAATAGCTTCTTGTATAAGGATATTTTCTGGTAGGTATGTATGACCATTCCCTAATGATTGGTTTAGAGTATAGAGTATCCCTTGAGAGACTCTATCTTTTGAATTTTTTTCAATTCCTATTTTACTAGCTATATTATCTGCTATTTTGAATCCAACACCTCTTATATCTTCCGCTAATTTATATGGATTCTTGTTTATAACTTCAATAGCTTTGTTTTTATACTTTTTATATATCTTCATACAGTAGTTAGGAGTTATTCCATATGGAGAAAGTTCTATTATTATATTTCTAAGCTCTCTATTTTCTTCATAGCTTTTTACTATCTGATCTATTTTCTTTTGACCTATACCATCCACTTCACTCAGCCTATGAGGATTATTTTGAATTATATCTAATGTACTTACTCCAAACTTATCCACTATTTTTTTTGCCATTTTTTCTCCGATTCCATGTATCATACCAGAAGATAAGTATACATATATCCCCTCCAGAGATGTTGGTGTTACTGGCATAAATTTATTTACTTCAAACTGAGTTCCATAAGTTTTATGATTTGTCCATTTTCCTTCAACTTCTATGCTTTCCCCCACCGATAAAGTAGGCATACAACCAACTATGACTACTTCATTATCTGAGTTAGCCAAGTGGGCTATAGTGTACCCATTATCCTCATTTTTAAATACTATATCACTTATCATTCCTTCTAATCTTTCCATATTCATCTCCTACAACCCATAATATTTCTATCGTTCACTTAAGTTGTATTTATTATACCTTTTATACCAAAAAAATTCACCCCTTTAAATGGGGTGAATTATCTATAGTTATTTTAAATTATTGTCCTAATGCTTCTTTTCTTAATAGCTCTGCTTTATCAGTTCTTTCCCATGGTAAATCTATATCTGTTCTA
>NZ_JADMRK010000005.1:165047-191656 GCF_015560225.1 Romboutsia sp. BSD2780061687b_171204_C1 | reverse complement strand
AATATCTGGCTTGGTTTGTTTTCGATTCTTTAAGAATCAGTTATATAAATTAACCTACTGTTTAATTTTCAAAGTTCTTACTGTCCTCTCTTGGACAAGTACTACTATATCATCTTATTTTTATATGGTCAACACTTTTTTTAAACTTTTTTATTTTTTTCATTTTTTCTCAATATTTTGTATCAATATTTTTTATAAAAAGCAAGTAATAATCTAGATTTAGGTTATTTTTATTATATTATGTATTAATAAAATTTTTTAAAAATATTTTTATTTGTATTTTTAAATTCTATAAGTTTTTTAATATAAATAAAAGATGAGTATTTTGACAAAATAGATATAATAATTATTATTATTTAATCTATATAATGTATAAATTTAAAGCTTTATTTTAAATTCATATATTTAACTATAGTTTTGTAAACATATGTCAAAAAAGATGTTATAATGCTTATAATAGGTTAGTTAGGAGGGAATTTTATGTATAACGACAGCAATCAAGAATACAAAAAAGACGTACTTAGGTTAGCTTTATTTCTTGGTGAACTTATGCTAATAAATGGGGCTGAAACTTATCGTGTAGAGGATAGCGTTATTAGAGTTTGTAAGTCGAGGGGTTTTAATCATATTAGCGTATTTGCAACTCCTACCGCTATCATCATATCAGATGATAGATTTGATGGTTTATCCTTCATGAAAACGATTAGAAACCGTGGAATAAACTTAAACAAAATTTCTCTACTTAATAATTTTTCTAGAGAGTTTGTTAATGCAAAGGATATGCCTATAAAAGATGCTTTAGCAGAGCTTAAAGTTCTTGGGGAGACTCCTGAACATCCGCCTAAATTAGTTTACATAGCCACAGGTTTAGCATCTGCTTCTTTTGCTTGTGTTGTTGGGGGTAATAATTTAACTAATTTCATATTTACAACTATAATATCTATACTAGCAGTTATATGTTATAAAAAAATTATGAAGATAAGTAATATACCAGCCTTTTCTAGTTTAATAGCTTCAGTATTTATAGCTTTAACTGGGGTTTTAATAACAGAACTTGGCTTCTTAGCAACACCTAAAACCCTAATAGTTGGTTCTATAATGCCACTACTTCCTGGAGTATCTTTTATAAAAGGTATACGTGATTTAATTGCAGGGGATTTAATTTCAGGAGTAGCACGTGCTTTTGATGCAGGCTTAACTGCTATTTCTATAGCTTGTGGTGTTGGTCTTGTTCTAGATTTATGGCTTAAGTTTGGAGGTGCATTCTAATGACTGATATGAGTTTAGTTTGGCATTTTATATTTTCAGCATTTTCTACTGTTGGATTTGCTGTATTTTTAAATGGACCTATATCTACACTAGTTCCAGCAGGAATTACTGGAGGTATAGGGTGGACAATGTATTATTATTTAATGGGAATTACTTCTAATGCAATAATTTCAAACTTCATAGCTACTCTAATTGTTGCTTTTATAAGTGAAATGCTTGCTAGGAAATTAAAACATCCTGCAATATTATTTGTAATACCAGGTATAATACCTTTAGTTCCTGGACTTGGAATGTATAATACTATGCTTTATCTAGTTCAAAGAGATTATGATATGGCTGTATCAGTTGGTACAGATGTATTATTTTCTGGGGCCGCTATAGCACTTGGAATATTAGTTATGACTTCTTTTGTTAGAACTATAAATATATTCAAACTAAAGAAAATGGCAGCATTAATTCAAAAGGTTAATAAATAATTGCTTAGATTTTAATTATAAAACCTTTATAAAAAAGCTATGAAAATAGAGTTTAATTCTATATTCATAGCCTTTTTATTAATATATGAGCATGATTGACTATATACTATAAAGAAATATCTTTTCCACTTGATACTATATCCGTAATTATAGGTATATACTCTCTGCTCTCTCTAAATTTTTTATCTCTTTTTTTAAGTATAAAAAAAACAATCATCATAGTAGTAATACCCACTATAAAACTTATAACTTCTATACTACTTGTCATACTTATGCTATTTAGTATAAAATATGTAGCTATTGTTCCAATCAAAAGACCTGCTAATGGAGTAAGATATACTAAAAAGGCTGCTTTTAATACATTTACACCATCCATATTTACTTTTACCCTATCTCCAACTTTAGCACCTATGTTATTATCAACTTCTACCACTATGTCTTTTGATTCTGAACTAGTAACACATTTTCCACAAGCTGCACAAGCAGAATGCCTTTGCATTTTTAGCTTAGCAGTATTTTTATCTAAAATCTCTATTATATAACCTTGTTGTTCCACAAAACCACCCCTATTTTGTAAACTTAGTTATAGTACCCATTAATTCATTTATAACATCTTCTGTAACTTCTTCATTACCGCTTTTTATGGTGTGAGAAACACATCCTTTTATATGATTTTCAAGCACTATTGTACCCACTTTGTTTATAGCAGATCTAATTGCCGATATTTGGACCAATATATCTACACAATACCTTTCTTCTTCTATCATATTTTGAATACCTTTAACTTGTCCCTCTATTCTTTTAAGTCTTTTTATAAGAGCTTCTTTATCATTTGACTCAGCTAATTTTCTTTCCATATGTTCACCTCTTTTATTGATATATATATTATAGCTTATTTTTATTTTTTCGATGTGAATTTAATTCAAACTATCTAATACTTTATACGAATTTTTTAGAAAATATAGCCTACTAATCATTTTTAATTACAAAATAAATAGTTTTTAATAATGATTAGTAATTATATTATATAATATAATTATTAAATTCTAAATATTTTTCATATTTATATCTTAATTATAATACTATTTTACTCTTTTAAGTATAGTTTTAGCTTATTATGTTGATTATATTAATAGATTACTTTTAAAGGAGATTCTAATATGGATACTAATTCTAAATCAAATGCTAAAAAAGCTTTAAATAACTTAAGAATGGAAGTTTCATCTGAACTTGATTATTACGGTAGCTCAGATAATAAAACAACTAATAAATATTCACAAGATACTTTAGATGATCATGCTAAAAATTTATTATCTGGAGATAAAGCATATAACATGGAGGGTACTAAACCTTATGCGGGTGGAGAAAGATCCGTTGAAGGTGGAGAAAAGATGCTTGTAAGCAAGTACTATTCTCAAAATAATATTAAATAGTCAAACTTAAATTATAATTTTTATGTATCCACTAGGTTTATACCTTGCTCAAAAATAAATAAATAAATAAATAAAGAAAGTGCCTCTTAATAATCTATCTTGAGGCACTTTCTTTGCTATAATATACAAAATTTGTATATTACTTGTTTATTTCAACTTTTATATTTAATTCTTTTAATTGCGCTTCTTCAGCTACTGCTGGAGCATTAGTCATTGGACATACTGCACTTTGGTTTTTAGGGAATGCTATAACATCTTTTATGTTAGTAGTTCCTGCAAGTATCATAACTAATCTATCAAGTCCAAATGCAATTCCTGCATGAGGAGGAGTTCCATACTTAAATGCATCTAATAAGAATCCAAATTTCTCTCTAGCTTCTTCTTCAGTAAATCCTAATGCTTTAAACATTTTTTGTTGAACGTCAGCGTTAAATATTCTAACACTTCCTCCACCAACTTCGTATCCGTTTATAACTATATCGTAAGCCTTAGCTCTTAAAGATGCTTTGTCATCTCCTTCAAGCTTTTCTATATCTTCATCCATTGGAGAAGTGAATGGATGATGTTTAGCTACCATTCTTCCAGTTTCTTCATCTTCTTCAAATACAGGGAATTCAGTTACCCATAACATTTTGTATTCATTGTTGTCTAATAAGTTAAGTCTTCTAGCAACTTCAAGTCTAACTTGACCTAATGCATCAAATACTACAGAGTTTTTATCAGCAACGAATAATAATAAGTCGCCTTCTTTAGCATTCATTCTGTCAAGTATAGCTGTTAATTCTTCTTCTGTGAAGAACTTAGCTATTGGAGAAGTAACCTCTCTGTTAGCTCCTATTCTCATCCAAGCAAGACCTTTAGCTCTGTAAGTCTTAGCATGGTCTTCTATTTTACTTAATTGCTTTTTACTTATTTCATCAGATTTACCTTCAACATTTATACCTCTAACGCTCATTCCATCTTTAGTAGCATTAGCAAATACTCCAAATCCACAGTTTTCTACTAAATCAGATATATTAGTTAATTCGTATCCAAATCTAGTATCAGGCTTATCACTTCCGTATCTTTCCATAGCTTCAGCATATGTCATAACTGGAAGTGGTAATGCTACATCTACATTTAATATTTCTTTAAATATAGTTTGCACCATTTTTTCCATTATTGCCATAACATCTTCTTGTTCAACAAAAGACATTTCACAGTCTATTTGAGTAAACTCAGGTTGTCTGTCTGCTCTTAAGTCTTCATCTCTAAAGCACTTAACTATTTGGAAGTATCTATCCATACCACTTACCATTAATAATTGTTTGAATAATTGTGGTGATTGTGGTAAAGCATAGAATTTACCTTCATTAACTCTACTTGGTACAAGATAATCTCTAGCACCTTCTGGAGTTGGCTTTATTAAGAAAGGTGTTTCTATTTCACAGAAGTTATTTTCTGTTAAGTAGTTTCTTACTATATTTGCAACCTTACTTCTTAACATTAAAGTCTTTTGCATAGATGGCTTTCTTAAATCTAAGTATCTATACTTAAGTCTTAATTCTTCTGATACATTATCATCATCTTTTATATATATTGGTGGTGTTTGAGATTCATTAAGTATTCTAAGTTCAGTAGCAAATACTTCTATATCACCAGTTGGCATGTTAGGGTTTTTAGATGATCTTTCACAAACTTTTCCCTTAACAGCTATAACATATTCAGAACCTAACTTTTCAGCCTTAGCAAAAGCTTCAGCATTAACGTCAGTATCAAATATTATTTGGCATAATCCACTTCTATCTCTTAAGTCAACAAATACTAATCCACCTAAGTTTCTTTTCTTTTGAACCCATCCCATAAGGACAACTTCTTCATTTATATTGTTTTCTCTTAAGTCCCCACAATAGTGAGTTCTCTTTAATCCGTTTAGAGTTTCCATTATTTACCCTCCAGGCTTTCTTTAAATTTCCTATAGCACATAATAAACTATATTTATTTAAAAATTATTGATATATAATCTTTGTATATGTGCTTCAAAAGTCTTTCTTTAAGACCTTTTGTATAAGACTTATTATAATTTAATATTTTATCATTACTGCAATTTACTTGTCCATTTAAAATTGGCTTTCTATAATTTATGATATATCATTTATTATATTTAAAATTGTATAGTAATTTATAAATTATAATCTTTCCTTTAATTCTTTAACTATATCACTTAGTTTTATAGTAGTTTGCTCTGATGTAGCCATATTCTTAAGTGTAGCACTATCATTTTCTAACTCATCATCACCTATAACTATAGTGAATTTTGCATTTATTTTATCTGAGTACTTAAATTGTGCCTTAACGCTTCTATCTAAGTGGTCATTTTCAGCACTTATATGTTCACTTCTTAAATCTTTTAATATTTTAAAGCTCTTAGTTTTAGCTTTATCTCCTATTGTTACTATGAATATATCCATAGCATGTGGATTTTCGATTTCTATATTATTATTTTCTAAAGTTAATAATAATCTTTCAACTCCTAGACCAAATCCTATACCACTAACTCCTTTAGGTCCTCCAATTTGTTCTACTAGTCCGTCGTATCTTCCTCCACCACAAACTGTACTTTGAGCACCAATATCATTTGATATTATCTCAAAAGCAGTTTTCTTGTAGTAATCAAGTCCTCTAACAATTTTTTTGTCAACTACATAGTTTATTTCCATTTCACTTAAGTACTCTTGTACTTTTGCAAAGTGTTCTCTACAATCATCACATAAGTGATCTACCATAAAAGGTACATCTTGTAAGTTTTCTTGACATGTAGGATTCTTACAGTCTATAACTCTCATTGGGTTTTTATCTTTTCTTTCTAAACAAGTTTCGCATAATACATCTGCTTTTGAATCTAAGTATGCTTTTAGTATTTCGTTGTATTTAGCTCTACAAGTTGGACATCCAACAGAGTTTATGCTAACCACTAAATCTTTAAGACCAACTTCATTGAAAAATTGAACAGCTAAAGCTATTACTTCTGCATCTAATGATGGTTTGTCACTTCCTAAAGCTTCTATTCCAAATTGGTGGAATTGTCTTTGTCTTCCTGCTTGTGGTCTTTCATATCTAAAACAAGGTGTCATATAAAATAACTTTGTTGGTTGAGTTTCTGCATATAATTTATTTTCTATAAATGCTCTAACTACACCAGCAGTTCCCTCTGGCTTTAAAGTTATATCTCTTTTACCTTTATCTTCAAAAGAATACATTTCCTTTTGTACTATGTCAGTTGTATCTCCAACACTTCTTTTGAATAATTCTGTATGTTCAAATATTGGAGTTCTCATTTCTTCGTATCCAAATAATGCACATACCTCTCTAAATTTATTTTCAACATAATTCCATTTGTAAGCATCTTTTGGAGTTATGTCCTTAGTTCCTCTTGGAGCTTTAGTTAACATTTTTGTATATCTCCTTTCTCTTTCTTTCTATCATTTCATCAACTCTGTCTATATATTGCTCTACATTTTTAACATTGTCAACTCTTTCTATTCTATCTTCATCAACATATACAAATTTTGATATAGATCCAGCACCTACTGCATAGTTACTTTGCTTTTCTTCCATTATTTGAATGTTATATATACATTCATAACCTTCTTTAGCATATCCTATGTTTTCTAGATTTCCTAACATATGCTTTTGACGGTACATATAATATGGATTAAGTCCCATATCACGAGCATATTCCATTGATAAATCTATCATTTTTATCATTTCTTCATATCTTGTAAGTTCGTATTTATCTAGATTTTCTTTTAGATTAGATGCTCTTTTTACAGCTAATGTATGTACTGTTAAACTTTCTGGTGAAAGTTTTTTGATTTCTTCTAAAGTATTTCTAACCATATCTAAATCTTCATCTACAAGACCTAATATGATATCCATATTTATATTATCAAATCCTATTGCTCTTGCCATATTAAAACAATCTACTATATCAGCTACAGTATGGTCTCTACCTATTTTAGCTAATGTTTCATCATTCATAGTTTGAGGATTTATACTTATTCTATCTACATTATGCTTTTTAAGAACTTCTAATTTTTCTCTAGTTATAGTATCAGGTCTTCCTGCTTCTACTGTAAATTCTTTTATTGTACTTAAATCTAACTCTTTAAATAAAGCAGTTATTAAAGTATCTAACTCTTCTTTTTCTAAAGCTGTTGGAGTTCCTCCGCCAATATATAGTGTTTCTATTTCTTTATTAGTGTCTTTTAATATTTTAGAAAGTCCCTTTATTTCTTCTATAAGCTTATCTACATATTCTTTTCTTAAATGTCCAAATTGCTTTAATGGATTTGCTGGGAATGAACAATAATAACATCTTGTTGGACAAAATGGTATACCTACATATAAAGAAATTTTATTTTTATCTATTGGATATATAAATATTCTTTCTCTCTTTGCAATTTCTAAGCTTAAGTCTATTTTTTCATCCATTATATAGTATTTTTCTTTTAATATTTTTCTTATAGACTCTTCATCTACACCTTGATCTAATAGAGTGTGTACTATCTTAACAGGTCTTATACCTGTTAGTATCCCCCAAGGTACATATGAGTTTAATCTATTTTTTAAAACTTTAAATATACTTCTTTTTATAGTTTCTTTTGTAGCTTTTTTTATTTCTTGTTCATTTAATCCACTTATGTTTATATGGTCTCTAAACTCATACTTTAAATCATAATTTTCATAGTATTCAGTTTTAGCGATTATTGTATCATTATATTTTAATAATGTATTTGTTAATATTCTTCCGAAGCTTTTTCTTTCTACAAATTCAAAATCCGTAGTAAATAGTTTTATTAATTCAGCTACTTCGTATTTATAATCATGTCCTTTTAAAACTACACCTATCATTTTCTTGCTCCTTCTTAACATAATAGTTAAATTTACTTTAAGTTACTTAAATGCCTAAAAGATAGCTAATATAGCTATCTTTTAAAACTTTAGTTATATATTATCCATAAGTTATTGGAGCAATTATTTTTTATCTGCTCATATATGGATTGCTCGTCTTTTCTATTCCTAAAGTAGAACTTGGTCCATGACCTGGATGAATTTTAACGTCATTTTCATATTTTGATAATTTCTTAAGAGATTTTTCTAACTCTTTATAACTTCCTCCAATAAAATCTGTTCTACCTATACTTCCTGCAAATAAAGTATCTCCAGTAAACATATCATCATTGACCCTTATACACATTCCACCTTTTGTATGTCCTGGTGTATGTATAAATGATAGTTTTAAATTACCTAATGTTAATTTCTCTTTATCATTTACATATATGTCAGCATCTAATTCTTGTGGTCCGCAATGAGGCATCATACAACTTAAATTTTTTCTATTATCATTTAATAGCTCTTTTTCATCAGTATGTGCAACTACCTTAGCACCTGTCTTTTCTCTTATAGATTTTACTGCACCTATATGATCTCCATGTCCATGAGTTAATAATATATACTCAAGTGTTAAACCATTATTTTTTATATAATTTAATATCTTATCTTCTGCTCCACCTGGGTCTACTACTGCACATTTTTTAGTTTCTTCATCTACTAATATATACATATTTTCACCAAAGCTTGGTTCAAGTATTTTTTCTATTTTCATTTTTAAATCCCCCTAGAAAGCTTTATTTGACTCTAATAATATTGTAACTGGTCCATCATTAGTTAAATCTACCATCATATGAGCACCAAACTCACCAGTTCCAACTACTATATCATTATTCTTTGCTTTTTGTACAAACTCTTCATAAAGTTTAGTTGCAACATCTGGTCTTGCTGCATTTGTAAAGCTTGGTCTTTTTCCTTTTCTACAATCACCATATAAGGTAAATTGTGAAACCACTAAAAGTTCTCCACCTACATCTTTAAGAGATAAGTTCATTTTTTCATTTTCATCTTCAAAAATTCTTAGGTTTAGTATTTTATCTATCATGTAATCAACATCTTTTGATGTATCTTCATGAGTCACTCCAAGTAAAACAAGTAGTCCCTTGTTTATTTGGCCTGTAACACGATCACCTACTGTAACTTTAGATGATGATACTCTTTGTACAACTGCTCTCATAGTCCTTCCTCCTAGTTTATTACTCTATATACATCTTCTATTCCTGGTATAGATTTTATCTTTTTCATTAATAAATTTAGCTCATCTATATTATCAACTTCAATAAGTAGATTAACATTTATAATACCTTCTTTTCCTTTTCTGGCATTTATACCATTAAATCCTACTTTTTCAACTGCTACAGCATGAGTTATATCATTAATTATACCTTTTCTATCTACACCTTTTATTTGAATTTCTGCTTCAAATCTACTACTTTCCGAGTTACACCATTCAACTTCTAATAATCTATTTTTAAAGAAGTCTCCATTTACATTTGCATTAGGACAGTCTTTTCTATGAACAGCTACACCTCTACCTTTTGTAACATATCCTACTATTTCATCACCTGGAAGTGGATTACAACATTTTGCAAATCTAACTAATATATTATCAAGTCCTTTTACTGTTACTCCTTGAGATGTATTCTTTCTCTTTTTCTTATATTCAGAATCTGTTAAATTATGATTCTTTAAGTCCTCTACAGCATTTACTTCTTGTTCTTTTTTAGTTTTTTTGACTTCTTTTTCGTATAATTCTCTTACCTTTGGAACAACTTGTGATGCCATTATTCCACCATAACCAATAGTAGCTATTAAATCCTCTACAGTTTGTTGATTGAATTTTTTAGCCACTTGACCTAGGTACTTTTCTATACAAGCTTCTTTTGCTGGTATATTATATTTTTTAAATTCTTTTTCAAGTATTAAATTTCCACGTTCAATATTTTCTTCTCTTCTTTCCTTTTTAAACCACTGTCTTATTCTACTTTTAGCATTTGGTGTTTTTACTATATTAATCCAGTCTCTACTTGGTCCATTTGAATTTGAAGAAGTTAATATTTCTACTATATTTCCGTTTTGTAATTTATAATCAATAGGAACTATTCTTCCGTCTATCTTAGCTCCAACGCATTTATTACCTACATTAGTATGCACTCTATAAGCAAAATCTATTGGAGTTGCACCTGCCGGAAGTTCTATGACGTCCCCCCTTGGAGTGAATACATAAACTTGACTACTAAATACATCATCTTTAAGAGCATCTAAAAACTCTTGAGGATCTTTTAGGTCTTTTTCCCACTCCATCATTTGTCTTAACCATTGAAGTTTCTCTTCTACATTTTGTCTTGTATCTTGAGTTTTACCTTCTTTATATTTCCAGTGAGCTGCAATCCCGTATTCAGCTATTTGATGCATTTCTTTTGTTCTTATTTGTATCTCTACAGGCTCGCCATCTGGTCCTATAACAGTGGTATGAAGACTTTGATACATATTAGGTTTTGGCATTGCTATATAATCTTTAAATCTTCCTGGAATTGGCTTCCATAATGTATGTACCATTCCAAGTACTGCATAACAATCTTTAACATTATCTACTATTATTCTGACTGCTGTTAAATCATAAATTTCTTCAAATCCCTTGTCTTTGTTTTTCATCTTACTGTATATACTATAAAAATGCTTAGGTCTTCCATATACATTGTATGGTATATTTACAGATTTTAATTTTTCATCTAGTATACTTAAAACTTTTTTTATATACTCTTCCCTTTGGCTTCTTTTTTTAGCTACCTTTTCAACTAATTCATAGTATCCATCTGGATCTATATATCTAAGTGCTAAATCTTCTAATTCCCATTTTATTTTAGAAATACCTAATCTATTTGCTATTCCCCCATAGATTTCAAGTGTTTCTTTTGCTTTTGATTTTGCTTTTTCTGGAGGCATAAATTTTAAAGTTCTCATGTTATGAAGTCTATCTGCTAATTTTATAAGTATAACTCTTATATCCTTAGCCATAGCCATAAACATTTTTCTTAGATTTTCTGCCTGTGTTTCTTCTTTTGATTGATACTTAATTTGTCCAAGTTTAGTTACTCCGTCCACTAAATTGGCAATTTCTTGAGAAAACTCTTTTTCTATATCTTCATAAGTATAGTCCGTATCTTCAACAACGTCATGTAATATTCCTGCTGCTATAGTTTCTATATCAAGTTCCATGTCTGCTAGTATATTGGCAACTGCTAGAGGATGAATGAAATAAGGTTCACCAGACTTTCTAAATTGACCTTCATGTGCTTTTTTACCAAGATAATAAGCTTTTTTTACTAAATCTATATCAGCATTTGGAGCATAACCTTTTATTTTTTCTATTAATTCTTGTAATTCCTTATCATGCATAATACCACCTATTTTACATATGTAATTTTATAAAGCCTCATTCATTTACTCAAAGAAACAAAACCCTATATTAATTTAATACCTTTTTAATCCTATTGTGTAAACATTTTAATTCTTTATACTAAAATAGTTGGTATAATACCAACTATTTTAGTAATGCCTTTAAGCACCTTTGTAAAATAATCTAATTTATTAATATTTTATTAGAGAATTTACATCGTATTTAGATAGCTTTTCTCTTCCATTTAAGGACTCTAATTCTATTAAGAATTGCATAGATACAACTTCTCCACCTAATTTTTCTATTAGAGCCGCTGCAGCTTCCATAGTTCCTCCAGTAGCTAGTAAGTCATCAACTATTGCTACTCTTTGTCCTGGTTTTATAGCATCTTTATGTATTTGTAAAGTGTCACTACCATATTCTAATCCGTACTGATAGCTTTCTGTTTCATATGGTAATTTTCCTGGTTTTCTAACTGGGACAAATCCAACTCCCATTCCATAAGCAACTGGAGTTCCTGTTAAGAATCCTCTCGCTTCAGGTCCTACTACTATGTCTATGTTTTTATCTTTTAAATTTTTTATAAATTCGTCTATAGCATATTTAAAAGCTTCTCCGTCTTGCATTAATGTAGTTATATCCTTAAAACTTACTCCTTCTTTTGGGAAGTCTTTGATTTCTCTTATCTTTTGTTTTAAATCCATTACAATTGCCCCTCCTAATAACTTTCTCTGTATTTCTCGTTAAGAGTTTTTAAGTTTTTAAGTATTTTACTTTCATCTAAGTTTAATTTTTTGTCTGGTTTTGGTAATAACTTTATATTTATAGATTTTGTATTTAGTAAGCTATTATATACAAACTCAAAATCTAATAGTAACAATTCTTTAAACACTTTTAATATTGTAAATACTTTTAAAGGTATCATGTTAAATACCTTCTTTATATCCTTAAAATCAACATTTATTTCTTTATTTGAAAGCATAAATTTATATACGTATATAAATTCTTCTCTTTCTGGAATTAAATTATTTACAATATTGTTTAGATATAGTAAATCCGTTTGACTATAATATTTGATAATTATAGCCTCATTATTCGCTTTTTCGTATAAATGAGAATAGTCCCCCATATTATACAAATAATCATAAAGAATAATATTATTATATCTTTTTATATTAATTTTTTCAATATTTGGAGAGAATATAAGCTGAAGTTTATCACTATTTGACATAATTTCGTTGTAGTTTATGTCAAATCCATCTATTATATCTTCATCTACTAATGATATATCTGATATAGCTCTATAAAACCCATTTATAGTATTTGCTATAACTAATGTATCTTTAGCTATGTAATCAAATATATTAATATCTTTATTTCCACTTATCATTTCTTCTATATTATCAAATCCAAATTTTTCATATAATGAATTTTTATCAACTTCTTTTATATCGTATAAGCAATTTTCATTAGGTATAGTCTTTGAAAATAGTTCAATAATATCTTCATTTGTACTACTATTTTTAGGATAAGACATTCTTATATCTTTTAATAAAAGCTGAATACTTCTCCTTCCCATAAAATTATTTTCATCTAATTGAAAAAGTACATCTACCTTATCTCCTGGCATATATCTTTCTTTAAGGTATGCCATATTAAATCCTATACATTCATAAGACTTTTCTTTTTCTATAGTAAACTTTATATGTTGTTTATTTTTACCCATAGTTATTATACTTTTAAGTATTGCATCTCTTACTATGAATCTAGGATTAGGGTTATTTAATCCATATGGCTCTAGCTTATGAAGTTCTTCTACTAATTCTAAACTTATAGATTCTTCTTTTAATTCAAGTTCTGCTTTTACATTTTCTATTAAATCTTCTTCAGTAAGTTCATAATCTGCAAACTTATTAACTTCATTAGAAAGCTTGTCTATGTTTTCTTTATCTAAAGATAAACCTGCTGCTTGTTCATGCCCACCAAACTTATTTAATAAATCTTTACATCTTACAAGTGCATCAAATATACTAAACCCTTTTATAGATCTAGCCGAACCTGTAGCTTCACCATCTTCTATAGTTAATAGTATTGTTGGCTTGTAATATTTTTCTGTAAGCTTTGATGCAACTATACCAATAACTCCATGTTGCCACCCTTCATTAGCTATAACTAAAACTTTATCAGTCTTGTACTTTTCATTAGCCTCTATTATAGCCTCTGCTTCTTGATACATTTTTCCTTCTATTAACTGTCTTTCGTTATTTTTCTCTTCTAGTAACATTGCTATTTCTTTAGCTTTTTCTGTATCTTTTGTAGTAAATAATTCAACACCTAACATTGAGTACCCAAGTCTACCTGATGCATTTATTCTAGGTCCTATAGAAAATCCTATATGAGATGAACCTATTTTTTCTGTTTCAACTCCACAAACCTTTATAAGCTCCCTTAAGCCTATATTATTGCCCTTAGACATAAGAGTTAAACCATTTTTTACTATTATTCTATTTTCGTCTACTAGCGGTACTATATCACATATAGTAGCTAGGGTTGTTATTTCTAAATATTTATATAAACTATTTTTAAATTCTTCTTTAGGAGTAAGTGCTTGTATTAATTTAAAGGCAACACCGCATCCACAAAGCATATCAAAAGGATAATTACAATCTTCTTGTTTTGGATTTATAACAGCTAGAGCATTAGGTATTTCACTTTGACACTCATGATGGTCTGTTATTATAACATCTATACCTAATTCATTTGCTATTTTTACTTCCTCTACAGATGTAATACCACAGTCTACACTTATCATTAGGTTACATCCTTGATTATGTATGTGTCTTATAGCTTCTTCATTTATGCCATATCCTTCTTCTAATCTATTTGGTATGTAATAATTAACTGGATAGTTAATAGAGTCAAAATATAAACATAATATTGAGGTAGAAGATACTCCATCTACATCATAATCTCCATATATCCATATGCTCTCTTTATTGTCTATAGCTTTTTTTATTCTATCTACGGCTTTATCCATGTCCTTCATTAAAAATGGGTCTCTTAAATATTCTAATGATGGATTCATAAATATTTCTGCATCTTTTTCGTTATTTATTTCCCTATTTTTTAAAATTTGACTAATTTCCGGGGAAATTTTTAATTTTTTACTTAATTCGCTTTCACATACATCTCCCGTATGTTTAAGTGTCCATTTTTTATTGAACATAACTTATCCCCCTCTATTTCTTTTTATATTGAATTCTTATAATTTTGACTACTATTAATATACCTATTATAAATGATATAAAGAAACCGCTTAATGCAGTAAACCTTATCCATATATTATTAGTTATATTAGGTGATGAAATTATAAGTGAGGAACCGACTATTATAGCGGCTAATACTAAACTTAAAGACACTTGTGTAGTTAGATCCCTCATTATTTCCTCTAGTGAAGCAAACTTTATGTCTTCTAATTGAATTTTTATATTGTTTTTTTCTATATTTCTAAGTATACCTCTCATTTGCTTAGGTATATTTTTCATATCTGATATTATCTCTTCTGTCATATGTTTTGACTTTAAGAAAGCATTTTGAGGATTAAATTTATTTATATAATAATGCTTCATAAATTCTTTACCTATAGATGACACGGAGAAGTTTGGATTTAAATCTCTTCCAGTTCCTTCTAGGGTTATCACTGCTTTTGCAAGTGTAGAAAGCTGTGATGGTATTGATACTTTATATCTTCTAAAGAATCTAAATACTTCATTCATAATATCCGATATATTTATTTTTTCTATTGGAACATCATAATAATAATGAATTAAATATAATAAATCTTGTCTTAGCCCAATTATATCCACTTCATTATTTATAACATCCATCTCTGTTAATATATATATTACCCTATCTACATTCTTCTCTACCAGAGCTACTGCAATTTCATTTAAAGCATTTAATGTGTTTCTATCTACTATTCCTACCATCCCAAAATCTATATAAGATATAGTATTTTGACTGACCACAAAAATATTTCCTGGATGTGGGTCAGCATGAAAAAATCCATATTCAAATACTTGCTTAAATAAGGACTTAATTCCTATATCACTTATTACCTTCGTGTCCCAATTAAGTTCCTTTATTTTCTCTGCATCATTTAGTTTTATACCTATAATTTTTTCCATTACTAATACTTTTTTTGTAGTAAATTCTCCATAGATTTTAGGTATATAAACTTCTCTACTATTTTCAAACATTTTCCTAAACTTCATAGCATTTATAGCTTCAAAGTTGTAATCTAGCTCTCTCATTAATTGAGTTTGAAACTCTTCAATTATCTGTATAACGTCTATAGAGCTATGTTTATTTGAATCTTTAAATGCTAAAACCATTCCCTTTAGTATTTCTAAATCTGATTTTATCCTACTTTCAATATTAGGTCTTTGTATCTTTATTATTACATCTTCTCCATTTTGAAGCTTGGCTTCATATACTTGCCCAATAGATGCCGCCCCTATTGGATTAGGATTAAATTCATTAAATACTTTTTCTATATCTAGACCTATTTCTTCTTTAAATATCTCTTTAGCAATATCCGTATCAAAAGGTTCTACACTATCTCTAAGCAAAGATAATTCATCTATTATATCTTGGTCTAACAAATCTTTTCTAGTACTTAAGATTTGTCCTAACTTAACATAAGTAGGTCCTAACTCTTCAAAAGCTCGTCTTATCTTTTCCCCCGTAGACATTTGTTTTATTTCTTCAGATGGATTGGTTATAGGTATTTTATATGCTACACCTTCAATATTTAATTTTTCTACTATATAAGAAAACCCATATTTAATTAATATGCGTATAATTTCTTTGTATCTTTTTATATTTCTGTAACTTATTCTCACTCTTATCAGCTCCATCTTTTATTGACTTAAGTAAACAATAAAAGGGCAATATTAAAATTGCCCTTTTAGTTTTCTTATTTATGATTATTTGCAGTTTCTACATATTTTAATGCTGATTTTTTAAGATTTTCTTTTTCTTCATGTGTTAGTTCTCTTATTACTTTTGCAGGTGAACCCATAGCAAGTACTCCTGATGGTATTTCTTTACCTGGAGGTACTAAGCTTCCAGCAGCAAGTAGTGTACTTTCTCCGACTTTAGCACCATCTAACACTATTGCCCCCATACCTATTAATGTATTATCTCCTATTTTACATCCATGTATAAGAGCTTTGTGTCCTATAGTTACATTGTTTCCTATTATAGTCGGTGCATCATGACAAATATGAACTACACATCCATCTTGAATATTTGTATTTTCTCCTATAGTTATGCTACTTTCATCTGCTCTTATAACTACGTTATACCATATGTTAGCATTTTTCCCTATAGTTACATTACCTATTATATCTGCACTATCTGCTACAAACACATTTTCATGAATATTAGGTTCTATTCCTTTGTACCCTTTTATCATCTTATTCTCCTTCTAACATTAATTTTGCTTGTATCATTATTGAACATTCTGTACGTTTCTTTTGCATTTCGCATCCTAATTCATATGGCTTCATTATGTCATTGTTAAAGTTTATTGCATTTGCATGACATCCACCTGAACAGTAGAATTTATTCCAACATTTTTTACAATCTTCTTTGCTGTATACGTGAGCATCTCTAAAGCTCTTTACAACTTCTTTAGGGAATACTATTTCTTCTTCCATTATGTTAGATAGTTTGTAGTCTTCATTTCCAACGAATTGGTGACATGGATACATATCTCCATTTGGAGTTATAGCAAGATATTCATTTCCTGCTCCACATCCTGTTACTCTCTTTATTACACATGGACCTTGATTTAGGTCTATTATAAAGTGGAAGAATTTAAAATCTTTACCTGATTTTAACATATCAGCATATTTTACTGCTAAGTTTTCATATTCTTCAAATACTCTTGGTAAATCTTCCTCTTTAAGAGCATATGGATTTTCATCTGCATCTACAACAGGCTCTATAGATGTAAGAGCAAATCCTTCGTTAGCAAAATGCATAACGTCTTTAGAGAAGTCTAAGTTTTCTCTTGTGAAAGTACCTCTTATGTAGTAGTACTTATCTTTATCTCTACCTTCTACAAGTTTTTTAAACTTTGGTAATATGATGTCATGACTTCCTTTATCGTTTAAAGTTGGTCTCATATTATCATTTACTTCTTTTCTACCATCTAAACTTAAAACTGCATTATGCATATGCTTGTTTATATATTCTATCTTTTCATCATCTAGTAATATACCGTTAGTAGTTATAGTGAATCTTATATTTTTATTGTGTTCTTTTTCTACACTTCTTCCGTACTCAACTAATTGCTTAACTACATCGAAGTTCATTAATGGCTCTCCACCAAAGAAATCTATCTCTAAGTTTCTTCTGTTTCCAGAGTTAGCTATAAGGTAATCTATTGCTTTTTTACCAACTTCAAAGCTCATCATTTCCTTAGCTCCACCAAAGTCACCTTGTGCTGCAAAGCAGTATTTACATTTTAAGTTACAATCATGTGCAACATGTAAGCATAATGCCTTAACAACTTTCTTTCTATCAACAAATGCTGGGTGTAATTCATAGCTATCTTCTGTATATAAAAGACCTTCTGATTCTAAAGTAGCTATTTCTTCATATGCTTCTTCTAATTGCTCTTTAGTGAATTCTTCACCTAGAATCTTAAATAATTCTTCCTTTGTATTTTCTTTGTAATGATCTAATAATCTATACGCTACATCATCAACAACATGAACAGCTCCACCATTTACATCTAAAACTATATTATATCCGTTCATTGAAAACTTATGTATCATACTCATTTTGCGTCCTCCCAAGTTTTATTATTTATTCATCTATATCAACAATTTTCCTCATTGTATTTAAACTCTATCCTTCATTATATAACTTAAATAAAATATAGGCAATACTTCAAAAAATTAGCTTAATTTATATCTAAAATAATATTTATGTATATAATCTATGCTAAATCACACTCATTAATTAAAATTAAAATAAGACGTCATAAGTTATGACGCCTTACTTTTTATGTTTATCCTAAACTTATTATCTTTCGCACTCTTGGTTTGCTACTGTACAAGAAGTTTTGCAAGCAGATTGACAAGAAGTTTGACATTCTCCACATCCACCTTTAGCAGCACTTTGCTTTAATGTAGCTTGAGATAAAGTTTTAACATGTTTCTTTTCCATTTTAAGTACCTCCTAGTTAAATTTCCCTATTGATTATATCACAAAATGTATTTATGTAAAACTTCTATTTGAAGTTTACACCCAAAACCCCTCCAATACCACCAGATAAGGATACTAAAAGTGCCTTATAAAGCATACCCATATCAAACATAAATTGATCTTTAGCTAAACAAACTAACAATATAAGAAACACTATATAAACTAAACCTACTAATAATCCATATATAAGACCCTTTTCTTTTATATGTTTAGTAGCATAAAAGCCCCCAAACGCTGAAGATGCTGTAGTTATAACTGAAGATGCCATAGCTATACTGCTTCCTGACATATCTGTAAATGTAAGTATTAAATTATATATAAGTAAAGTAGCTAATGTTAATATGTACGCATATCCAAGACCTTTTAAGATATGATTTGTTTTTTCCATAAAAAATACCTCCCCTCAGTAATATATATATATTCTAGGAAAGGTATTTAAATTACTATTATTTAATTATTTCTCATCTTGTGGCTGAACAGTTCCTATAGCCCATTTTTCAAATGGAACTTTACTTCTGTTTGGTCCAAGTTCTAATACTACATGATCTTCTTCAACCTTTGCAACATGAGCTATTATACCACCTATAGTAGTTACCTTATCTCCTGTTTTTAGGTTTTCTCTCATTTCTTTTAATTGCTTTTCTTTTTTCTTTTGAGGTCTTATTAATAGGAAGTAGAATACAGCAAATACTGCTACCCACATAACTACAGCCATTATCATTTGTTGTGGCATTACCTTCACTCCTTTTTATTATACTAAATTCTATAATACTATAAATATTATAGATTACCCTCCTTGGATAATCTATTTATTTTTAATTAGTATTTATATAAACTATACCCCTAAAATATAGGAAGAGTTTACCTTTTCATTAATAATTATATATTAAAAATACTTTATTTCATAGTACAATTTCTATAATTTGTATCCGTATTGCTTAAAGAACTCTTCTTTAAAGTCTAATAGTCTATCTTCCATTATAGCTTGTCTTACTTGCTTCATTAAGTTTAATAGGAAGTGTAAGTTGTGAGTCGTTATTAGTCTTGCTGCTAATATTTCATTAGCCTTAACAAGATGTCTTATATATGCTCTAGTATAATTCTTACAGCAGTAACAATCACAATTTGGATCTAATGGAGTAAAGTCTTTTGCATATTTTGCGTTTCTAACTACTATTTTACCAACACTAGTCATAGCTGTACCGTTTCTAGCTATACGAGTAGGTAAAACACAGTCAAACATATCTATTCCTCTTATAACACCTTCTAATAAGTCGTCAGGACTTCCAACACCCATTAGATATCTTGGCTTATCTTCTGGCATTAGAGGTACTGTATAATCTAATACTTCATACATTAATTCTTTAGGCTCTCCAACACTTAGACCACCTACTGCATATCCTGGTAAATCTAATTCTAATATTTCTTTAGCAGATTGCTCTCTTAAATCTTTGTACATTCCACCTTGAATTATACCAAATAATGCTTGTTTTTCAGTGTTTTTATGAGCTTCTTTACATCTTTTTAACCATCTTGTAGTTCTTTCTAAAGAGTTTTTAACATACTCTCTATCCGCTGGATATGGAGCACATTCATCAAAGGCCATCATTATATCTGAACCTAGAGCATTTTGTATTTCCATAGCTTTTTCAGGACTTATAAAGTGTTTAGATCCATCTATATGAGATCTAAAATGTACACCTTCTTCTGTTATCTTTCTAAGTGGCCCTAAACTAAATACTTGGAATCCTCCACTATCTGTAAGTATTGGCTTATCCCAGTTCATAAACTTATGAAGCCCACCAGCTTCCTTAACTAACTCATGTCCTGGTCTCATATATAAGTGATATGTGTTACTTAATATTATTTGAGATCCTATTTCTTTTAACTCTTCTGGAGTCATTGATTTTACTGTTGCTTGAGTTCCAACAGGCATAAATATAGGTGTTTCTATAACTCCATGTGGAGTGTGAAGTCTTCCTAATCTAGCTCCACTTTGCTTACATGTTTTTATAAGCTCATATCTTATTGCACTCATAATTTTGTCTCCTTACTATCTATTCATTTTATACGTTGTGTTGCTTCATTCTTTCTCTACAAGCTTCGCATTCTTCACATTCTTGACCTTCTTCACAGTCTTCATAGTGAATACTGGTTATATTCATAGTACTGTTATCCTTAGCTATTAAGTATTTTCTAATAATAAACAATCCTGCGATTGCTATAACACCTAATAATACTTCTGTCATACCTTCACTCTTTGGAAGTAATAGCATTTTTCTAGCTATTGCATATAGTAATACCTCTAAAAGAGCACCTGGAATATGAAGTGATAACATTACTACAAGCTCTACCCCTATAACTAAAAGTAAAATCTGTCCTAATATATCATTTAGTTGACCATAATCAACCGGTGTATGAAAATCTACTATATAGGCTGTCCATATTACTCTTAAAACGTCTATAGTTCCTAAAAATACAGCAAGTAGAACCACCATTGCTAAAATTGATTCAAAAACATAGGCTATTCTTAAAGATAAATTATTTTTATCTATATTTTTCATCAAATTCCCCCTATTTTATAATCATGGCATCTCCGAAACTAAAGAATCTATATTTTTCTTCAACTGCAACATTATATGCATTTAATGTTTTGTCTTTTCCACATAAAGCACTTACTAACATTATTAAAGTTGACTCTGGTAAGTGGAAGTTAGTTATAAGTCTATCTACTACCTTAAACTTATATCCTGGGTATATAAATATATTAGTCCATCCACTAGACTCTTGTACAACTCCATCTTCACTACTTGCAGACTCTACAGTTCTACAGCTAGTAGTTCCAACACATATAACTTTCTTTCCATTAGCTTTTGCTTTATTTATTTTGTCAGCTGCCTCTTTATCTACCATATAAAACTCAGAGTGCATCTCATGATTTAATACATCTTCTACTTTTACTGGTCTAAAAGTTCCAAGGCCAACATGAAGAGTAACAAATGCTATATCTACACCTTTTGCTTTTATCTCACTAAGTAGCTCTTGTGTAAAGTGTAACCCTGCTGTTGGTGCTGCCGCTGAACCATTGTGTTTTGAATATACAGTTTGATATCTTTCTCTCTCTTCTAATCTTTCTGTTATATATGGAGGAAGTGGCATATTTCCTAGTTCATCTAAAACTTCTTCAAATATTCCTTCATAATAAAACTTTATTATTCTAGAACCCTCTTCAGCAAGTCCCACTACTTCTCCTATTAGCTTTCCATTTCCAAAAGAGAATTTAGCTCCTACCTTAGCTCTTTTACCTGGCTTAACTAGAGCTTGCCAAGTATCCTCTTCTGTTCTTTTAAGTAAAAGAAATTCTATTTTTCCTCCAGTATCAAGTTTTTCTCCTATCAATCTAGCTGGTATAACTCTAGTATTGTTAAGAACTAAGCAATCTCCTGGATTTAAATAATTTATTACATCTTTAAATATCTTATGCTCAATTTCTCCGCTTTCTCTATCTAAGACCATAAGCCTTGAGCTTGATCTATCCTTTATAGGTACTTGCGCTATTAATTCTTCTGGTAGGTCAAAGTAAAAATCACTTGTCTTCAATTTAAACGTCCTTTCCATAAAATTTATATAATTATCATAATAACAAAAATATCATATTTTTTCTATATTCATATTCCTAGCCATTATTATAACTCTATAAATTAATGATTTTTTATTTCGTCTTTATTTTACTTTTCTATTTTACCCTAGATTTCTTTTTAAAACAAAGCCTAGTTTTTATTTTTAATAGCTTTATTTAGTAGGGTAAGGAATTTTTAGGTGCTCATAGGCAAGTGGCATTGCCACCCTTCCCCTTGGCCCTCTATTTAAAAATCCTAATTGTAATAAATAAGGTTCATATACATCTTCTATAGTATTTCTATCTTCTCCTATTGATGCAGCTAATGTATCTAGCCCTACAGGTCCACCCTTAAACTTTTCAATTATTGTCATAAGTAACTTTTCGTCTACATAATCAAGACCTAAACTATCTACGCCTAAAAGTTCTAGTGCCTTATCTGCAACTTCGTTAGTTATATCTCCATCTGCTCTTACTTGTGCATAGTCTCTTACTCTTTTTAAAAGTCTATTTGCTATTCTTGGTGTTCCTCTAGAACGTCTTGCTATTTCTATTGCACCACCTTCCTCTATAGTAGCTCCTAATATTTCAGCTGATCTTATGACTATTTTTGCTAATTCATCAACAGTGTAATAATCTAGTTTTGATATAACTCCAAATCTATCTCTTAGTGGATTTGTAAGCATACCAGCTCTAGTTGTAGCTCCTATTAGTGTAAATTTTGGAAGGTCTAGTCTTATACTTCTAGCTGATGGACCTTTTCCAATTATTATATCCAAACAAAAATCTTCCATTGCAGGATATAATACTTCTTCTACACTTCTATTTATACGATGTATTTCATCTATGAATAATACGTCATTTTCATTTAAGTTAGTTAGTATTGCAGCTAAATCCCCTGCTCTTTCTATTGCAGGACCTGATGTTATTCTTAGATTAACACCCATTTCATTAGCTATTATACTTGATAAAGTTGTCTTACCTAATCCTGGAGGTCCATATAAAAGTACATGGTCTAATTGTTCATTTCTAGACTTTGCAGCCTCTATAAATATTTTTAACTGTTCTTTAGCTTTTTCTTGACCTAAATAATCATCTAGAGATTTTGGTCTTAAGCTATTTTCTATATCTACATCTTCATTTTTCATGGTAGATGTAATTATTCTGTTTTCATCTTCAAAATCGTACATAATCCTACCCCCTTACATTTTATTGTCTGTAAACAATTTATTTAAGTTAAATTCCTTCAATCAACTTAATTTTTAGTATTTAATATAAAGCCTTGTAAATATACAATATTAAATATCTTCATTGATTCAATTTTCAACTAATATATCATATTTTATAAATTTATCTTAATGCCTTACTCATTAGATATGTTAGTGATTTCTTTATTATGTCTTCTGTATTAAGTCCGTCTTTTTTACATTTATCTACTGCTTCCTTTGCCTCAGCACTTGAGTACCCAAGAGCAAGTAATGCATCTACTGCTTCGTCTTTTGATATAGCAACTGGAGCTTGCGTAAGTAGAGTTGGTTCAAATTCTATATTATTTTTATCTACTTTATCTTTTAACTCAAGTATTATTCTTTCAGCTGTCTTTTTACCTACACCTGGTGCTTTAGACATTTTTGCTATATCTTCACTTAATATATAGGCTCCTAATTGTCCTGGTGTTGCAAAAGATAATATACCAAGTCCAACTTTAGGACCTATTTTTGATACAGATGTTAATAATTCAAACATATGCATTTCTTCTTTTGTTGAAAATCCACAAAGACTCATATCATCTTCTCTTACTATAAGTTTTGTATATATCTTTGCCATACTTCCTATTTCTAAATCTTTTATAGTGTTTGATGATGCATTTATTTTATATCCTATATTATTATTATCTATTACTATATGGTCTAAATATATTTCTTCTATTGTTCCTTTTATATAACTATACATACTTACCCCCTATATTTTTTAATGTTTTTTCCAATCTATTGGCATGAGCATGACATATTGCAACTGCTAAAGCATCTGCTACGTCATCTGGCTTTGGTACTGCTTTTAGGTTTAAAAATGAAGTTACCATTTGCTGAACCTGTGCCTTTTGTGCCCTTCCATATCCTACTACACCTTGTTTAACCTGAAGAGGTGTGTATTCATATACAGGCTTATTATTGTGTGCGCAAGCAAGCATAGTTACTCCTCTAGCTTGTGCTACACTTATAGCCGTCTTAACATTTTTATTAAAGAACAATTCCTCTATTCCAACTTCATCTACATTGTATTTTTTTATTATTAAATCAATTCCTTTGTAAACAAGTTCTAATCTTTTTAATGTATCCATTCCTGCAGGAGTCGTAACTGCTCCATAATCTATTACTCTAAATTTCGAATTTTTATACTCTATTATTCCAAACCCAACTATTGCTATTCCTGGGTCTATGCCTAGTATTATCAAATAAAACTTCCTCCCATTAATCTTTGTAACTCAAATAAAACTTATGTTCTTATACATTATAGCATAAGTTTTATTTACGTTACAAAAATAACCACAACATATACACTACGTTGTGGTTATTTCATTAACTTCCGAAGTTTTCAAGTCTTGAGTAAGCTTCTTCCTGTGAATCTACGACCACTCCCTTTTGAATTTCTTCTTGTACTGATTTTGGAAGTGAATTTATATGTATTTGAGTATCCTCTACTAATTCTCGATTTCCATCATCATCATATTTATAAAGTCCTATAAGATCATCATCTGCTTCTAAAGCATACTTATTGCTTCTAGATGCATCTTTATGTGTTTGAATTTCTGATAAAACTATCTCATATTTACTTATTTTTTCTACTTCTCTTTCTGGATATTTATTTTTTAAATATTCCCTTATTTCTTTCTCATTCATTTCTACTAATGATTTATCTACTGTTCCTACCATCATAGGAGTCTTATCTGATTCGCTACCATCTTCATTTTTCGTATGAACCCATATTTCACAATCCTTACTCAAACCAAATACTTCTTTAACCTTTTGTTCTTTTTTTATTTCTTCTTTAGCATTCACTTTTTGAGCATCTGCACCATTAGTTTTTACTCCTATATAAATACCACCTGTTAAAGCAACCACTCCTGCTATTATCATAACTGGTATTTTCCAATTAAATGGGTCTCTTCTTTCAAACATTAAAATACCTCCTTCTACATAATTTATTGTTATAGATATAAAATCTTTTATATTTAGGTAATTTTTAGTAATTATTTATATTTGAATTTTTGTCCCATTAATTGTTTTTTATACATATTATATATATCATTATTAAATTTATTTATAAGGGGGGTATTTATGTGAGTTCATACGTTAAAGAAATTTCCGATAGACTTGATTTTATAGAATTTAAGCAAAACATTTTACTTTTAAAACAACCACAACATAAGGCATCTATATTTTATGACCTTACCTTAGATGATTTTTTAAAGATAAAAAGCTTAACTGCTAAAGTTTCTGATATCATGACACGTGGAGAAAAATATACTATATATGATTTTGAAAAAGAATTATTTGTTATATGGCCACCTATAAAAAGCTATCCATCATCATCAACATTGGTTGCAAAAGCGCTTATGGATACTCAATATTTTGATCAATTATTTATGCACGATAACTAATATATTTATTTTTATTGTTAAATAATGATATATTTTCCTTATTCTTGGAAATACTCCTAATAGATTTATTAATTTATTAGGAGGTTAATTTTATGTCTAGTGTAAACTGTAATGTAATAAATTGTTCACATAATGATAGCGGAATGTGTTATGCAAATAAAATTGCTGTTAATGGCAAAAAATCTCATACAAGCACTCATACTTGTTGTAGTTCCTTTGTAGAGTCTAGTGATAACTTATCTAGTTCTAATAATGATCATCCATGTTCATTTATAGGATGTAATGTTAAAACATGTACTCATAATGCAGGTGTCATATGTGCACTTAATAATATAGCTGTTACTTCTAAAACGCCTAGACCAAATGAGTTATCTGAAACATATTGTTCTAGTTTTAAATGCAAATAAATACATAAAAAACCTAGACCAAATATTTTGGCCTAGGCTCTTATCTTTATAGATTATTCTTCGATTTCCCAGTTATGAGCTATAGATTGAACATCATCATCTTCTTCTAACATATCAACTAATTTTTCCAT
>NZ_JADMRK010000005.1:0-164949 GCF_015560225.1 Romboutsia sp. BSD2780061687b_171204_C1 | reverse complement strand
ATTATTCTTCGATTTCCCAGTTATGAGCTATAGATTGAACATCATCATCTTCTTCTAACATATCAACTAATTTTTCCATGAACTTTAATTGTTCTTCATCAGTTAATACTGTTGTAGTTTGAGGTATTAATTTTACCTCTTTTTACTGCTAGTTCTTACTATATTAAATGTAATAAAATTACAACGTATATCTTAACCTATAAAAGTATTATTTTTTATTAAATACTTCCTTCTACTCCTATACTAGCATATACCTTAACATCTGTATAGGTCATTTCAACAAATTTATATTCCCCCAAGTGTAATGGTTATATATATATTAATATAAATGATACACCTAGGGGAAGTCTCAATTAACTTGCATTTTTTATATCTAAATCTAAAACTTCTTTAAAGCTATCATCTAAGTAGATAATATTATATCCTTCTAAATTTCGAGTTATCTTTTTGATATCATTAAACTTATAATTAAATGCATTTGTAATTATATCTAACATTATATCATCCTTCATAAAAGCAGGCTCATATTCTGTTTTATACACACTCCAAAGTTTAGTTATTCCTAATTCTCTTTTAAAATAATCAAAGGCTAAATACTTATGATGCATATTAACATTTAGTGCTTTCTCTCCATTTTCAAACATCGATTTAACTCTATTATAATCAGATTGATTTTTCATATTTGCTCTATTTGCTATTTCAATAACTAGTTTATTAAAAGTATCCATTAACTCATTATCAACTAATATTTTTTCTTCAGCAAACTGATAGGCAGGCTCTCCATTGACTATTTTAATTCTGTATTTAAAACAATCCTCTGTATTATCTGCATAAGGTATTAGCGTACTTGTACGTGTATTAAATTCCATATATTCTGTACTTATATAAGTTACCATTTTGCTTAAATTACTCGGTTTAAATACATTGTTACTTACTAATATTTTTTTGTATTTACGTATAGTACTTTCACTTACTTTCATTTGTCTTGCAATCTCTTTGGTGGATAATACACTTGCATCTGATTCACTTTTTTGTTTAGATAATATAAGCCCCATATAATACAGTAACTTATCTATATTGGTTTGCCTATTAAATTTCCATACATTATAGGCTATCTCTTTAAATATATCATATGCTACCTTTTCCTTTGACGACGGTATGTCACTTTCAACTTGATAAAACTTTCGACTCTTTCCTACACCTTCGTATAAGATGTTGTATTCTTTTAATCTTTCTTCACACCTTTTAAAGTTCTTATAAAGTTGATTTTCACTTATCCCTATTAGCTGACTTACGTCTGTTATACTTACTTCTATTGTTGCCATTGTTTTGTGTTCTCCTTATTATTATTTTGTCATTGGAGCAACACACACACTGAAATTACACACTATTTTATAAGTGACTTTTAAAAATCAAGTCAATGACTCTTGACTAGTCATTTCAAAAAAGTTATAATTGACTTATACAAAAGGATGATTATTAAACTCACTTATTGTACATATTATTAATGTAAAAATAGCATTTCTACAATAGGGATTGCAGTCCCTTACTAAATTGCAGTTTAGTGTGTAGTATTGCTCAATATAAATTTTTTATTTTTCTGAAATACTCTTAGTTTGGTCGCCGAGAGTATTTTTTTTATCTATTTCTTTTAAGTAGTCTCTGCTACTTTTGCAATGCTCTAAGTTAAGTATTACATCATTTTGTGTATATATTAACTTCTCTATGCTCTTGTTATCCATAATAGCTTGTAAGTAATCCTCTTTTACATCTCGCTTTAATTTATTCTCTAATGCTTTAATCTCAAATCTTTCATATAAATGAGCATCCTCTTTACTCATATCTTTGTCTAATGTAGTTATAACCTCAAACTTTACTATCTCTGTTTCAAATAGTACTTGGAACTCTTTATCATCTAACTCAGAATATAGCTCTCTAATCTTGTTATACTTATCTTGAATTAACCTATTACAATGTGTATTAGTTCTCATTTCATATAGATGTTCATACCATCTATTTTTAACTTCTTGTTTAGTTACTCCTACATAGTAAATATCATTGTGCCATACAGTATATTTCTTTTTAATTCTATTTATCATAAAGTCTGTATTTATAGTTATCTTGTATATACTCCACCTTCTATTAGCTCTTTCTAATGCTCTCTTTGCTCTAAGTTTTTCTTTCATTTGTTCTATATTGTTATATTTCTTTAACTTAACAGCTTCTCTTTGACATTCTTTGCAATTAGTTTGATAGTAGTACCCTTTACTCTTCTTTTCATATACTCCAAAATGACTCACATATTGATTTGTAGATGCTAAAAGTTTCTCCCCACAATATTTGCATATCCTTGTTTCATCTTTTAATTCTTCTAGTGTTTTTGCCACATTTTTATCCTCCTTTATATTTTATTTGGCAATTTATTCATTACTAATATTTTATCAAATTATCAATAAAATTCCAAATCACCAAAAGTAAATGCCCTTGGTTATACCCCCCCTCATATAATGCCATATAATTTTTTTTTTACGTTGTAGGATTTAACTACAATTTTCACCGTGGATACCTACCTTATAGGAATTTTTCTATTAGCTCTGAGAAGAGCTAATTTTATAACGTATTTTTTCAAAAAAATATTTTTACCTTCTATATTAACCTGAGATATCCTTTGTCAGCTTTTTTAATATTAAATGTATATGATTCCTCAAAATTGCTATAAATCGATTTTACGGCTTATTACGTTAGTGTAATAACTAACTTTTTTATCAATTATCAATGTTAACAATTTTATAAAAGTACCCCCCCTACTCTTCTCCAACTATAGTTCTATGTATAACCACTAGTGTCTATCGTACTGTTCCCGTAACTTACCTTATTTAAAGGTCTAGAAGCTGATTTCACACCATAAAGTAGTCTGTCGCTCGAAGATAATATTTTTCTATGTATATATATTAACTACAGCACCCTCTACAAGCTCTTAGAATGGTTCTCAAGAAGTCACACAGATACCTTTCCAAGCTACTAACCTATAATTTTTAAAACTAAGATTTTATATATATTTCTCTACCATTCAACATCAGGTTCTTCGTAGTTTGCTATAATAATTGGCTTAGATATATTTTTAATTATCGGTTTATATCCTACTACTTTATTTGCTTCTATTGGACTTCTTACTGAAAAGAATCCTATCTTTATTTTTTGCTCATAATAATCCATTCTCAAATTAAAATATCCAACTACTAATTCCATTGGCTCTATATTTTTTTCTCTTACATCCATAGTTAAATTGATTTCAATTATTCCACTATTACCGACTCCAATAGAAGTAGTATTCCTAGCCCATGTTCCAAATTTATCATTATAACCACCCCGATAATTAATCCTATCCAACCTAGGTTTTATAGCTATCCCTAATCCTAGATTTTCTATAAATAATTTAAGCTCCATATTAAATCTATCTTCAGCACATATATTAATATTGCATGTTGGATAATATTTATTAATAGAAGTCAGTATATTTTTATGTTTTACATTCTGATTTATATACTCATCACTTACAATCTTATAATCTAAATATGGTAGTACACTCATTCTTTTATCATCTTCTCTTTTTTCATTCTCATGATTAATAGTAATTTTTAATACTACAAAAGTAATAACTCCTCCTATTGAACTCCCCAATACACTTCCCCAAAAACCAATCCAATCATTACCTTGAGCAACCTCAAAAGGTGCTTTGGTTATTATCAGTACATTTATTAAGTAAGTTGAAAAAAGTATTATTGCTAAAACCATAACTATATACACTATATATTTCCATATACTATTATTTATTTTTCTCATTGTATCATCTCCCCTTTTGACTATGTTGCACCACTAGTCTCTTATACTTACATACTTGTTAGTAGATTTTAATGGTTATAATCAAATCATCTATTTATATAAGTGCTTAATAATAGTCATCCTAGAAAATTGATTTATCTAATTATGTAATCAATTTTCTCATATTATTCAATCAATAAAGAAATCACTTGAAGCTTTATTGATAGCCTGCTGACTTACTCTTATATATCTTTGTGTCGTTGATATGCTTGAGTGATTTAATAATTCTTTAATAAGTTCTAAGTTATGATTATTAGCTTCATACTGCAATGTTGCATACATTTTTCTAAAGCTATGAGTTGATATATTTTCAAGCCCTAAGTAGTTACATATTATCTTTAATTGCTTTTGTATAGCTCTTACTCCAATATTAAATAAGTTGTCACTCTTATTAAGCCTTTTATCAAGTGCATATTCAAGAACCAATTGAGTTATAGCCGAATTAATGTCTCTATATTGTAGCTTATCAGTTTTATCTTCCCTAACCTCTAACTTATTTCCTTTGAAGTTCGCTAACTTAAGCTCTAATACATCCCCTATTCTCAATCCTATATTAGCCTGTAATGTTAATGCTAAAGCCATTTGAGTATTAGCTCTAAAATGCTTTTCCTTGTTACCTTCTGCATATGTAAAACCTTTTTGTATTAATTCTATTATCTCTTTATATTCACTTACCTCTAGTGGTCTCATAGTCATTATTAAACACCTCTTTTATTTAATCTTATACTTTGATTGTATTTAAAAATTCGTGTTTTGTAAATCAAAAGTTCGCTTTTTATTTAATTTTACTTTCATACACTACATAAATAGCTTGATTTCAATATTTACAATAGTAAGTTCGTGTTTTATAGAAAAGACGAACTTATTAACATGCATAAAAAAAGGACTTGTAAAAGCCCTTTCTACTTTGCTACTTCTATTCACTAAGTAACTTTGAAACATAACTTTGAGATAGTCCTAACTCCTCTGCAATTTCTCTCTGAGTCATTCCATCTGATTTCATTTGCCTTATTGTATCTATATAGTCTTTTTTTGAATCAACTTTATCATATACACCCACACTTCTTTTTTGACCATTTGGATATTGAGTTATCTCAATTGATATTCTCTTTTCATCTGTCTCATTTATTATATTAAGCTTATTATTTTCATATACAACTTTAGTTGCATTTTTACTAAGTTCATTTATTGTTAAATTACCTATGTCAGATTTTATAAGTTCATCAGTTTTTATTAACTTGTTACCCATTACATCACAGCCTTTCATCAATATAATATTACTAATATTAATAATATTACTAATATTATATTTTGTCAATAAATAATCAAACAAAAAAGACTAGATGTAACTCTAGTCTCCTCATATCTAATATATTCAATTATTTTGCTCTATTATAGTAATGCCTGTCCTCTATATCTTTCAACTCCTAGAGCATCTTATAGTGTTCTATAGTCATACAACTTGTACTAGACATTTGTAGCTATAATTTAAGGTGATTCACTCAACCTTACATTTTCGCTACATATTGAAATAACTTACTTATCATCTAACTTAATTTCTATTTCCTTTAATAAATTAACCACATGTTTTTCTTGATTTCTTGCTTCTTCAATTGTTTCAGTCATAGTTTCTGCTATATTATTCATACTGTCATAGTCTGGATTATCTACTTCTTCCATGTCTCCTAGTTTACCACTTGACTCTATATATTCAGCGTATAAATCATATACATTTGTAGAAACTTCTATTAGTTTATTATGTAAGCTGTTTATTTCCATATCTTCTACACCGTATGTAGATATGTCTTCTACAAAGTCTTTATACCTATCTCTTATTGCTCCATTACCAGACATTTCCGCTATATTTTCTGAATCCTTGTATCTATCAGCATATTCGTCTTCTTTTTCCCCTAGGTATGTCTTTGTATAATTCCCTTTTATTGTTTTATTGTACGCTCTTTCCAGTCTATCTTTATATTCTGATATTATTACTTTTTCTTGTTTCTCTCCACTACTACATCCAACTACTCCTAATGCTAATAATACTATTGCTCCTAATAATACCTTTTTCATCTCATTCCCCCTATATACTATTGATTTAATGCTTTCAAATCCCTCTCTAATATTAATTGACATTGTTTAGCCTTATCTATTGTAGCAGGACTCGGGTCTAACTCTATATTGTAAACATCTCTATCTGTTATAACCTTAACCTTTAATCCTACAACGGACTTTATATTATCAAATGTTGTTGTCAGTGCAACGATACGTTGTCTATTTTTCTCCATTGTTGTGCATTCAACGTCAACCTTTAATATACTATTTAACTCTATTTGTTTTACTCCTTTGTGCATTTCTAAACAAAATAACCTTTTATCCTTCGTGTATAATAGTTGCTTATCAGGATATTGAGCTAAAGCACTTTTAAGTATAAACTCCATTTTAAAGTCATCAATATCATTTTGTTTGTACGCTTCTTTCATCCAAGACTTATTCTTAGTATCTTTTTTAGCTGTGGATTTAAAGTCAAAATGTAAAGATAAATATGATGCTATTGCTACCAATAACCAAATACCAGATATTCCCATATTACCCTTAAAAATATTAGTTATTGCGAATACAACTGAAAGTGGTAGCCATACTATCAGTGCACAACCTAAATTATCATCCATTCTATAAGTCTCCTCTCTTTTTACTATCATTACTTTTTAGTTCTATAAATGTATCTGCCTTTTCACCAATCACAATTAGTATTTTTTCAAATTCTTCAAAACTTAAAGTACGCTTTCCATCCAAACTTAAATCTAAACATTTCAAAGATATTCCTGTCAGTTTTGATACATCTTCCTTAGATATATTATTTTCTTTAATATAATCGTTTAACTTACTACAAATAGACATTTTTCATCCCCTTCTTATTCCATTTTAATCGGACTAATTATATTTTATTTCAGTATTTTCGGAATGTCAATTCTATTCCCCTCTATATTCCAATTATTGTGGATTTTTGATAGCTATACACTTTATAATTATGTTAATCTATTAATAAAGGTGGTGATTTATTGTGGAAAATCAATTATCTCTAGGTGAAAAAATCAGACTTGCAAGAACTAACAAAGGATTAAAGCAATCTGATTTATCCAATATGCTTGGAATAAGAAATACAGCTGTAAGTAGTTGGGAAAATAATCAAAGTAAGCCCGATATAAATATTCTAGAATCATTATGTTACATCTTAGAAGTAAGCCCTAACTACTTCTTTAATTTAGATAACAAAAATACTATAACCCTAAAAGAGTTAGAGCTAATAAAAAAGTACAGACTTTTAGATTCTAGAGGTCAAAAAACTATAGACACCCTTATAGATATCGAGCTTAAATTCAATAATGAATATTAAATCACCTGATACTTATATAGGTGATTTAATTACTTAATATCAACTATTTACTTCAAGTTCATCAGAGGGCTTGTGGACACACTCATTTCTATTATTTTTTCATCTTTTATACTTTGTAAATATCTTTTAGTTATATCCACAGTCTCGTGACCGAGTAATCTAGATAAACTATATATATCTAATCCATTGCGAAGCTGAGCCTGTGCAAAATAATGTCTGCAAGTATGAGGTGAGCATCTAATAGACCCCCTAACCCTTGCTCTTTCTCCTGCTATCTTTAATACTCTTTCTATAGCTTCTACTGTTAAAGGTCTTCCTCTGTAGCTAAGGAAATAATTGTCATAGTTAACTATACTATCCTTTAGGTACATCTCCCTTATTCGCTCATATTTTATCATTATCTTTTTCAACATCGGGCTTATCGGAACAATACGTTCTTTTCTTCCTTTACCATATATATGTATTACTGTTTCCTTAACATCAATCTTAGTTATATCACATAGCTCTGAATTTCTAACTCCTGTGTCTATAAGCATTGCTACAATACACTTATTGCGTGCATTCATATAAGTATCCATCTTATATGCATCTAGCATCTTCCTTACTTCTGCATCAGTAAATGAATCAATGATTACTTTTTTCTCCTTTAAGAAGCTAACTTTTTTTGCAATGTTTAAACAGTATTCTTCTTTGTAGCAATATGCATAGAAGCTTCTTATATTCTTCAATATTGTGTTTATATAAGTTTCACTTAAGTTTTTATTTTTTAGAAAGTTAAGATATTGCCTTATGTGCAAGTGAGTTATCTCTTCTAGCTCCAGTACTTCAAACTCTGACTTACAATAGTTGAAAAACTTATTAAGGTTATTCTTATAACCCTTTATAGTTCTTTCAGAATAATTTTTAGTTTTAATTTCATACATATACTCTCTATATACATCATTTATGAGCATACAAAAACACCTCCATATTACTTCATAGATTAATCTATACATCGTAACATAGAGGTGTTTTCGTTTACCGTAACACTCTATACATATTTCATTACATTTTCATATAGTATATAAGATGTTTACCGTAACAATTGCAATATTTTAAGATTTTTTAATTACTTAAAATTCTACAATCGTTGATATAACTTCGATACCGCTATTATTCTTCGATTTCCCAGTTATGAGCTATAGATTGAACATCATCATCTTCTTCTAACATATCAACTAATTTTTCCATGAACTTTAATTGTTCTTCATCAGTTAATACTGTTGTAGTTTGAGGTATTAATTTTACCTCAGCAGATATAAATTCATATCCCTTAGCTTGTAACTCATCTCTTACAGCTGTAAAGTCTTCTGGAGCTGTTATTACTTCAAATCCATCTTCTTCTGTTATGAAGTCTTCTGCACCAGCTTCTAGAGCAGCATCCATTAATTCTTCTTCTGAAACTTCATCAGTAGCTTCTATTAACATTTGTCCTTTTTTATCGAACATAAATGATACACATCCGCTAGTTCCTAAGTTTCCACCGTTTTTATCAAAATAATATCTTACGTTACCAGCAGTTCTGTTTTTGTTGTCTGTTAAAGCTTCAACTATAACAGCAACTCCACCTGGTCCGTATCCTTCATAAACTATAGTCTCATAGTTCTCGTTAGCTCCACCGCCTGCTCCTTTAGCTATAGCTCTATCTATGTTGTCGTTTGGCATATTATCAGCTTTAGCTTTTTCTATAGCAGTTTTTAAAGTAGCATTGTATTCTGGATCTCCTCCACCTTCTTTAGCTGCAACAGCTATTGCTCTAGCATGCTTAGTGAATATCTTTGCTCTTTTGGCATCTTGCTTACCTTTTCTATTTATTATGTTTCCTATACGTCCCATACTTTCACTCCTTACTACGTATGATTAATTTTATATTATTTAGAAATATATATATATTTCTAATCATTTAATAAATTCTCATAAATTTATTATTACTCGTAAATTTTAGCATATATATTCAAATTAGTAAATTAGAACTTAGGAGGACCTGCTGGCGTGTGTCTTTTATGCTCACTCACTCTGTGGAGTCTGTCGATTATTTCCTTATCTTTTTGTGGAACTTCATCTAACCTTCCTTCAACTACTGCATCTATCATATCATAAGTTGTACCCATTTCATTTTCATCAGTTTGTCCTTCCCAAAGACCTGCTGATGGTGCTTTATTTATTACATCTTCATGTACGCCTAATACTTTTGCCCACTCGTATACTTCTTTTTTAGTAAGGTTTGATAACGGCACTAAATCTACTCCTCCATCTCCATATTTTGTGAAGTAACCTGTATGTATTTCCGCCGCATTATCTGTTCCTACTACTAAGTATCCTAAATTATTTGCCACTGTATATACAGTACTCATTCTAACTCTCGCTCTTAAATTTGCATCTGTCATTTTTAAATAATCTTCTTTATATAAATTCTTTTCTTTAAGAGAATTTATTACTGTACTTAATATTAAGTCTTGCGGCTGTGTTAAATCTAAGTCAAGAAATTCTATACCGCATCCATTTATAACTTTAAGGGCATCTTCTCTATCATTTGGATTGCTTTTTATGCTCATTATTACACCCATAGAATTTTCAGGAAATGCTTTTTTTATAAGGTAAGCTACTACAGCTGAATCTATCCCACCAGATACTCCAACAATTAAGCCTTTACTATTAGCTTCCTTAACTTTTTCCCTTAACCACTCTACAGTTTTTTCTATCTTTAACTTTATATCTTTCATATTTATCTCCTATCCACACTTTACATATTTTGTATATTTTCATTATATCATATGTTTATAAATAAAAAAAATCCATCTATTTAGAACTAATTAATTACTTAAATAGCTATCTAAAAATAGATGGATTTTTTATTTTAAATTAGTCTACGCTTATTGCATCAACTGGACAGCTTTCTTCAGCTTCTTTAGATGCATCTTGTTCACCTTCTGGAACTTCGCCACTTATTGCCACTGCTTTTCCATCATCGTCCATTGAAAATACTTCTGGACATATAGTTGGACATAGGCCACATGATATACATGTATCTTTATCTACTACTGCTTTCATAATTGAACTCTCCTACATAAATATATTTTCAGATGATTTTCTGAATTTCTCCTTCTAATTGAAGGTATTTAAGCTCGTTTAATCATAGTATAACCATATATATAAATTAAAATTCAAAATTATTTTCTCTTAATTATTATATATTACATAAATATAATTTAGCATTTCTGTAAAAGCTATCTTTAAAAGGTGATTATAATGAAAAATAAACATTTTAATTTTAATATTAAAAATACATTAATAGGTCTTATAACAGGGTTTATAAATGGGGTATTTGGATCTGGAGGAGGTACTTTATTAGTTCCTATATTAAACAACATATTAAAGGTTGAAGAACACAAGTCCCATGCTACTGCATTGGCGATAATAGTTTTTCTTACAAGTGCAAGTTCTGTTGTATATATTTCTAATGGTACCTATGATCTTGAGCTTACATTTAAAGTGGCTGTAGGAAGTGTTATCGGTGGAATATTAGGAGCCAAGCTTTTGTGTAAAGTAACCGGGCGTTTTTTACGGATTTCATTTGGGCTTATTATGATTATTGCATCTTTAAGGATGGTGTTTTAGATTGCTGTATTTAATAGGATTTTTAGGTGGGATAATAGGTGGAATGGGTATGGGCGGCGGAACTATTTTAATACCAGCCCTAATCTTATTCCTAAATATTGATCCAAAGATAGCTCAAAGCATAAACTTACTTTCTTCAATTCCAATGACAATATTTGCATTAATGGTTCATATAAAAAATAAAAACACTATTTTAAAACTTATAATTCCAATTGCAACCTTCGGTGTTATTGGTGCTGTTATTGGTTCTCTAGTAGCTAACCACCTTTCATCAGAACTACTTAGAAAAATATTTGGAGTATTCCTTTTATCCATAGGATGTTTAGAGATTTACAAAGGTATAAAATGCCCTCCTAAATCTTGTAAATGTAGTTTTAAGAAAATAAAAAAATGAGTTCTAATAAATAGAACTCATTTTTTTATTTACATGTTTTGGTAAGATTGTAATAATCTTATATAATGATTAGCTTCTCTTAATACATGATCTCCAAGAAGTGGAAGTATTATAGATCTTATTTTACAACTTGCAATCCCCTCTGTTCCTGCTTGTTTGAAGTTTCTAAGTTGAATAGTTTGATTTAATGTTTTATTTGTAATACTATTTATCGTTGCATTCATCATATTTTTTGCATCTTCTATTAAATCCTCAAAATCATCTGCAAATTCATCTGCAGTTTCAATTAAGTTATTTTCAGAAGGATCAAGTAGTCCCCTTATAAATAGTGCATGTTCCATCATTATTCGATCCCAGAATAACTCTGTTTCTCTAGCATCTTTAGAATCAATATCAACTCTATTATCAAGATCTTCCACTAATGAAAGATATAATTTTGCCTCACGAAGTATATGTTCAATAAGTAATGGGTAGTTAACTGTAAACAAGTTACAAGATAATACTCCATCTAATAATCTTTCCTTAAAACCAATAAGTCCCTTAAGTAATCTCTTTGCATTGTCATTAAGTTGACCTACATAATTTACTAAATTAGCGCTAACATTAGGATTATTTCCACTACGTAGCCTTGATTCTGATCTAGTTATATTTTGGTCTATTTCTATTCCTGTTAAATTTTGTGTCTTTTCTTCTGTACCTAATGTATAGTTAGTAATAATTTCTCCAGATTGTAAGACATTAGGTCTAATTATTCCATTACTAGCACTCACTGCAAATGATAGTAATTTTTCAAATTCCCTTTTGTAATGTTCTGCCTCATTAGCAAGGTCTGAGTTTTTAGGTGTAAATCCGGCCGCTAAAAAAATAGAGTGCTCCTTCATTATTCTTGCAAAAAATAGATGTAATTCAAGCGATAAAATAGCATACTTTTGATCGTTTATCATATTTCCTCCTAAAAATCAATTTTATATATAATATGCATTTAAATATCACTTAGTGAATAGAAAATTTAATTCTCTTAAGTTACAAATCAAAAATTTTGGCTAATATTTTAAGTAAAGTAAAAATCCTATAATTAATGCATTACATCTTTCTTTATTTTCATAATAATTGAATATCAATAAAAAGTTTACATATTAATACTTTAGTATATAAAAATAGAGTAAGTCAAAATACTTAATCTATTTGGTTTATAAGAATATCACTAAAATTATTTATGGATTTATTTTAGATTCTCCAATTAAAAAACAACCGATGTACAATAAGCTAAAGTTATAATAATCTCTTATATTATAAGATTTTTAAAATGTAAAATTAGTTAATAAACCTAGATTAAAACTAGTTTTTTATATGGCAATTTAATATATACTAAACTATTATTTGACCATCTTTTTCTGATAAATAAAATTCCTCACCTAATGTTATATCTGCCGTAGCACTAGTTATATCTGTCATTCTTGATGTAAGTGCATCAACCTCATTAAGTCTTGAATAAACTATCATCTCAACACTATCTTCATAAATAGTATCTTTTACAAAATACCCCATGTTCATTATCTCATTTTGTATTTTTCCAAGTTGATTGTAATCTATCTTTATTCTAACCTCTTTATACATAACCTTATCTATAATTTTACCAGCTTCAAGGCCTATCTTAGCACCTTTAGTATATGCTCTAACAAGTCCTCCTGCACCTAGCTTAACTCCTCCAAAGTATCTAGTAACAACAACTACCACATCCCTTAAGTCTTCTTTTTTTATAACTTCTAAGCTTGGTATTCCTGCTGTTCCTTGCGGCTCTCCATCATCACTATATCTTTGTATGTTCATACTTTTTCCCACTGTATATGCCCACACATTGTGAGTTGCATCCTTATGCTTTTTCTTTATTTCGTTTATAAATTCTACTGCTTCTTCTTCTGTTTTTATAGGCTTTGCATACCCTATAAAAGTTGATTTTTCTATTATAACTTCATCCATTCCAAATTCATGCAATGTTTTGTATGTACTCATAAAAGCCTCCATCTATCTAAATATTAGTTCTTAATTTACTAACTTTATTTTATACTTTTTATAATATATTATATCGAATAAGCTATTATAAATCAAAAAAGAAAGGGCTAAACCCTTTCTCTTATTTATATTTAATATATATTATATACTTGCACTAGTTTCAACCACTTCTTTTTTTAATTCTTTGTACTTTTTATAAGATATTTCTACTAATGATTTTTCCTTTTTATGTGTTAGTTGTTCTATAGCATCCTTTACCTTAAAGAATCCACCATCTAATAATTCTTTATTTAATACACAACTAGTATCTGATGTTTCCATTATATACCAAGTAACTGAGTTGCATACTTGTTGTTGTCTGCTTCTAGAGAAAAATTCATACATACTATCTCCGGCTACCCCTAAAACTTTTCCTTCTACACCTGTTTCTTGCTTTACACTTAATATTGCACTTTCTGTTTTTAGTTCACCATTAAATATTTTACCTTTTGGAAGTGTCCATTCTCCTCTATCGTTTTTTATCAAAAGAACCTTATTTGCATAAAATACTACTCCACCAGCACAATGTCTTACTATCATTTAAAACCCCTCCTATTTAACTTTCTATAGCATGTAATAAATTTTTAGATATTTTGCTTAAAAAGTAATGTTTCAAAGTTTTTATTAGATTTTCTAATGTTAGGTTTTTAATGTCTTATAGATAAATAACTAATTTGTTAATTATATGTAAAATATTTTTCCTTTATGTTAAGTTATTTATCTATATTTTCTAAATTATAAATAGCGTCTTCATATGCTCTTAATACGTAGTCTTTCTCAAATTGTTTTTTGCTTTTTAGTTGTTTTAACATCTTTAAGCTATTTTCATTTCCAATTTTAGCAAGTGCTTTTGCACAGTATTGTCTAGTTTGAGGATTGGTATCATATAATCCCCTTTGTAAGTACTCTCTACTTTTAGGTGATTCTATCTTCCTAAGGGCTGAATATGTTATCCTTCTTACGTCCGAATGTCTATGACTTGTAAGAGGATGTAGTAATTTTAGGAACCTATCATCCTTTAGCTCTCCTGTTGTCCAAATCAATATCATTAAGTCTTCTGCATTTTTTTCTGTCAGTATTCTTTTGTATAGCTTTCTTTTAAAGTCTATTAAATTTTCTTCACTTAGGCTACTTATAAAATCTAATCTGTCATTTTTGTTTTTCCCTAAAAATTTGTCTATTATGTCTTTTGATAACTCAATTTTTTCTTTTAACATTGATTTTATTTCTAGCTTTGCCTTTATTAATTGGTCATTTACCTCTGTAACTGATATATTTCTTATTTTACTGATTTGAGAAACTGTTTTAGATTCTTTGTATAGAAGATAAGTTATATAATGGTCCTCTAAGTTGCCTATATTGTCCCAACTTATATTCATATTATTACCTACTTTTCTAATATATACTCCTTATATATATTATAATCCTCTTCTAACAAATTAACATCAACTGTTATTCCATTTTCTACATATTCAAAATTTTCTACATTGTATTTATTTTTAAGTTTACTAAATATATCTCCTCTTTCATAAGGTAATAAAAGCTTAACTTGATATGTAGCTTCGCTTAGGGCATTTTCTATAAGTTCTAATAACTTATCCATGTTCACACCTTTTTTAGCAGATATATATACTACATCATCTCTGTTTTTAGGGTATATATCTAGGTCTAATCTGTCTATTTTGTTATATACAAGTATTGTATTTTTATTATCTGCTCCTAATTCCTTAAGAACTTTTTCAGTTGTTTTCATTTGTATTTCATAATTTGAGTTTGTAGCGTCTACTACATGAAGTATTAAATCAGCATATTGAACTTCTTCTAGAGTTGCTTTAAATGCCTCTACTAAATCATGTGGAAGTTTACTTACAAATCCAACTGTATCTACTGCTAAAAATTCTTTTTTGCTTGGAAGTACTGCTTTTCTTAAAGTTACATCTAAAGTAGCAAACAGCATATCTTTTGCAAATACTTCTTTTTCAGCTTCATAATCTTTATGTGTTTTTATTAATTCATTTAATAATGTTGATTTTCCTGCATTAGTGTAACCCACAAGTGCAACTATAGGTATATTTGATTTTATACGTTGTACTCTTTGAGTTTCTCTTATTTTTTTAACTTCTCTAAGTTCACGTCTTATGTCAGCTGCTTTGTTAAGTATATTTCTCTTATCTATTTCTAACTTTTGTTCACCTGGTCCTCTAGTACCTATACCTGCACCAGTTCTACTCATTTGGCCACCCATTCCATATAATCTTGGAAGTCTGTAGTTTAACTGAGCTAGTTCAACTTGAAGTTTACCTTCTTTACTTAATGCCCTTTGTGCAAATATATCAAGTATTAAAGTAGTTCTATCTATTATTTTTATGCCTACTATTTCTTCTATATTTCTTATATGAGCACCTGATAATTCATCATTAAATATTACCATTGTAGCATCTAAAGATTCACAGTATGCCTTTATTTCTTCTACTTTGCCTTTTCCTACATAAAATGCAGAATCTCTTGATTGCCTATTTTGAATTAAACTTCCTACAACTTCCGCTCCTGCAGCTTTTGCAAGTTCTTTTAATTCCTCCATTGATTCATTTATATCTATATCATCTGTTCTTTTTGCTGTAGAAGTTATATTAAGTCCTACAAGCAAGGCTCTTTCTTGTTTTTTTTCTTCTATATGTTCCATTATAACACCTCATTATCTTACTGATTTTCCAAAGATTTTAATGTTTTTATTATACCACTAATAGAAATATTTAGTATAATTATCTTAGTTTAATTAATTAGGAGGTTAGTCTCATGAGTGAAAATTATAAGTTTTTTAACCATAAAAATTGCGAGTATTTTCCTTGTCATAAAACTAATAAACCCGAGGAATTTAATTGTTTATTTTGCTACTGTCCTTTATACGCTCTAGGAAAAAACTGTGGTGGAAATTTTAGATATACAGACAAAGGTATAAAAGATTGTTCTCAGTGTCTACTTCCTCATAATAAAAACAACTATGACTATATTATGAGTAAATTTCAAGATATTATTAAAGTAGCTAGTGAAAAAGAGTAATATACTAAAGAGAGAGCATAATACTATTGCTCTCTCTTTCTTTTTAAAAGTCTATATATACCCTGAATAATTATACTAGATGCTAATATCAAACCTAATATCATCAAACCTGAATTCATAAAAAATTCTGCTGGCAAAATTTTTATAACAGGATCTAATATTGGATCAAATATCCAATAGTCATTGTCAAATAATAGCTTATGAAATACAACAAAGCTGCTATCAAAATCTATGACTATAGGTATAGCCAACGCAACTGGCATAATTATTAATAATATTGATGTTAAATTTAAAAATCTTATATTTTTATTTCTTATGTTATAAACAATTCCTAATACAGAAATTATAAGACATACATTAAATATTTTATTAACATTTTGATATATTTCTCTAACTTCTTCAAAATGTATTTTACCTTCTTTTGAAGAAGTTAGAGTAGGCATTTCAAAATCATTTTCTTTTTTACTTGTAATATACTCTATCAAATAGTCATAATTTAACTTTATGTCTTCCTTAGAAATATTAGTTAATTCTACTATATTAAGCTCATCTACATCATAGTAGTATAAAGGCTTAAAACCTACTGTAAATTTTATTACACCAATTATTATTAATATGCTAAAGCACAACGAAAATATTATATTTATAATCTTTTTCATTAATCATACCCCTTAGTCTTATAAAATACTCTATTCTCTTAAATACATAATTATACTATTTTAGTTGTAAAGTCCTCTATATTCCATACATCATCAACTATATCACTATAAAACTCTGGCTCATGGCATACTAATAATACAGTTCCTTTAAATTCTCTTATAGCTTTCTTTAATTCATCTTTAGCTTCTACGTCTAAGTGGTTTGTAGGTTCGTCAAGAACTAATAAGTTTATATCTTTTAACATTATTTTACATAATCTAACTTTAGCTGCTTCTCCTCCACTTAAAACTCTCATTTGGCTAGTTATATGTTCATTAGTAAGACCACATTTAGCAAGATTTTGTCTTACTTCAAAGTTTGTAAGGCCTGGGAATTCCGCCCATACTTCATCCATTGGAGTAGCTGTATTTTCTCTTGAGCTTTCTTGTTCAAAATATCCAACTTCTAAGTAATCTCCTAACTTAACTTCACCACCAAATGGTTTTATTATGCCAAGTAATGTTTTAAGAAGTGTAGACTTCCCTATACCATTCATACCTTTTAAAGCTATTTTTTGATTTCGCTCTAGAGTAAAGTTTAATGGCTTTGTTAATGGTTCATTATATCCTAATACTAAGTCCTTTGTTTCAAATATAAATCTACTTGGAGTTCTTGCTTCTTTAAATCCAAATGTAGGCTTTATCTTTTCCTTTGGTCTTTCTAATATTTCCATTTTATCTAATTGTTTTTGTCTACTATTAGCCATTCCACGAGTTGCAACTCTCGCCTTATTTCTAGCTATAAAGTCTTCTAATTTCTTTCTTTCCTCAACTTGTCTATCATAAGCTTGTTCTTCTTGACGCTTTTTAATTTCATGAAGTCTCATAAACTCATCATAGTTACCTTTGTATCTATTTAATTCTCCATTTTCCATATGATATATAACATTACATGTATTATTTATAAATGGTATGTCGTGAGAAACTAATACAAAGCTATTCTCATATTCTTGTAGATATCTTGTTAACCATACTATATGTTCTTCATCTAGGTAGTTTGTAGGCTCATCTAGTATTAATATAGTTGGATTTTCAAGTAATAATTTAGTTAAAAGTACTTTTGTTCTTTGCCCACCACTTAAATCAGTAACATCTCTATCTAACCCTATTTCTCCAAGACCTAAACCATTTGCTACCTCTTGAATTTTTGCATCTATCATATAGAATCCACTATTTTCTAATATTGTTTGAATCTCAGCTGTTTCTTCCATAAGCTTTGACATTTCATCGTCATTAGCTTCTCCCATTTTATCATACATAGCTAACATTTCTTGCTCTAAATCAAACATAGGCTTAAAGGCATCTCTTAATATATCTCTTATAGTTTTACCTTTTTCAAGTACTGTATGCTGGTCTAAGTAACCTACACTTACTCTAGATGACCACTTTATATTACCTGCGTCTGGCATAAGTTTTTTAGTTATTATATTTAAAAATGTTGATTTTCCTTCTCCATTGGCTCCTACTAAAGCTATATGTTCACCTTTTCTTAATCTGAATGAAACATTCTCTAGTATAGTCCTCGCTCCGAAACCATGACTTACATTTTCTACTACTAGCATTTTCACACCTCTTTTGTTATTTTATCTTTACATTCTATAATATAATATATTCTTTTTAAAGTTAAATCAAGTAAATAGCAAACCTTTAGCATCTATAAAAAAAGAATGCTCTTTTATGAAAATTCATACTAGAACATTCTCTTCTTTAATTAGTTTAAATGCATTACATCTTCAAAAAACATTACCATACATCCTGCAGTAGTTCGTTGAGCTATATTTATACTTTTTACTGCTATCAAATAAAATTTTGTATTTAAGTCAGTGACATTTTTATACATATAGTCAACATTTAAGGCATACATTGAATTATAATCAGCATATTCTTTTATACTATTTAATAAAATAGGCTCTTCATGTGCTTTAAATCGCTTTATTTTCTTATAGTTATTTTTTACATACACTTCAAACTGTCTATGATTATCTAAAAGCCTTCCTTTAGCATGTTGTGGTATTGTCAAATCTTGTATTATATGACACGCTGCTCCAAAGAAAAACATACTTCTTGTGTAATTACCTGCCTTAAAATATTTCTTTGCTTTATCGTAATATCCTATAGCTACTGTTAGAGCATTATCTTCATACCCATACTTACCTTTACCTTCTTTTGGATTATAAAAATGGTGGTATGATTTAAAGTCTTGATCTGCCCATACAAGACCTCTTTCTATATCATTTACATATTCCTTAAAAAAATTATATATTTCATAACTTCCTTCTTTTTTTAATATTTCTAGTGAATTTTCATTTATAAATAAATGTACTTCACAAGTTGTTTTTATTATACTTTTTTTTATTGGATTTACAAACTTAAAAGTATTTGTTAGTGCTTTGGCATAAACACCTTCTATTTTTTTTTTCATTGTCCTCACCTAATCTAATTAGTCAAAAAATACTCTTCCACCCCGTCAGCTACACTTTGCATAAGCTTTCTTTGATATTCTGGATTTGACATCATCTGATCTTCACTATGATTACTTAAGAATCCCATTTCTATTAAAATTACTGGTACCTTAGACCAATTAAATCCTGTCAAATCATTTCTTTCAAATATACCATTTATATTTATACCATCATTTTTCATCTTTTCCTGTACTAAATTTGCACACTTACTACTTTCTTCGTATATTGAAGTTGTATATTTACCATCCTTAGCTGGTATTAAAATCGACGCTCCTGTTTTTGATGGATTACTTATACTATCTGCATGAATTCTAATTACCATTTTGGCATTTTTATCATTTGCTAACTGAGCTCTTTCTGCATTGCTTATATTAACATTATGAGATTCTCTAGTCATCACTATATTGTATCCTTTACCCTCTAATATATGCTTTAAAACCATGGATGCTTCTAAATTTAATATGTATTCTGGTTTTTTTGTTGAAACACCCGTCGCACCAGATGACACTCTTGCCTTTGTTTGACCCGAACCAGGAGCTACCTGTTCTGGCCTTCTATCTCCTTTTTCTTGGTGTCCTGGATCTATGCATATTAATATTTCTTTTTGATCAGCTTTATTCTTTTCTTTTGTACTATTGTCATTAACTTTATTATCTTTTGCTTCTTTTTCATCATTAGATTGTTCATTTTGTTTTATGATGTTACCTATTAAACCTGTCCCTTTATTTAAATTGCTCATTGGGTTTGAAGTAAATATTATTATAATTGCTATGGTCATTATGGATAATACTAATATTCTATATTTTTTCAACTACATACACCTTCCTAAATTTCAATTTATATTAAAACTAATATCTTTATATATTTTTACATTAAATGTACTCTTATATTCATTTTTAGTTAAATATTACATATTTTACTTTTTGAAATTTTTTATACTTTTATATTATGGTTTTATTTTTTTATTGAACTCATATATATTTATATGACCTTTTATAGGAGGTGGTTATAAAAATGAATGATAAGTGTAATGATAAAAATAAGCCTAGACTATGTAAATTTGGTTATGTTGATTATATAGTGTTAGCTTCAACTATATCCATTGCCCTTGCAGAGGAGTTTGATACTCAAGATTTGAGTATCTTAGCTTCTTTTTTTGCAGTATTGTCTGATGAACTTGCTTTAATTTCATCAGTTGAAGCATGCTTTTCAGAAGATGACTCAGAACCAGTTCCATCTCCTATTCCAGATGTTGCTATAACTAATATACCTACTAAAAAAATTAGAAATAAATCTTATAAAAGGAAAGTTTATAAAAAAGTAAAAAGAAAAAACACTTAACAATTTTTGTATAAGTGTTTTTATTTTTTTGTGAATATTTTTTATGTAAATACTTTAACTGTAATTATTTTTTATTTTATTTTTAAAATACCCTATATTATGAACTATAAATGAATACTTTTTATTTTTATTTTGATATTTGATTATGTATTTATATTTTAAAAAGTATTTTTTTCTAGGTTATTGATTAATTATTTATTTATGTAATCTAAAACTATATTGCTTCTATTTTACAAGGATTAAAAGAAAATTAGTGTGCAATATATTATTAAGGCACCAAAATCAATCAAGTATAGACAGAAAGAAGGTGTTTTATGTATAAATTTTTAGATTTAAAAAATAAAAGTTTATTAAAGTTAAAATTTATCTTATTTGTATCATTTTTATTATATTTTCTCTCAACTAATTTAATTTATTCACATTCTATCCAAAAAGATGAAGATTACCTAATTCCTATGGGAAATCTAATCCAGATAGATGCTGAATTAGAAAATTTAGTTGTTAAAAATTTTATTGAAGGTTCTTCATTTTGTGTGGGAGATTCAATTTTAAAAGTTAATGGAACTCAGGTTAATAGTTACAAAGATTTTACAGATTTATTATCTAATTTATCTACTAAAGATGATGTAGTTGTTCTTGTAAAAAGAGGCGAAAATACTTTTTCATTTAAAACTACTAAAAATGAATTAGAAAAGGTAAATTGTAACAACTATATAAGTGGATTTGCTACACTAACTTATATAAATCCTAAAACAAATAGATTTGGAGCTGTCGGCCATCCTATAAGTATTGGTTTAGCAAGAAAAGTTCCTATCAAAAATGGTAATATATATACTACAAAAGATTTAACTATCGACAAGTCATGTAGAGGTCATGTTGGTTGCATTAATGCTGTAAGAAAAGATGTTATTGGTGAGTTTACCCATAACTCAGATTTTGGTATAAAAGGTGAAATAGCTACATTTAAAGATTCTTTGTTAAAACCTTATAAAGTTGCTTCTTTGGATGAGGTTAAACTAGGAAAAGCTCAAATAATCTTACAAACTGGTTCTTATACAAAAGATGCATTTGATATACAAATAGTTGATATACAACTTCAACATTCTCCTAAAGCTAAAACTTTTAAAATAAAAGTAGTAGATAAAGATTTATTAGCTCTTACAGGTGGTATTGTTCAAGGTATGAGTGGAGCTCCTATTGTTCAGGGTGATAAAATTATCGGAGCTGTATCACATGCTATTGAAAACAATCCTGCTCTTGGATATGCAGTTTATATAAAGTGGATGAATGAAAATTAATGTAAAGATAAGTCAGGTTAATCCTGGCTTATCTTTATATTTAAGGAGATACATTTAGTAAACCTTTTTCTGGTAAATTAATAAAGCTATTTGGTACATCTCCTACTATTATAGTTTCACATATAGGTACTTTAGCTTTAACTTCTTTAGTTGATGTTGTAAGTGGTATTACTACTCTTACTTGTGTCTTAACTTGAAGATATATTGTATGTCTAGTTTGATTTATACCAGATGATTCAAACTTAGTTTCAAAATCTACTGATACTGTTCCTATTGGTTCAATAGATACCTTAATTTGAGGACCGTATTTAGCAAGTATGGGACTTTTAAGAGCTGTTCCTATAGGTATGTATGCAGTTGTTGATTTTACCTTTTTTAATTCTTCTTGAATTTCTAAAGCAACATCTGAAGCTATTTGATTCATCATTATAGTGTTGGCTTGAATCATAGTTATTTTTCCCTGAGAATCCATATTTGTATTCATTAAATCTGAATAATTAATCTTATCTTTTACAATGTCTCCAACAGCTTTATTTATAGATCTGTTTGCCAGTTCTATCGCTTTTGTTTCTGCAAGAACTGTTATTGTTGGTCTTAAATTTTTATCTACATATATAAAGCTTCCTATTAATATAGATAATATAGATATAATTAAAAATATTATTAGTGGTTTTTTAATAAAGCTATTTTTTAAATCATATCTATTTTTATTCAAAATATCACCCCCATAATATTTTATGCAAACAAAGTATCACATATTTTTTATATTATTAGATAAAAATAATTATTATTAAAGTTATAATAATTTTTTAAATTATATAATTAATAACATGTTTGTTTTGGAAGTATTTTGCAGATTTTTAGTATATATAAATTATGACTATTTTATTCTGTAATTAGAAAATTTCATATATATATGGTATAATATTGCATTAAGTAAGGAGGTTAACTTAATGAATAATGATAATAATGAAAATAGAAATAAAATAAGAAGAAAGAAAGCAAGTTCTTCTTCTTCAACAGCTACTCGTAATTCATCTACCACTCGTAGTTCATCTACTTCTCGTGGTTCATCTACTAGTAGCTCAAATAAAAAAACTAAACCAAAAAAGAAAAAAGATAAGTTTAAGACTCTCAGGTCTATTTTGGTAGTTTGTTTAGTTTTATTAGTTGCTGGAGTAGCCGTTGGAACTGGTGTAGTCTTTGCTTCATTAAGAAACGCTGAGCCAATATCAAAAGCTCTTTTAGAAGAAAAGACTTATCAAACAACGCGTATATACTATGCTAATAATGATCTACTTTCTAATGCCCCTAGTGTAAATAAAAAGCAACCTGTACCTCTAAAAGATATGGGTAAATATCTTCCTAAGGCAATAGTAGCTATAGAAGATGAGCGTTTTTATGAACATGGTGGAGTAGATATAAGAGGATTGCTAAGATCTGTAGTAAAAACTCTTACTGGAGATAAGCAAGGTGGTAGTACAATACCTATGCAGGTATCAAAAATGTTACTAACATCTACTGAACAAAGCCTTCCTCGTAAAATAAAGGATATATACTATGCTCATGAAATGAGTAAAGTCTTAAGTAAAGATGAGATATTAGAACTTTACTTAAATAACTTCTTCGTTGGTAAGGGTCTAGCTGGTGCTGAGGCTGGTGCTAGAGGATATTTTGATAAAAAAGCATCGCAACTTACTCTTGGTGAGTCAGCATTACTTGCAGGTTCTACTCAAAACCCGTCAAGATATTCAGCTTATATTACTGCTAAGCTGGAAGGTAATGAAACTAAGGATGATGTTGCAAATAGATTACTATTTTTCATAAATACTCCTGATGATACTCTTGATGATCCTACTCCAATGGAATTAGATATGGTTGAAAAGTTAAATTCTTGGGGACTTATTCCTAACGATGATACTTACAAGCAATTAAAAGCTGGTACTATGGTTGTTAGAAAAGCTGTACCTAATCCTAAGGCTAAAGAAAGACGTAATATTGTTTTAGGTAAAATGCTACAAACTGGAGCTATAACACAATCAGAATACAATGAGGCTGTGGCTGAGGAAATAAATATAAAACTACCTAAGCCTAAAGAAAGTGTTTCTTCTTCAGTTGAGGATTTAATAGAATATAAAGTTATAGATGCTTTAGTAGCACAAGGTAATACTAAAGACGAAGCATATAATATGTTCTATAATGGTGGTTTAAAGATACACACTACTATAGACCCTAAAATGCAAAAAATATTAGAAAAAGAATATGATAATGATAATAACTTCCCTGGTAGCCGTCATAGCAATGGAATGACTCAACCTCAATCATCTATGGTTATATTAGATTACAAAACTGGTGAAATAAAAGCTTTAGTTGGTGGTAGACATATAACAGGAAGAAAAACTCTAAATAGAGCTACTACTCCTCAACAACCAGGTTCAACTATAAAGCCATTATCAGTTTATACACCTGCTATAGATACACTTAAATTAACTCAAGCTACTGCATTAAGTGATACTACTGCAAATCTTACACCTTATAAATTTAAGGAAAATAATAAGTGGAATCCAAATACGACTACTCCTGGTAAAGATATCATGAGTTTACGTAAAGCTTTAGCTTACTCATCAAATACTATAGCTATAAGAACTGCCGAACTTTTAGGTGATTCTTATAAAGACTGTGTTGATATAATGATGGATTACTTAAAGAATTTTGGTATAACAACTTTAGTTGATAGTAATACTGCAAATGCAGAAAGTAATGATAGAAGATTCCCAGCATTAACACTTGGAGGTATGACTCATGGTATATCACCTCTTGAAATGGCTTCTGCTTATGGAACTTTAGCTAATGGCGGTGTTTATATAGAGCCAACTATATTTACAACTATAACAAGTTATGATGGACAATTAATAGTTAAAAATACTCCTGAACAACACAAAGTTGTTGATCCTGATGTTGCTTACGTAATTACTGATATGCTAAAGGCAGTTATAACTGAAGGTATCGGTGGTAAAGCTGCTATACCTGGTGGAATGCCTGTTGCTGGTAAAACAGGAACAACTAATAAAGCTTTAGATGCTTGGTTTGTTGGTTACACTCCATACTACGTTGGTGCAACTTATATAGGTGATGATGCAGGTAGAAAAAATCCTACTACAGGAGAATTTATACCTCGTGAAAGTGTTGAAGGTGGAAGTGGTTCAGCAGCAAAACTTTGGTCTATAGTTATGAGACAAATTCATGAAAACTTAAAGAAAGTTGATTTCAAAGTTCCTGATAAAGTATACTTTGCTAAAATTAACTTAATAGATGGTGGAAGATCTTCATCTGGTGTTAAAGCAGCATTTATAGATGGAACATCTCCAACTAAATATACTTCTAGAGCCAATGCTGTAAAGCCAAAACATGAAGAATCTACTACACCTCCTGAAAGCCAAAATAATGAAGGTACTGTAGATAATAATACTACTCCTCCTGCTGATAATGGCGGTGGAAATACTACTCCTCCTACTGATAATGGCGGTGGAAATACTACTCCTCCTGCTGATAATGGTGGCGGAAATACTACTCCTCCTGCCGATAATGGTGGCGGAAATACTACAACTCCTCCTCCTAATAATGGCGGCGGAACTGCAACTCCTCCTCCTAGTAATGGTGGTGGAAATACTACTCCTCCTGCCGATAATAGCGGTGGAGCTACTAATCCAGCTAGTAATCCAACTGGACAATAGTTTAATATATATAAAAAAGACTATTCTCTATTTTGAGATAGTCTTTTTTTATTTATGCCTTATATTATAATATTTTATATAACTTAAATTATTAACTTATATACATTTATTAATTTTAAGGTTTAGCTTTTGGTGTAAAAATAAGTGCCATCATATATCCAAAAAATATAGCTCCTGCTATTCCTCCTGCAGTTGCAATTGTACCTCCTGTGAATATTCCCATAAACCCATCAGTCTCTATTGCTTTTTTTACGCCATTTGCTAATGAATATCCAAATCCTATTATAGGTACTGTCGCTCCTGATCCTCCAAACTTAACTATAGGTTCATATATCCCTAAAAATGTTAAAATTACTCCGCTAGTAACATAAGATACCATTATATAGGGCATTTGTACTTTAAAGTAATCAAGAAGAATCTGACCAATAAGACAAATTATTCCTCCTACTATAAATGCCCTTACATAATCCATAAGCATATTTAATCACTCCTTATTTTCAATAATTACTGCATGAGCTACACAGGGTATTGTTTGTTTTTGTAAAGTACTAGTTGGTGATAATAAAGCCCCTGTTGATACTAGCATTACTTTATTGAATTCTTTATTTTTAAGTTTTTTGTAAATATATCCACAGAAAACAGTAGCTGAACATCCACATCCACTACCTCCACAGTGTACATCTTGTTTTTCCATATTAAACATTTCTATTCCACAATCCATATATACTTTTGATATATCAAGTCCCCTTTGAGCTAATAATTCTTCTGTTATTTCTTTACCTAGTTTTCCCAAATCTCCTGTAGCTATTACATCAAAGCTATTTGGGTCATCTTTTGTATCATTAAAATATGAGTATATAGTATCTACTGCTGCAGGAGCCATAGCTGCTCCCATATTATTACCATCATCTATACCCTTATCTATTACTTTTCCAATAGTTACATGGGTAACCTTAGGCCCTTGCCCTTTTGGAGATATTAATACACTACCTGCACCAGTAACGGTCCATTGAGCTGTCATAGGTTTTTGATTACCAAATTCTAGAGGAAACCTAAATTGTCTCTCTGCTGCACAAAAATGACTAGATGTTCCAGATAGTATCAAGTCTGCAAATCCTCCGTCTATAAGCATAGAGCTTATACACATACCTTCTGCCATAGTAGAACATGCTCCATATATTCCTATAAATGGTATAGATAAGTCCCTAGCAGCAAAAGATGCAGGAAATATTTGATTGAGCAAATCTCCACCTATCATATAATTTATATCTTCTAATTTTTTATTAGCTTTTTCACATGTTTTTTTCATAGCAGTTTTTACCATATCACTTTCTGCTAATTCCCATGATTTTTGACCACATAAGTCATCCTCAAGTATAATATCAAAATATTCTCTTAATGGTCCTTCTCCTTCTTTGGGACCAACAACTGAACTAGCTGATATAATAGTTGGCTTATTTTCTAGTTTTACTGTTCTATTTCCAATTCTTTTACTTTTCATATTTTAGTCTCCTTATTTTATAAGATTGAAAATATAGTATATAAATCCACATAGAATAGATGAGCCTATTCCATATACTAATACTGGACCTGCAATTTTAAATAAGTTTGCTCCTACTCCAAGTACATAACCTTCTCTTTTAAACTCCATAGCAGGTGATACTATAGAATTTGCAAATCCTGTTATAGGTATAGCTGAACCTGCACCTGTCCTTTTTCCTATAAGGTCATACACACCAAGACCTGTTAATAAAGCTCCTATAAATATCAAAGTTATTGATGTAGCGCCTGCTGCATCTAGTTTACCAAGCCCTACAAAATTCATATAAAAATCATTTATACCTTGTCCTATTACGCATATTATTCCACCAACTATAAATGCTAATATATAGTTTTTCGCGTATGTTGGTTTTGGGCTTTTTTCTTCAACATACTTTTTGTAATTTTTATCCATAAATTAACCTCCTTGAATTATAGACCATCCTATTAAAGATCCAATTACTTTTCCCACAAGCATTGCTATAATTATATATTTTAAATACAAAGCAGGTATTTTTAATCTTCTTGCAACTACAGGTATATAATCTAATATCTCTGTTAGGCCCGAACTTAAAAAACCTACGAATACTCCATAAGCAAGCCCTGCTACTAAAGCACCCATTTTACCTATGCGTATATTCATGCCTTGAATTGAAATTAAGCTTCCAAATAAAGTTCCTATAACCAGTAGACTTTCATATGCCCCTATAAATTCTTTTGTCTTACTTATTTGTGCCATTCTAGGTATTATACCTACAAGTATTAGTAAAGAAACTACTCCTGACCCAACAACTACTCCTGATGATATTCCAAATATTATTAAAAATAATTTCACAAAATACCTCACTGTTTTTTTCTTAGTTGATTTTCTATTTCTTTATTTAATGAAACCATCTTTAAATCTAAAGGACTAGGCTCTCCTCTAGAATAATTTGGTATGAATTTATTAAAAAATAATGCTACGCCAATTCCTATACCAATTGAGTATGGTATTTGAAAATATGGCATATAAGACTTTGCATCTTTTGTGATTGCATTTACCATCATAAATTGCGAATGAGCCATATTTACATCTGCATGAAAGTTCATTATTCCCATTATAGAACCCATAAGTACTACTACTGCTACTATGAAAACTCTTATGTATTTAGTTCTATCTTTTTTGTAGCTGTCAAAGAAGATTATTATATCTTCAGGTTTCAAAAAATTTAACCTTAATTTTGGAAACCTATTATTTACTTCTTCTATAACTTCACCTAAATGTATTACATCATATTTAGATGTATTATTGTCGTAGCTTCTTAAGCATATATCTTTTATTTTCGCTTCATAAGCCTCTGGATAGATAGTATATATTTCACCTAAATAAATCTCTTTTTTTGATATGTTAAAAGGTTTTATACTCTTAGGTATTAAGTAAATATCATCCATATATAATACCTCCTTCTTACTTTATTATTTGTTTAAGCTAATAAAATATTCTAATATATTAAAACTTAAGCAACATTTATATAAATTTTAACCTAGGTTGTTTTTACCTATAATTTATTTCAAATAAAAAGCACCCACTAAACAAATATTTGTCTATTGGGTGCTTTTTATTTTTATTAACTAATATATGATTTTAATTTAGCTAATACTTTTTTCTCTATTCTAGAAACTTGTACTTGAGATATATTTAACATATCCCCAATTTCACTTTGAGTTTTATCTTCAAAATATCTAAGCATTATTATCTGTCTTTCTCTTTTTTCTAATTTGCCTAAAACTTCTTTTAAAAGAAGATTATCTATTACTTTCTCTTCTTCACACTCTCCCTTTAAGCTAATCTTATCTATTAAGCAAATTGGATTTCCTTCTTCTTCATGTATAACTCCATGTAAATACTCTACAGAAAAATTAGATTCCATTGCCATAACTAAGTCTTCTTTTTCCACTTCTAATACATTAGCTATTTCTTCTATACTTGGTTCTCTTCCTAGTTTCTTGCTAAGTATTTCACTTTGTGTTTTAGCTTTTATAGCTATTTGCTTTAAAGACCTAGATACTTTTACCATTCCGTCATCTCTTAGATATCTTTTTATTTCTCCTAATATCATTGGTACAGCATATGTAGAAAACTTTACATTAAACTTAGGATCAAACTTATATATAGCCTTTATTAAACCTATTGACCCTAATTGAAATAAATCATCTCTATCATAACCTATATTTAAAAATTTAGTTACAACACTTCTAACTAATCCTAGATTGTTAGTTATTAGTATTTCCTTAGCTTCCTCATCTCCATTTTGTGCTTTATCTATTAATTTTAATGTTTCTTCATGACTAAGCAATACTCTCTTTTCTTCTTTTATTGCAATTATCCCCATAATAAAACCTCTATTCTTTTGGACTTTATTGTGGTAAGTTTATTTTTTTAGTCATTACAATTTTAGTCCCTTCACCCTTTATTGAACTTACCCATACATCATCCATAAAACTCTCCATTACAGTAAATCCCATTCCTGATCTTTCAAGCTCTGGCTTTGATGTGTAAAGTGGTTGCATAGCCATTTGAACATCTTCTATACCATTACCTCTATCTTCTACTACTATTTTTATAGTATTTCCTTCTATTTCACATCTTAAATATACGAATTCTTCTTCATTTTCATCATATCCATGAATTATTGAATTGGTTACAGCTTCTGATACTGCAGTTTTTATATCTGCTAGTTCATCTATAGTCGGATCTAATTTCGCAGCAAATGAAGCTACTATAACTCTAGCAAAACTTTCATTCTCAGATTTAGCAGAAAATTTAACTTCCATAATGTTCTTCATTTTGTATTCCCCCTTATATAGAACTTACTACTTCATCTGTATTGTTTATGTCTATAATTTTATTCATTCCAGATAAATTAAATACTTTCTCAACTCTTTCATTTGCATTTATTATAGATACTTTTCCACCTTCAGCTGATATTTTTTTGTATCTACCTATAATTACACCTATCCCTGATGAATCCATAAATTTAATATTTCTAAAATCAAATATTATGTTTTTTATAGGCTTAGATAGTAATATATTATCTATTTCATCTCTAACCTCATTTGTTATATGGTGGTCTAGTTCTGTAAATACAAACTCTATTGTTAGAGTTTTTTGTTCTAAGTAGTAGTTTATCATTTGTATCCCCCCTGATTATTGAGTATATTAACTCTTAATCAATTCTATTATATTTACTTTTTATCCTTCAACAAAATTTAACTACTTTTGTTTTATTATGTCTTAATCAACATCAGACATAAATTATATAATTAATGATGTTAAATGTTGGCAATCCACATATTTATTATTTACATATTTTTTATTAATATACATTTTTTTCTATTAATTTATTTATCTTTATATAAAGTAATAATTAATAGAAAATTTTTGCATATAAAAAAGCATAGCTTTTGCTATGCTTTTTATCTATCTTCTTTTGTTGTTTGCTTTTTCTATGTTTATCTTGTTACCTTTTATTTTTATATCTTTCATCTTTTCTAATACTTTTTTAGCATTTTGCTTAGGTACTTCAACGAAAGTATATTTGTCATATATATCTATAGTTCCTATAAGTTTTCCTGGTATCCCAACTTCTCCAGCTATTGCGCCTAATATATCTTTAGCTTGAACTCTTTGGTTTCTACCTACATTTATAAATAATCTAGCCATACCTTCTTGAGCCCCAGTTGATCCACCTTTAGAACGCGCTTCTCTACGTTGTCTTGGTTTTTCTTCTACTATTTCTTCTTTAAGTTCTTCACCTAAAGCTAATTTTAAAAGTGCAGCAGCTACGTCAACTGTAGAGTAATCTTCTTCTTGACAGAATGTTTCTAACCATTGCATTTGTTTAGTTAATTTACCTTGTTCCATAGTTGATTTAACTTCTTTGAAGAATGCACTTACTTTCTTTTCTTCAACATCAGCTATTGAAGGTATACCATGCTTAATTAACTTAGTCTTAGTATATCGTTCTATATCTTTCATCTTTCTCATTTCTTTTCCAAATACAAAGCTGAAAGATATACCTTCTCTACCAGCTCTACCAGTTCTACCTATTCTATGAACATAGTATTCTTCATCTTGAGGAAGATCATAGTTAAATACCGCTTCAACATCATCAACGTCTATTCCTCTAGCTGCAACATCTGTCGCTACTAGTATGTCTATAGTTCCCCCTCTAAACTTATCCATAACTATATCTCTTTGAGTTTGCTTTAAATCCCCGTGTAATGCATCTGCAAAATATCCTCTAGCTTGTAATTCACTAACTAATTCATCTGAACCTCTCTTAGTATTACAGAATACTACTGATAATTTTGGATTATAAACATCTATTAATCTACATAATACTTCTAATTTATTTGCAGATCTTGTTTCTATATAATATTGCTTTATATTAGGCACTGTAAGTTCTTTTCTAACAACTTTTATGTGCTCTGGATTTTTTTGGTATGCCTTTGTTAACTCTAATATCCCTTTTGGCATAGTAGCTGAGAAGAATACTGTTTGTCTATCTTCTGGAGTTCTACTTATTATAGTTTCTATATCTTCTCTGAACCCCATATCTAACATCTCATCCGCTTCATCTAATACAACCATCTTAACATTATCCATTTTTAATGTTTTACGGTTTATATGGTCTATAACACGACCTGGAGTTCCTATTACTATTTGAACTCCCCCTTTTAAAGACTTTATTTGTCTATCTATTGGTTGCCCACCATATATAGGTAAAGTTTTTATTCCGTGCATGTATTTAGATATTTTTCTTATTTCTTTAGAAACTTGTATTGCAAGTTCTCTAGTAGGACAAAGTACCACCGCTTGTAAACTTTTGTCCTCTGGATTTATAGTTTCTAGTATTGGTATACTGAATGCTGCTGTTTTTCCCGTACCTGTTTGTGCTTGACCTATAACATCTTTACCTGATAATACAACAGGTATAGATTGAGCTTGTATTGGAGATGGCTCTTCAAACCCCATGTCCGATATAGCTTTTTTTATATCATCACTTATTGGTAAGTCTTCGAATTTTATTGTGTTCATATATTATTTCCTTTCCGTTATCTAATTATATTAACTTATCTATTATATATTTAATTCGAATAATATGCAATTAGTATTTTATCCCTTACTCATCTATAATATTCAAGATAATACAACTTGTTTTATACCATTAAGCAACGATATATATATAATATAGTGTAGCCATATATAAAAGATATGTTGAAAGCATTAGCATTCCCTGCCATCTATGTAATTTATGTTTTTTAATAGTTGGTATTATTAAAATCAAAAGTAGAGCTATCATAAAAGGAAAATCTATTTTTGCTGTTTGTGCCAAAATTGGTATATCATTTGGTATTGCTGATATTCCTATTACAGATACTATATTTAATATGTTAGCACCTAATACATTTCCCACTGATATAGCATGATGCTTTTTCCTTATAGCAGTTATTGATGATACTAATTCAGGCAGTGACGTACCTAGTGCTATTACAGTAAGACTTATTATTCCTTGTGGTATGCCTATAATTTCTGCTATTTTTATCCCATTATCTACTAATAATTTTGAGCCTAAAACCATCATTACTAATCCAAGTATAAAAAAGACAGCTATTTTCAATGTTTCCTTTATATTTATACTTCCTCTATTATAATTTTTGCTTAAGTCTGTTTTACTATCTTTTTCTACACTTTTATAATTTGTATACATATATACTAAAAGCATTAAAAGAAGCAATAATGCATCTATTCTATTAATATTTCCATCTATACTAAGCAATATTGTTAAAAATACTGATATTAAAAGAATTATTGATTTTGAAAAAAACATATTTTTATCTACTTTAAATGGACTTATAAATGCTACTAACCCAAGTACTAAGCCTGTATTACAAATAATAGAACCTACTGCATTCCCTAGGCTCATTGTTGTATGCCCTTGTAAAGATGCTACTGTTGACACTGTTAACTCTGGAAGAGTTGTTGCAAAACTTACTATCGTAGCACCAAGTACCAATTCCGATATATTAGTCTTCTTCCCTATTATTACTGTATAGTTTATAAATATATCTGCTCCTTTTGTTATTAATATAAAACCTAAAATAAATAGTATAATAATAAATAACATAATATCCCTCCCCTATATAAGATAGATATTCATTATTTGGACATATATACTATTTTTTTATTTTAAAATTTTTTTGTTTTAGCATAAAAACACTTGGGTATTATATGATTATAAGGAAAACAAATTCAGATTAAATTTAAAAATTATCGACAATATTTATGCGAAAGGTTGTATACAAAATACCTTTTATATGTTATTATTATATTGTCTAAAAATTATCTAGCTAGATTAATAATATAAATTTTTTAAATATTTGAATTTAAATAATAATATTAAATATTTAAATTTAAATAACAATAAATAACTTTACAAATTTTAAACCCTAACAAGGAGGCTATTCACATGAATGCATGGCAAGGATTTAAAGAAGGTAGATGGACTAAAGAAATAGATGTTAGAGGGTTCATCCAAGAAAACTACACTCCATATGAAGGAAATGATTCTTTCTTAGCTGGAGCTACTGAAAACACTAAAAAATTATGGGAAGAAGCTATGGCTCTTTTCAAAAAAGAAAGAGAAAATGGCGGAACTTTAGACGTTGATACTAAAACAGTATCTATGATAGATGCTTATGCACCAGGATACTTAGATAAAGAATTAGAAACAATAGTTGGTTTCCAAACTGACGCACCATTAAAAAGAGCTGTTATGCCTTTCGGTGGTATAAAAATGGTTGAAAATTCTTGTAAGGCTTACGGATACGAATGTGATCCTGAAATAAGCGAAATATTCACTAAATATAGAAAAACTCATAACCAAGGGGTATTCGATGCTTACACTCCTGAAATGAGAGCTGCTAGAAGATCTGGTATAATAACTGGTTTACCAGATGCTTACGGAAGAGGTAGAATAATAGGTGACTACAGAAGAGTTGCTTTATACGGTATAGATAGATTAATAGAAGATAAATTAGCTCAAAAAGCTGAATACGAAGTAAGATGCATAGACGAAGAAGTTATAAGAGCTAGAGAAGAAATATCTGATCAAATAAAAGCTTTAGAAGCATTAAAGAGAATGGCTTTATCTTACGGATTCGATATATCTAAGCCAGCTACTAACTCAAGAGAAGCTGTTCAATGGTTATACTTTGGATACTTAGGAGCTATAAAAGATCAAAACGGAGCTGCAATGTCATTAGGTAGAACTTCTACATTCTTAGACATATACTTCGAAAGAGATTTAGCTAACGGAACAATAACTGAAGAAGAAGTTCAAGAAATAATGGATCACTTCGTTATGAAGTTAAGAATGGTTAAATTCTTAAGAACTCCAGAATACAACGATTTATTCTCAGGAGACCCAACTTGGGTAACTGAATCAATCGGTGGTATGGGTATAGATGGTAGAACATTAGTAACTAAAAACTCATTCAGAATGTTAAATACTCTTTACACTCTTGGACCATCTCCAGAGCCAAACTTAACAGTATTATGGTCTACTAGATTACCTCAAGGATTCAAAGACTTCTGTTCAAAAGTTTCAATAGATACAAGTTCTGTTCAATACGAGAACGATGATTTAATGAGACCATACTGGGGAGATGACTACGGTATAGCTTGTTGTGTATCTGCAATGAGAATAGGTAAACAAATGCAATTCTTCGGAGCTAGAGTAAACTTAGCTAAGACTTTATTATACGCTATAAACGGTGGTGTTGATGAGAAGTCAGGAGTACAAGTTGGACCTAAATTCGAAGCAATAACTTCAGAATACTTAGATTACGATGAGGTTATGGCTAAGTTCGAACCATTCACTGATTGGTTAGCTAACTTATACGTAAATACATTAAACATAATCCACTACATGCATGATAAGTACTCTTATGAAGCATTAGAAATGGCTTTACATGATAGAGAAATATTCAGAACTATGGCTTGTGGTATAGCTGGTTTATCAGTTTGCGCTGACTCATTATCTGCTATAAAACATGCTAAAGTTAAAACTATAAGAAACGAAGCTGGTATAGCTGTTGACTTCGAAATAGAAGGAGATTATCCAAAATTCGGAAACAACGATGACAGAGTTGACCAAATAGCTTGTGACTTAGTAGAAAACTTCATGAATAAAATAAGAAAGAACAAAACTTACAGAGATTCTTACCATACTCAATCTATATTAACAATAACTTCAAACGTTGTTTACGGTAAGAAGACTGGTAACACTCCTGACGGAAGAAGAGCTGGTGAGCCATTCGCTCCAGGAGCTAACCCAATGCACGGAAGAGATAACAGCGGAGCTTTAGCTTCATTATCTTCAGTTGCTAAATTACCATACGAGCATGCTCAAGATGGTATATCTAATACTTTCTCTATAGTACCAGGTGCTTTAGGAAAAGATATGACTGAAAGAGTAAACAACTTATCTTCAATGATGGACGGATACTTCTCTCAAGGAGCTCATCACTTAAACGTTAACGTATTTGATAGAGCTACATTAGAAGATGCTATGGAGCATCCAGAAAAATACCCTCAATTAACTATAAGAGTTTCAGGATACGCTGTAAACTTCATCAAGTTAACTAGAGAGCAACAATTAGACGTTATAAACAGAACATTCCACGGAAAAATGGCTTAATTTATAACATCTATAATCTTACATCAGATAGTTTAACAATTATCAAAAATCAAAGTATATAATTTTTCAGAGTGTAAGTCTCATCAACTTACACTCTTTTTTTATTTATTTTAAAATCAATTATATATAATAACATTATAATCTAAAATTTTTTTACATTTATAGTTTGTATAGGTACTTACTGGGTATAATTAAAATATAAGGAATTATACATTACTTAAACAATATAGACTTTAAAGATATAATAATTTATAATATATTTAGATGATATTATGTATACAGTATATTTAAAACGCAATTTATAAAACGACTTAGAGGTGGATATTATGATAAAAGGAAGAGTTCATTCAATAGAAACATTTGGTACAGTAGATGGTCCAGGAATAAGATTTATAGTATTTATGCAAGGATGCCCATTAAGATGTAAGTATTGCCACAATAGAGATACATGGGATGCAAAAGGTGGAAAAGAATATACAACTGACGAATTAATCACTGAGGTGCTTAAGTACTCATCTTATATGAAATTCTCTGGTGGTGGTTTAACTGTTTCAGGTGGTGAAGCTACACTTCAACCAGAATTTGTAGCAGAATTATTTGCTAAAGCTAAGAAAAATGGTATACACACTTGCTTAGATACTTCTGGATTTGTAGATATAGATAAAATAGATCCAATACTTGATAATACTGATTTAGTTTTACTTGACTTAAAACATATGATAGATGATAAAGCTAAAGACTTAACAGGTGTAACAATACAAAAAACATTAAAGTTAGCTAAACACTTAGATGAAAGAAATATACCTGTTTGGATAAGACACGTTTTAGTTCCTGGTATAACAGATGATAGAGAAAACTTAGAGGCATTAGGTAAATTTGTATCTACTCTTAACAATGTAGATAGACTTGAATTATTACCATATCATACAATAGGTGTTCACAAATGGGAAAGTATGGGAATTGAATATGAGTTAAAAGGTGTTCCTGATGCTACTCCAGAAGATATTAAAAAAGCTAGCCAAGTTTTAAAAGAATTTGGTGTTGAGGTATTTAATAAATAAGCCCTTAAATTTCTTTGAATAATTTATATATAACAAAAAAGAAGTCCTAGGGCTTCTTTTTTTTGTTATATATTTTAGAATTAGAATTCTAAATCTTCTACTTCTATGTTATCTATAGCATCTTGTATTAATTTTTCTACATCTAATGCATTTTCTGACTTTTCTATTCTCTCTAATCTAGGCTTAGTCACAGGTTTTTTAGGAGCAAATACTGTACAACAATCTTCTTCTGGAAGTATTGATGTTTCAAATGTTCCTATTTTTTGAGCTATATCAACTATTTCAGTTTTATCCATAGCTATAAGAGGTCTAAATACAGGTATACTAACTGATGCATTTGTACAAGTTAGTCCTTGTATAGTTTGAGATGCAACTTGTCCTATACTCTCTCCTGTAACTAAAGCATCACAGTGTCTTTTTTCTGCTACTGCTTGAGCTATTCTCATCATAAATCTTCTTGATATTATAGTCATTTCTTCATCTTTACAATTTAGACCTATAGCTTTTTGTATTTCTAACATATTAACTTTATGAAGTCTTACTCTTCCACAATACTTAGCTAATATTTTTCCTAAATCTCTTACTTTCTCTTGAGATTTTTCACTAGTAAATGGATAACTGTGGAAATGTATACATTCTAGTTCCATACCTCTTTTTGCTACCATCCAAGATGCAACTGGTGAATCTATACCTCCAGATAATAAAGACATAGCTCTACCGTTTGTTCCAAGAGGTAATCCTCCATAACCTGGTATAGTATCGCTGTATACCATTACATGATTTTCTCTATATTCACAACGTATTCTAACTTCTGGATTTCTTATATCTACTGCTATTTTGTCTTTAACTTGAGATACTAAGTAACCTGCTATATCTCTACTCATTTCTTGAGAAGTAAATTTAAAGCTCTTGTCTCCTCTTTTACTTTCTACTTTAAAGCTCTTTGCTCCTGCGTCTATTTTTTCTTCTAATACTTCTAACGCCAATTCCTTTAATTTAGTATAATCTTTTTCAGCTCTTATTGCTGGACATACTCCTACTATACCAAATACTTTTCTTACTCCTTCTGCAACTTCTTCATAATCATAGTCTTCTAAGTCTACATATATTCTTCCAAATTCTTTATAAACTTTAAATTCACCTAATGGCTTAAGCATATTTTTTACATTTTTTATTAACTTATTTTCAAATAAGTATCTATTTTTTCCTTTTACACCTATTTCCCCGTACTTAACTATTAATATATTATACAAATGTATCACCTCATATTTTGATTATCGTCTTCTTGTTGTTTTTCTTAAAAATTCAACTTCTTCTTATTATTTTTCTTAAAGATTCAACTTCCTCTTTAAGTATTTTTACAGCTTCTAAAATCTCTTCTTCTGTATTTAAATCTGATAAGCTAAATCTTATAGCTCCTTCTATTTCTTCATTAGTTAATTTCATTTGAGTTAGTACATGACTTCCTTTTTTCTTAGAAGAACATGCAGAACCTGTAGATACATACATACCTTTTTGCTCTAAGCAATGAAGTAACACTTCTCCTTTTATATCTTTAAATGAGATATTAAGTATATGACACACTCCATCTTCTGGAGAATTTATTTTTATATCTTCTATATTTTTAGATATTTCTTCTTTAAGTAAATTCTTTAAAGAAGATATTTTTTCTATTTTAGAATTTAAATCATCATTTATAATTTTTATAGCCTCGCCTAATCCATATATACCAGGTGCATTTTCTGTCCCTGCTCTTACACCGATTTCTTGTCCCCCACCAGTTAACATAGGTTTTATCCTGTTAGTTTCCTTTATATACATAAATCCTATACCTTTAGGCCCGTGGAATTTATGCCCACTAACACTCATAAAATCTATATTATATCTTGATGGTCTAAAGTTTATCTTAGAATATGATTGAACTGCATCTACATGTAAATAAACTTTGTCTTTTAATGACTTAAGGTACTTACCTATTTCTTGGATAGGTTGTATGGATCCTACTTCATTATTTACGTGCATTATAGTTACTAAGCATGTAGTAGGCTTTATAGCTTTTTTAAGTTCCTCTAAATCTATTTTACCTTCTCTATCAACATCTAAATATGTTACCTCACATCCATCGTTTTCTAAATCCTTTAATGTATTTAAAACTGATGGATGCTCTATACTCGTAGATATTATATGGTTTTTTCTTTTTTTATGTAGATTGACTACACCTCTAATTATAGTATTATTAGATTCTGTTCCTCCTGATGTAAAGTAAATTTCTTTATCCTTAGCACCTAAAGTTTTAGCAATCTCACTTCTTATGGCTTTTATATTCTTTTCTACCTCAACACCCTTTCTATGTAAAGATGATGGGTTTGCGTAATCATGGCTAAGTGCATAAACAACTTTTTCAATAACCTCACTATATGGTTTAGTTGTTGCACTATTATCTAAATATATTTCCATATTTTTCACCAGCTTCCTGTATTAAGTATTTATATAAATTCAAAATTATTCAAATATGTTTTATTTATTCTTTCCAATTTATAAATTATTTTATCAAATTGAAATAAAAATTTTATCTATTATATATTAACCTAAATAGACTTATTTATTATATCATATTTACGTTATTTTTTAAGGTTTAATAATAATATTACTAAATATATATTAAATATAATTGTTGTTTTATTTTATATATTCACTTATAATTTTAACTTAATAATTATAAATTATCACTATTTTGTAGAATTGTAATTTTTTTCAATATTTTTCTTTAAAGTATTGATTTTCATGTCGAAATTTGATAATATATAAACATGGTTATCCCCCTGATAACCTTAGTAAAATCTCTATTCCCAATACCCCTTTTAAATGAATATTTAATTCATTTAAGGCCTACTTCAGATCGGAAAAGAAGTAGGTTTTATTTTTATAATTTTCGTTTGACAATAAATTAACTTTCTTGAAAAGTATTGATTTTTATGTCGAAATTTGATAGTATATAGACATGGTTATCCCCCTGATAACCTTAATTAAAATCTCTATTCCCAATACCCCTTTTGAACGGATAAACTTTATATCCATTTTATCAAGTTGATAACGGAAATCAACTTGATAGCAAAAAAGAGCTTCCCCGAGCTCTTTTTTTTTATATAATAAAATATAAATTATTTTAATGAGTATATATTTTACTAAAATTTTTGACTTTGAATATTTTCTTATAAATTTTAAAAGTTCTTTATATACTAAGTATAATTTCATTTTTATTTTACATTTATCGTCTTTTTTTGCAATCCTCTAACTTTTTATCTATATTTCTATGAGTTTTACTTTCTTTTTAATAAATAATTAACTTTATTTAACATGCTTATATAGTTTTTTTTTGATATAATTTACTTATGATATATATGTATATATTTTTAAGGAGGGACATTCATGACTAAAAAGAAAAAAGTTGCTATAGTTTTCACAGGTGGAACTATATCAATGACTGTAGATAAAGAAATTGGAGCTGCTATTCCTACTTTATCTGGTGAGCAAATAATGTCTATGGTAACTAATATAGATAAAGTTGCTGAAATAGAAGTTTTAAACTTTGATGAAATACCTGGTCCTCATATGACTCCTGAAAGAATGATGGAGTTAAAGGATTATGTTAATGATTTACTTATTAGAGAAGATATATGCGGTGTTGTTATAACTCATGGTACTGATAGTTTAGAAGAAACTGCTTATTTCTTAGACTTAACTATAACTAGTATAAAACCTGTTATAGTCACAGGAGCTATGAGAAGTAGTTCAGAGCTTGGATATGATGGTCCAAGTAACTTATCTGCTGCTGTTTGTACTGCTATATCTGATGATGCTATAGGAAAAGGTGTTCTTATAGTTTTAAACAATGAAGTACTTTTAGCTTCTGAAGCTACTAAAACTAATACATTATCATTAAATACTTTTAAATCTTTAACATCTGGACCTCTTGGTATAATAGATTGTAACGAATTAGTTTTATATAAGGATGTTGTCAATAGATCTATAATAGATACAGATAAAGTTGAGTCTAAAGTTGCTCTATTTAAATCTGGAGTTGGTATGGATGATGAACTTATAAAATTCGCTACTGATAATGGATACAAGGGTATTGTCATAGAAGCTATGGGTAGAGGTAATATACCTCCTAAGATGTATGAAGGTGTAAAATATGCTAGGGAGAAAGATATACCTGTTGTAATAGTTTCTAGATGTCATTCTGGAAGGGTATTTGATAGTTATGGATACTTAGGTTCTGGAAGAGACTTAAAGAACTTAGGATGTATTTTTGGAGGAGAGTTACCTGGTCAAAAGGCTAGAATAAAGCTTATGCTAGCTTTAGGAAAAACAAATGATTTAGATGAGATAAAAGATTTCTTTGAAAAAGGTATATATTATTAAAATAAAAAATAGGACTTTATAAAGTCCTATTTTTTTGTTTATTATCTATATAAAATGTTATACCTACAACCAACATCTGTATAAGTAATACTAAAATAAATGTTATTATGAAATAATGATAAGCTAACATACCTATAAAGTAATTACTACTTATAACCATACTAACTATTATACTCATTATCATAGATATAGTAATTTGATATCTAATAAATGTATTTTTCTTATTCTTAATACAGTGCATAAATATCGTTCCAAATATTATAAATAGTATTATCGATATTATTTTTATCACTTGTAGGTTATTTGTATTTAAAATTCCATGTTCAAATACAAACTTATTATATCGCACATATTGCATAATTCCAGCATTTTTGTTAGTTAAATACTCTATTATAAAGATAGATACGGCTAATGCTATCTGAATAAATAATGTTAGACTATATGCTAATTTTCTTAATACTTTCTTACTCATACTCTCTCCTAATATATATTTCTAGTTACTTACCTCCAATCAAGTAATTTTGCTTATTGACAAGATATTTAAGTTATCTTATTTTATATTTGACTAAAGCTATATTTTATAAATTACATTTTTTATTGAACACACTTTATAATCTAAAGTTCTTTCTCCATCACTAAACTTAACTTTAACTAAGTTATTATTTTTTTGTACTATTGTACCTTCCTTAAATCTTTTATGATAAATTTTGTCTCCTATTGTTAAGCTTTCTATTTCTTTTTTAGTCGCTCCTTTAATATCATCTATAAATCTAGATTTAGATACTTTTTTTCCATATTTATTAGATGGAGAGCTTATATATATATTCTCCTCAGCTCTTGTTATAGCCACATACATAAGCCTTCTCTCTTCCTCAATCTGATTAACTTTTTTTTCTTCATCATTTATATCATAAGACTTTTCATGAGGAATAGTTCCTTCTGTAGCTCCTATTATATATACATTTTTAAATTCTAATCCTTTAGCACTATGCATAGTAGTAAATATTACTCCATCAGAATTTTGATTATTTTTATTTTCTATCAATTCTGACTTTACTCTTTCTATATGATCTAAATATTCTTGTATTGTATTGAAATTTGTAGCAGAACTTTCTAGTTCATTTAATATTTCTATTAAACCATTTGTCTTTATTTTTCTATTTGTACAATAATCTAGTATATATCTATCATAATCTAAACTTGTTCTTATATAAGAAATTGCATTTTTAGGATTTAATGTTTTTAAATAACTTAAATCTATATCCAAATCATTTATAGTCTTAACTTGTTTTGGATGAAGGTTACATTTATTTATTAAAGCATTTATAAAGTTTTTTTCATCCTTAACCATATTCACATGTTCTTTTGATATATATCTAAATGGTTTATTTATTATCCTAACCCAATCTTTATTTGAATCTGGATTTACGCCTATTCTTAAATAAGCTAATATATCTTGAGATGCCCAATGATCATATATAGTAATTATCGAATCTTTCACTATAAAAGGTATCCTCATATCCATAAATACATCTACTAATGCTCTTGATTGTATATTAGTTCTATATATTACAGCAAAATCAGTATACTCAACATAATCTTTTTTCATTTCTTCTAGTATATCTTTAGCTATAAATACTGCCTCTTCTTCTGAATCATTAGGAGATATATATTTAACATTTCCACCTTCTCCTTGATGACATTTTATAACTTTTTCATATCTATTCTCATTTTTTTCTATCAGTCTATTAGCTATATTTATTATTTCATCTTTTGACCTATAATTTATATCTAATAGAACTTTTTTAGTTCCTTTAAAATATTGCTCAAACTCCAATAAAAAGTCTGGTCTAGCACCTCTAAATCCATATATACTTTGATCTTCATCTCCCACTACAAATATATTATTGTTGGGATTAGCTATTAATTTTAGTACCTCAAACTGAACCTTATTTATATCCTGGAACTCATCTACTAATATATATCTATATATTCCACGAACCATATCTAGTGCCGATTTATTGTGCTTTAATAAATGGTATGTCTTTATTAACATATCATCAAAATCTATTTTATTATGTTGATTTTTGTGTTCTTCATATAGATTATAAGTTTTTAAAAATTCATCACTAGTTAATAGCTCGGATGTAAAGTCTCTAATATCCATCAATTCATTTTTTACATAGGATATTTCATTTATTACCTGTCCTATAGTTTCATCATCATCTGCATTTTCTATATTTAAGCTTTTCAATATGCCTTTTAGTAGTAGCCTCTTTGATTTTTCATCAAATATATTGTCTAAGCTATATTTCTCAAAGTACCTAAGTATTCTAAAAAATACAGAATGGAATGTTCCATATGTAACCTTATTCATTCTATGATCATCACTTAAACTTAACGCTCTATTTTTCATTTCTACTGAGGATGCTTTTGTAAAACTTATAGCAAGTATACTACGAGGGCTTATACCTTTATTTACTACCATATTTGCTATCCTATATGTTATAACCCTCGTTTTACCTGATCCAGGACCTGCTAATACCATACAAGGTCCATCTACATGTTCTACTGCAACCTTTTGATTTTCATTTAATTTATCTATACTTATCATAACTTACCACCTTGAAGTATTCTTTCATTAATCTATAATATAAATATAACTTTTTATATTAGTTATATAGCTAAACTATATTATAATATATAATTTCAAAAAGGAGAAATTTTATGGAAATCATAACTAAGACATTAGATAATTTCGTAAATATTCCTTCAGATTCCTTCGTATTTGATATAGAAACTACAGGTCTTAGCCCTAAGTTTTGTAAAGTTATACTTATAGGAATTTTATTTAATAAAGATAATAAAACCATAATTAAACAATATTTTGCTCAAACTGAAGATGATGAAAAAGATTTATTATTAGCATTTATAAATGATATCAGTACCTTTGATACTCATATAACCTTTAATGGATTAGCCTTTGATATTCCATTTTTAAATTCTCGTTTTAATAAATATAATATTGATTTTGAGTTAAATAAAAATGATGATATTGATATTTTAAATATTGTAAGGCCATTTAAAGGCTTACTATCTCTTTCTGATTGTAAACTAAAAACTATAGAAAAATACATTGGTATATCTAGAGAAGATACTATTTCAGGAAAAGAAAGCGTAAAACTATACAAGGAATTTGTGTCTTCTAAGTCTGATGATTTAAAAAGCAAAATATTACTTCACAACTATGAAGATATATACTATTTAGGGTACCTTTATAAAATAAAAGATATATTAGAAGAGAAACTAAAGCCCATTGTAATTAATAATAAAGATTTATTCTTAAAACTTATACCATTATCCTTTAAGATAAATAATTCTAAATTAACACTTAAATATAATATATTTGATGGTAACAAAGTACCTATAAATATTTATAGCGATAATTACTCTATATTATCAGATGATAAGCACATTTTACTTAGTATAAGTTTGAATAAAGGTATAGATAAAGACAATAATATAGTTTTATTTTATCAATTAAATAAAATAATTCCTTTAAAAGTTAACGATAATTTTTTAGACTCAAATATTTATAACCTATGTGAGTATATAATAAAAAAAGAACTAAAATCCTTATAAGGATTTTAGTTCTTTTTTTATTATAACTTAGTTATTACGATAATTTATAATTTGAAATATATCATATTATACAATTTTAATTTTGCGCTAAATTGACTACATCATCTAATACATTCGAGCATTCACATTGGTTTGCCATTATAGTTAAATAATCACCTGCCATTATCTTTGTTGAACCTTTAGGAATTATCTCAACATCTCCTCGAGTTATCCCTACTATTAAACAATTTTTAGGCCAAATTATATCTTTTACACATTTTCCATCTAAATCACTATTAATATGGACCACTGTTTCAAATAATGTCTTTTTATTTACACCAGTCTCACATTCATATTCCCCACCTTCAAGAAGTCTTTCTAAAAGACTTTCATATATAGGATGAGAATTAAGTAAATCTGATGTCAATTGAGCTATTATTACAACTATCGAAAGTGGTAACAAATGATCAAGAGATCCCGTCATTTCTAGTATTAATATAATTGCTGTTATAGGTGCCTTTACTATTGCTGCAAAGTGACCTGCCATTGCTAGAACTACAAAGTTAATTATATAAGTTGATGGTATTCCCATATACATAGCACTTATAATTCCTACTATATTACCTACTATTGACCCTAATGCTAACAATGGGAAAAATATCCCTCCTGGAGCCCCTGATCCAAAACATATAAATGTAAATATAAATTTTGCTATAAGTAATATCATTAGTAAATTTAATGTAAAGTTCTGTTCTTGCAATGTCATAATAAGTTCATGACCTCCACCTAATAAAACTGGTGATATAAGACCAATAATTCCTGTTAAGATGAATGGAATCATTATCTTTACTTCTTTGCTTAATTTACTATTTTTAAATATAGTTTGAGTTTTTAATATACCACTATTAAATAATACACCACTTATTCCTACTACAATTCCTAATATTATTAAGACCCAGTAGTATTTTAAAGGCATTGCATTTAATTTTGCGGTATGTAATGATGGCATTAATCCAAAAAATTGCTTTGACACAAAATCCGCTGTTATAGATGCTGTCATTGCAGATGCTAAAACTAATGGAGAAAAGTTCTTATGTGCTTCTTCTAATGCAAACATAACTCCCGCTAAAGGTGCATTAAAAGCTGCTGATAAACCTGCACTAGCTCCACATGTTACAAAATACTTTTCCTCATTATCTAATTTATCTAATCCTTTAGATATACCTTCTCCTACACATGCACCCATTTGCACTGATGGACCTTCTCTACCTACTGAAAAACCTACTCCTAAACAAAGTAAGCCTCCTATAAATTTATTTACTAAAACCCTAAACCAGTTAATTTTAATTCTTCTGGTAAGAATTCCCTCAACTTGAGGTATTCCACTTCCCGATATCATCGGCTCTCTTTTTACCTGTTGAGCTACAATATATCCTAAAGCTATTAATATCATAAATATAACTGGTATAAATAGTATATCTTCTCTACCCTTAGAATATAGACCCTTGAATAATTCCATTAGTTTTGAACCCAGTATTCTGTATACAACAATTATTAGACCTACAGCTATCCCTACAAGTAAAGAATCTCTTATTAACCTATACTTAGAATTTTGACTTCTCTTTAATATATTATAAGCTCTTTCCTTATTAGTACTTATCATAAAATTACTCCTTTCATTTATATTATATTCACTGAAAAGGAAAAAAGACTATCGCTTAAAAAAATCGATAGTCTTTACTGGCGGAGAAGGAGGGATTCGAACCCTCGCACCGGTTACCCAGCCTAAACCCTTAGCAGGGGTTCCTCTTGAGCCACTTGAGTACTTCTCCATATTTGTTACGTATTTGTTTACATATTTATTATATATTTTTATATAATTTTAGTCAATACGTTTTCTTTAATTTTTATGATTTTTTTACAATATACTAAATAATATGTATTTAAAATTATCAACAGACACAGATTACATAATTTAAACTAAAATATACATTATCATGCATAAAAATTTACTATAAACTTTATTGTCATATCAAGTATATAGCATACTTTTAAATTTAATTATTCTAAGTATGCTATATATCTATTATATTTAATTACATATGCTTTTTAGCTTCTATAAGCATTTCATTAGCTTTTTGCATATATTCTATAGCTTTCTCTATACTATTAGCTGTTTCTTCTTTTCCTATAGCCCTAGCCTTATCTACCCACTCTCTAAATCCTTCCTCATGGCTTTCATTATGATTTACCCAATGAAGTAGTAATATTTTTAAAGTTTTTTCGTCTTTACTTTCTCCATCTTCACCATGTGTATGTGGGTGTGAATGATCATGACAATGCCCATGTGGGTGATCATGATCATCTGCATGATGTAATTTTATTCTATCATTAGTTAACATATATACTCCCCCTTATTTTTTTATGTTAAATTCTTTCTTTATTAAATCTATACTATCCTTTATTAACAGCGCTAATGGCTTGTTTTCCACTCCTACTACCTCTATATTTTCAGGCAATATAGGTAAAAATATCTTTAGAGCTTCACTATCTACTATAGCTTCACTCATTTTGCAAGTTACTTCACCCATCATAGAATTTGGCATTGAAACAGATACTGGTGCTACTATTATATTTGCCTTCTTTACAGAAGTTACTATTGCATTTTCCCCTGTAGCTCCCTTATTTGCATGAGATTTCATCATAGAGCTTGTTGCTATTGAATTAGTACCTAGTGCATATATGTCTATGTATGATGGTAATTCTTCTCTCAGATTTGATACTATCTGGGCCCCTATACCGCCACCCATTCCATCTATAACTGCTATTATCATACTATCTTCCCCTGTTTTTCTTATGTTTATTTTTTACTCTGATATTATTATTTTATGTTCCATTAGCCTTATCTCTTTTATACTTCCATCTACTATTTTCTGTTCTCCCAATAAATCAGTTAAGTACACTTTCCCTTCAAATGGATCTACACTTACTACATTTTCCATTATTCTTTCTAATTTATCCCCTTTTTGTACATAAGCTGCTGATTCACACATAATAACCCCTCCATGTTTTAACTTAATATTAAATTATTATTGTTTACTTTATAACTACCCTCTTGAAAACGTTTGTGATTTTCTCCAAAAAAAGGTCTCTTTTAGTATTTAATATTTCAATACTATAAAGAAACCTTCATGATTTCAAATCACTATACATTATATACTTTGAGTATATCACCTTGTACTATATAACGCAATTGATTTTAATTAATTATATACTTATATTTTCACTTTATCTCCTAACAGTTCTTTAACTGTTGGGAACTGTTCTATGTTAGTGTGTGGTAAGAAACATGCAGATATAAATTCATCCATATATGTTGGATAGACACTTAATTCTACATAAGTCATTTCATTACCTATATCTTGTAGTTTCATTTTAGCATCTTTGCTTACAAGAGCAAGATAAGAACCAACTAATGAACTATTTCCTATATATGCAAACTTTTCTCTTTCTATATCTGGAAGTAATCCTATTAAAATAGAATTTTCTATATTTAAATTATTTCCTATTCCACCAGCTATATATACCTTATCTATAGCACTAAAGTCCATCCCTAAGCTTTCTATTAGTGTTGCAGCTCCAGAATATATTGCACCCTTAGCTCTTATAAAATTATCTATATCCACTTCTGTTACTGTTATATCATTTTCAATACCATACTCTTCTTTAAATGCTAATACGTATTCCCCTATTTCATGTTCATTAAATCTTATTCTGTCATTGTTTAAATCTTTATTTATCTTACCTCTTCTATCTACTACCCCACTAAGTAACATTTGGCATATTAAATCTATTATTCCTGAACCACATATACCAATAGGTTTATCATCTCCAATAATAGATAACTTTGGATATAAAGTTTCTTTATCTATACTAACTTTTTCTATAGCACCATTTGATGCTCTCATTCCACAACTTATACCTCCACCTTCAAATGCAGGACCTGCAGAACAAGCACAGCTCATCATATAATCTTTATTTCCAAATACAATTTCTCCATTAGTTCCTAAATCTATAAATAATATATTTTCTTCACTTGTCCATATTCCAGCTGATAATACCCCTGCTGTAATATCTCCTCCTACATAACTAGCTACTGATGGTGCTAAGAATATATAAGCACTGTCATTTACATTTAAGCCTATATCCTTGCCTATTAATTTTGGTGATTTTAAAAATGGAGGTATAAATGGTTCTTGTCTTAAATAATCTGTGTGAACTCCTAAAAATAAACTAGACATAGTTGTATTTCCTGCTATTACAAGGCTTACTACATTATCTTTATCTATATTATTTTTAATATAGATAGATTCTAATAATGGGTTTATAGTTTCGTCTATAACAGCATCTCTTAAATGCTTAAGTCCATTTTTCTTTGTTGAGTATATAATTCTATGTATAACATCTGCACCATACTTTATTTGTGCATTACCTGATGATGCCTTATCTACAATCTCTTTTGAATATAAATCTACTAAACATACTACGACTGATGTAGTTCCTATATCTATGGCTACTCCATATAATTGATTTTCATTGTTCCCTGGTTCTATATTTAATATAGTTATTTTATTCTTCTTCTTAACATAAGTTATAGTTACATTAAAATCACTTTCTCTTATAACCTCTGGAACTTTTCTAAGTAACTCTACTGTATAATCTATTTCATCATATCCTAAATTATTTCTAACATATCTCTCTATTCTATCAATATCACATATATTATCATCTATAGTTGGTTTATCTAATTCTATATATGTTTTTTCTATATTAGTTTTAAAATCAAAATTATTATCTTCTATTATTTTTTTTGCTCTATCAAATATTTCCTGGTCTTTTTTCTTATCACTACCTTCTATTTTCATACCATGCATAGATGAAGATAATTTTGATGGAACTTCTATTTCTATATCTTCTATTACTTTAGTATTACATGCGAGTATATATCCTTGTTCCCATTCTTCATCTTTTATATGTAGTGTTTTTTCTGTATCTACTTTTCCTTTTAATAGCTTAACCTTACATTTCCCACAAGACACGTTTCCGTTACATGGAGCATCTATAAATATTTTATTATTTCTTGCTATTTCTAATAAATTTTCCCCTTTGCTGCATACAATCTCTTTATTGTGCGACTTAAAATTTACTCTAATCATATACCCATCCCCCAATATGTTATATAGTATAATTTTACCCTAATCCAACTTATAAGTACTCAAATTCATAATATTATAAGTATCTTTTGTGTGTAAAATTATAGTACTATCAATTTAAAAACCTATGCCTTAAATTTAATAAAATTTACTACATTTATTTTGTATAAAATCAAAGGAGTACAGATGTTTTAGATTTACTAAATCTTCTGTACTCCTTATTTATAACTACTCAGCTATAGCTTCGTATTTCTCAGCAGTTAATAAGTTTTCTAATTCATCTGCATCAGATATTTTAACTTTTACTATCCATGCATCATATGCATCTTCATTTACATACTCTGGCTCATCATCTAATTTTTCATTTATTTCAACAACTTCACCAGATATAGGAGCTATTAAGTCAGATGCTACTTTTGAAGATTCAACAACACCAAATTCTTCACCTTGAGTTAATTCATCTTCAAGCTCTGGCATTTCAACAAATAATATTTCTCCTAATTGATCTTGAGCGAAATCAGTTATTCCTATATAAGCAAATTCTCCTTCCACTCTAACCCATGTATGTTTATCTGAATATCTTAAACTTGGTATAACTTTCATTTGATTATCCCCCTTATTAGTTGATTACATTACACATTCCATTGCTAAAGCTGGATGACCTTTTTCCTCTAAGAATGCTAATACTCCTTCAGAATCACTAGCTATAGTTTCATCACATATCATATCTGTAAAGTTTTCTATACCTGTTAATTCTTGAACACTAGCATTTAACTTATCTGCTACATATTCTTTTAACTCTTTTGGCATCCAAACTATTCTAGTTGGTCCACCCTCAGCATAAGCAAACTTCTTAGAAGATATAAAGTGTCTTCCGTGACCCATGAATCCTGGAGTTTGAACTCCTCCACCTGTCATAGAAGCTAATTCTCCAAATGTCATACCAACAGGAGTTTCACCAGAGAACTCTCTATTAACTATAACAAATCCATTTGCTTCTGGCATTATACCGCATATACACTCGAAGCATCCGCAAGAAGTCATTGGATCTTCTAATATAGAATATAATGTAACATTTTCAACAGCACCTTGAGATATTTCACATACTGTTTCATTAACTGCTTGCCATATTCCTGTTCTTTCATCTAAGCATTCGCCCTTAACTATTGGTTGGCATGGTCCTGTTGGATCTAGTTCTTTAGTAGCTTTAGCATCTAACCAGCTAACTGCTCCACATAATCCAAGTCTTTCAGGAGTAACAACACAAACGTGTGCAGGTGCAAATGATTGACAAAGGTTACAAGAATAGAATTCCTCAACACTTTCATCAACTAATGAAGCTAATCTTTCATCTCTAGCATTATATCTATCTATAGCTTCACCCTTCATTTCTGATACTTTTTGTGCATCAGTTACTATAGTTACTTCGCATTTATCAACAACTGATTCAAATTCATCTAGCATCTTAGCATATAAAACTTCTCCTATATGCTCTAATCTGAATCCTTTTTCAAAAGCATCTTTAGATATTCTTACCCAAGACATATCTCTTTGACCAACATGCATTACACCTTCTATATAGTTTAAGAAGTAGTGTAAACGTCTTTCTAAAACTGGTTCGAAATCTTCTTGCATTGCTTTACCAGCTATTTTAACTATAACAGCAAGTGGTAATCTTACAACACCGTCAGACTCTATTTCATCTATATTTGGACCTATAACCTCTATTTTATGGTCTTCAACTTCACTTAATTCTTTTTTAACAACAAGTTCCCAAGCTTCAGTTTTATTTCCACCAAATTCAGCAAACATGTCATTTTTTCTTATTCTTTCACCTTCAAATGCAGCAGCAAAAGATACTGGTATAGGTATTTCAGTTACCTTTATCTTTATTCCTCTAGCTTCTAATGAAGTAGCTACAAACTTATCATAATCTTTTTGAGTTAATAAATTCATTGGAACTTCTAATACTGTTTGATCAGTTATAACTGGGAATCCTAAAGCTATTGCTCCAGCTCCACAAGATACAACTAATTCACTTAATGGTCCAAATGCATTAACAAATGCTGGAACTCTCTTAGCAGTATAATCTAATAATCCTGCTAAATCTCCTGGATTTAATCCTCCAAATATCAATGCTGCTCTTACTGCTACAGATACAACATGGATAACAGAAGTTACATCATATCCTAGAGGGATAACTCTTAGTTCTAGACCCATCTTAACATCAGCTTCTATAGCTTGATCTATTACCTTTCCGACTAAGAAAGTAAGTAATCCTTTAGATTGGTAATTTTTTATAATCTCAGCTGCAGTTTCTGCATCTGGGCATTCTCCAAGTACAACAGCAACCCCTGGTATATCTCCTGTAACTAGAGGTACACCTAATGATCTTATTATAGGGTCAGTTATATGACCCGCACAAGGTTCACTATATGGTGCATCTATTGTAGCATATTTTACAGCTTCTATAACTTCAGCAGATAAAGCTGTAGCTAAACCAGCATTAAGTGCATGCTCTAATAAATGAGTTCTATTTACTAAACCTTCTACTATAGTTAAAGCACCTTCTAAATCACCTAACGTATTCATTTTTTGTCCTGTTGCTGCGTATATACAAGGTAATGAATATGCAGTATCAGGGAATGCTACATTATGTTCTCTTCCATGTTTTTCTATTGCTTCGCTTACAGCGCCTTTAGCAGCAGCCAAAGCTTGTTCTGAACCATTAAAAATAGTATTATATAAATTCACTCTATTTTCCCCCTTTTTAAGCTTCTTATCTCTTTTCTTTATTATGCATTAAATGCAAATCCTCCTTCATTAAGCTCTAAATATGAGTCAGCATATAAAGAGGCATTTCTTATTATGTCACAAGATTTTACTGTTCTCATTATTTCTTCGTCACATGGGTTTACTATAGCTGAACTAAATCCATTTGCCATTGCCATTGCAAGCCAAGCACTATCAAGTATTGGTCTAACATGCTTTGGACAACCATTAGATACGTTAGATAATCCACCTGTAGTTAATAATCCCATTTCAGTCATCATTCTTATAGATTCTAAAACGTCCATTTGTTGGTCTTGCATACCTTTTATAACTAAGCATAATGGGTCAAATAACATGTCTTCTGGCTCTAATCCAGCCATTAAACCTCTTTCTAACATTTCTTGACAGTAAGCCATACGCTCATCATTATCCTTTGGTATACCTTCTTTAGCACATAAAGCTATTACTTTAGCTTGGTATTCTCCTGCTAAGTCTATTAAATCTATTCTTCCACCTGCGTCTGCAGAGTTTATTATAGCTTTACCATTTATAGGATTGTAAACTTTAAGACCTGCTTCTATAGCTTTTCTATTAGCAGTGTCTAATGCTAATGGAACATTGTTAAATTCTTTTTGAAGTAATTGAACTCCCCAAGTCATTAACTCTTCTCCATCTCTTTCAGCTGGCCCTATATTAAAATCTATATAGTGAGCTCCTGCTTCTAATTGCTCTTTAGCTCTTTTAAGTATTGGTTCTGGATTTCTTTCTTCTAATGCTTTTCTTATTACTGGTGATATACAGTGTATTCTTTCCCCTATTATCATGAACTTTTCCATAGTAATTATCCCCCTTAATTAGACTCTAAAAGTCTTTTTCGTTAAATTTTATACTAGCCAATTCACTATATACCTCTATTTGAGTATATGTAGTTCATTGACTAGCATATGTTATTGATTTTAATATTACGCGTTAGCTAAAGCTTCATCTTTCTTAGCTTTGTATTCTTTTAAGAACTTTGGTAATTCCATAGATTCTTCAGGTCCTATAACTACATTCCATCCTGGTAATGCCTCTTCTATATCTCCCTTAAGAACTGCAACCTTACCTGGTATTATTAAATCTCTATTATCAGTAATTTCTGCTACATTAGATTCTTTTATGAAGTTAGCTATAGAACTTCCACTAAACTTACCAGCAGACCAAGCTGTTAATACTGAGTACCCTCCAGCATCTGGGATAGCTAAATGTACAGGAACTTTAGATCTTTCTACATCTCCCGATACTATGAAATAAGTTAAAGCGAAGTCAACAGTAACTATTACTGGAGAATTCTTATCTGGATTATTTATTGGATAAACTTTTGTTTCAACTCTCATTGGTTTTTGTGGGTCAGTGAATATGTTTTGTCTTAGAGCAAATAATGGTAATGCTTTAGAATAGTCTATATCATCTATTACGATTATAGAACCGTATTTAACTGTGAATACAGATGATAAAGCAACTTCCATATTAGGATTTTCTTTAGCTAATTTATTTGCAAATACTATTGATGGGTATCCGAATGTTCTGTCTTGTTCTTTTAATGCTATTCTTCTAACTTGAACAGCATTTGTAAATGTATCTTTTATATTTTCTCCTGTTACATCTAATATTAATTCTCTATATCCTGCAGCTTGTATAGCTTCTACTGTAGAGTACAATTCCTCTAAACTAGATGCTTTAACACCTAAAGCTAACTTATCTCCTTTAACTACATCTATCATAGCTTGATAGTTGTCTTTAGTAGCTCCGTATACTACTGGTTTTTTATCTTTTAATATTTCAACAGCTTCTTTAGCAACTTCAGCATCTTCACATACTAATATGTAAGCTAAATCTAATCCGCTATCTTTAACTCTGTTAACTACCCTTAAGAATCCTTCTTTATTTTCAAAGTATTCTATTAGAGCCATTTCAACTCTCATTTCTTCACCTATTCTTACGTAGTCAACAGCTTTCATGTTAGCAAGTTTTGCATCTACTTGCTCATCAGTCATACATTCACAAAATGCTACTGCAAATCTATTTCTATTTACTAATGTTTTTTCATGTCTAAATAATACAGTTTCTGCTCCTAGTTCATATTCAGAATTTCCAGCTCCAACTTTTACACCTCTCATTAATGGTGCAGTTGCTTCTGATAATTTTGCTAATGCCTCATCAGACATATGTGGACACTTTTCTACCTCTACTGCTCCTGATGCAACCTTCATACAGAAAGCCATACAAGTTGGAAATCCACAGTCCTTACAGTTTTTCTTTGGTGTTAATTTGAATATATCTAAAGCTTTTAATGCCATGATTTTTTCCCCCTAACCTTACAATTTATTAAGCTAATGCGCTAACTAATTCTTTTATAGTTTCTACTGATTCTGGATGACGAAGTATAACTGCATTTGATCCACCAACTAATGCACTTGCAGCAGTTGATATTTCCATTGCTATACCTCTTTTTTCTACACATCCCCAAGCTGGTTCATCTTCAACACTTGCTATAGATTCTTTAACATTCCAAGTTTCTTTTGAAACTGGAGTTATTATTGGCATTTGTAATGTTTTATCATTTTGACCAAATGCAGCAAGTCTGATTCTGTCCATAGTTGATGCAACATACTCATATCCATATCCTACAGCTGATGAACCTATGTTCATAACTATATTTTCAGATTTAACGCCTAATTGTCCTAATAATACATTTAATTGTTTAGCTAGGTTTATATCAACTGAAGACTCAGCAGACACTTTATGACTATAAGCCATACTAGCCGCAGCCCCTACTGCCTTGTAGTTGTCTTCTGTAGCTGCTAAGAATAAACAATTATGCCCATCTACTGCTTGCGCTACTTTTTCAAATAACTTAGCATCCTTTTCATGGTTTCCACATCCAGCTATAACTACTGGTACACTAACAGCCTCAACAACTTTTTTAGCTACCTCAGCGCACTCTTCTGGAGTTTTATCTAATCCATTTGGATCTGCACTTTCAAGCTTTAAGCATATAAAGTCTGCTTTTGTATTTTCTTCTACATGCTTAGCCCACTTAACTGGACAATCACAAACATCTTTATACATCTCTTTAAAAGCATCGCTCCATCCTTCTGGATATATGTCAGTTATTTCTATTCCTATTTTTTGAGTATTTCCACCATTCCCATCGAAGTTATAAAATGGTAGAATATTCTCTCCACCTATTTTTATCGCTTTTTCTCCTGTCCCTATTTCTACTTCTGATATTTTACCAGAATACTTTTGAACAGACATCTTGAATGCCATAGTTTACTCCCCCTTAAGCCTATTTTAATTCTAATTTAGTTACTATATCATTTATAGCAACTTTAGCTTTTGATTCTTTTGGTAATTCTACTAAAGGTATACCATTAGAATCATATTCATATATCATTTCATCCATAGGTACTACACCTATAAGACTTAGATTATGCTTTTCAATTTCCTCTTTTATCCCATCATTTAATATTCCATTTGGAACTTTATTTACAATTAAATATATATCTGAAACACTTAGCTTTAATTCCCTAGCTAAATCTCTTATTCTAGCAACAGCTTGAACACTACGTCTAGAACAATCACTAACTAATAGCAATTTGTCTATGTGCTTAGTAGTTTTTCTACTTAAATGTTCCATTCCAGCTTCGTTATCTATAACTAAATATTCGTAAGAATCTGCTAGTTTGTCTGTTTGCTCTCTTAATATCCCATTAACATAACAATAACAACCTTCACCCTCAGATCTTCCCATTACTATTAAGTCATATCCTTCGCCTTCTGACATACAAGTATTTAATCTATATTGTAAATATTGAGCCTTAGTCATTCCTCCTGGAAAAGCATTACCTTGTTTTTCCCTTTGATTTACTTCTTCTCTTATAGACCCTATCGTATCTTCAACATCTATACCTAATACTTCATTTATGTTAGCATTAGCATCTGCATCTACAACTAATACTGGTCCTTTTTTATTACTTACTAAATTATTAATTAAAAGCCCTGTAAGACTAGTCTTACCAGTTCCACCTTTTCCTGCTACTGCTATGTTATATCCCATACCAAGATTTCCCCCTTTATTTGTCAAAACAGAGCTTTTCCCCTTTACTCTGTTTTTATCTTATGCTTTTGCTAATTTAGGAGCTGCATGAACACATTCTCCATGTACATCATGAAGAGCTTCCATTAACCCTTCTGATAATGTTGGATGTGCATGTATAACATCTCCTACTTGCTCTACTGTTAATCCTAAGTGTACTGCAAGAGATAATTCTGTTAATAGGTCTGTAGCATGAGGACCTACTATAGATGCTCCAACTATTTTGTCTTCTTTATCTGCAAGAACCTTTATAAATCCTTGGAAGTGACCCATAGCTTGAGCTTTACCTAATCCTCTAAATTCAAACTTACCAACATGATATTCTATACCTTGTTCTTCTAATTGTCTTTCTGTTTTCCCAACAGCAGCTAGCTCTGGCTCTGTATATACACATCTTGGAACTGCTGTATAATCAACAGTTTTAGATTTGCCTAAAGCGTTTTCCACAGCTACTATACCCTCTTTAGAAGCAACATGTGCTAAGAATGGTGTATCTATTAAATCACCTATTGCATATATACCTTCTATATTAGTTTGTAAGTTTTCATCTACTACAATCTTACCTCTATTAAGCTCTATACCTATTTCCTCTATTCCAGAACCTTCAAGATTTGGTTTTCTACCTATTGCCATTAAAACATATTGTGTTTTTATCTCTTTTCCATTTGAAAGTGTAGATATAACCCCATCTTCTACAACTTCACATTTCTCTACTCCACTATCTGTTAACACTTTAATTTTATCCTTTTTAAACTGTCTCTGCAACTGTTTTGCTACATCTTTATCCTCAAAAGGTAATATTTGATCTCCTCTTTGAACTATAGTTACTTCAGTTCCTAAAGCTCTTAAGAATTGACCTATTTCACAACCTATAACTCCACCACCAACGATTAACATAGACTCTGGTAATTCTTCAAGTCCTAGTACTTCGTCACTAGTTATAACTCTCTTTTTATCATATGGGAACATTGGTAAAACTACTGGAACAGAACCGTTAGCTAATATTATTTTATCAGCCTTAACTATTTCTGAGCTTCCATCTTCTTTAGTAACTTCTATAGTATTTTTATCTACTAATTTTCCGAATCCATTAACTAAGTTAACTCCTCTTTTTTCAAATAAAAATTCTATACCACCTATTAATTGGTTTACTATTTTATCTTTTCTTCCCATTATAGCTTTGAAATCTGCATTGATTTCACCATCTATATTTATTCCATAATCTTTAGCTTCTTTTATATTCATTAACATAGAAGAAGATGCTAATAATGCTTTAGTTGGTATACACCCTACATTTAAGCAAGTTCCTCCAACTCTCTTTTTCTCTATTACTGTTACTTCAGCACCAAGCATAGCTGCCTTTATTGCAGCAACGTATCCTCCTGGTCCACCACCTACAACTGCTATTTTCATATTTTTTCCCCCATTTATATCCGTTAATAAAATCTATTTATACTATGTTACTTAAGTTAGAAAACTTAAGCAACATAGCTATTTATCTATATATTATAAACCTGCAGCATCTAATATAGCTGGAACATTTTCTTCTGCTCCTATAGCCATTATGTGAACACCATCACATAAATCTTCTTCTTTTAATTGTCTTATGAACTCTCCAGCCATCTTTATACCTTCTGATACCCAATTTTCTTTTCCTGCAGCTCTTAATCTTTCTATTTGATCATCTGGAACAAATATACCAGGAACATTAGCAGTCATAAACTTAGCCATTCCTGGAGATTTTAAAGGTACTATACCAGCTAATACCTTGCAATCCATATCTCTAGTTAACTTTCTAAACTCTCTCATATGTTCTATATCATATACAGCTTGAGTTTGGAAGAACTTAGCTCCAGCATTTATTTTCTTTTGCATTTTTAATAATTGTACTTCTATTGGAGCATATTCTGGAGTAACAGAAGCTCCTAAGAAAAATTCTGGTGATCCTTTTAATGCGTTACCAACTAAGTCAGTACCCTTCATTAAAGTTTCAGCAGTTTGAAGTATACCAACAGCATCTAAATCAAATACTCCTTTAGCTTGTGGATGATCTCCAACTACTGTATGGTCTCCTGTTAAAGCTAACATATTGTTTATTCCAAATACACCAGCAGATAACATTTCTCCTTGTATTGCTATTCTATTTCTATCTCTACCAGTCATTTGTATTACTGGTTCTAATCCTACATCTTTTAATAATTTACATGTAGCAAGCGAAGTAGTTCTCATAACTGCAGATTGGAAGTCTGTTACATTTGCAGCGTGAACTCTTCCTACTAATGGTTTTGCACACTCTATTAAGTGAGAAAGATCTGTACCTTTTGGTGGTGCCATTTCAGTTGTTACTGCAAACTTCCCACTTTCTAATGTTTCTCTTAATAAGCTCATGAAAAAATCCCCCTTTTAACCTTTTAAACGATCTAAGCCTCAGCTGAAGCTTCTTCTTCTTTTTTCTTTAAGTTTAAGTGTCTTGGATTGTTTTGCTTTGAATAATCCTTCATTGGTCTCATCTCAACCATATTTTCTAATTGATCTAATTCCTTTAACTTTTCATATATCATTATCCAAGCACAATCATTTTCTGGGCTAACTTCGCATTTTCCATTTTTAGCTCCACCACATGCACCATTTATTAATCCCTTAGCACATACAGTTACTGGACATATTCCTCCAGTCCATCCAAGTTCACATTCTCCACAAGCCTTACAAGACTCTTCGAATTCTCCAACTCTCTTTGTTTCCCCGATAAACATAGTGTTATTTGCTGGATATACTGGTAATTTCTTTATATTTTTAACTATGGTTTGAGTTCCATCTCCACAAGCCATAGATAAAACAGCATCAGCTTCTTTTAATTCTTCTTTTAATACTTTTAAATCCTTTTTAGATTTTAAAAGATTACATGCAGGTTCTAGTAAAGTGTATCCTAAAACAGTTTTTCCTTCTGACTCTAAAGCTTCTTTCATTTTTAAAACTTCTTCTTCTCCACCACTTTTACAAGTAGCTGCACATTCATTACATCCAACTATAACAACTTTTTGAGCTTTCTTTAAGAATCCTAAAATTTCTTGCATTGATTTATTTTCAGAAACTATCATCTCTATTCCCCCTAAAAACTTATCTTATTTGTTGTTTTGTAACTTACAAGCTTTAACTACATGCTTAGCAAGTATAGATGTAGTTACAGAACCTACTCCTGCTGGAACTGGAGTTATCATAGATACTTTATCAAGTACTGCGTTAGTATCAACATCTCCACATAAGTTTCCTTCTGCATCTACGTTTATACCAACATCTATAACAACTGCTCCTTCTTTAACGAAATCTTCTTTAACCATTCTCGCTCTACCAACAGCAGCAACTAATACATCAGCTTCAGAAGTTACTTTAGCTAAATCTTTAGTTCTTGAATGGCATATAGTAACTGTTGCATTTTCATTTAATAAAAGCATTGCAGCAGGCTTTCCAACAACCATTGATCTACCTAATACAGCTACCTTAGATCCACTTAATTCAACACCATAGTGCTTTAATATTTCAACTACTGCAGTTGGTGTACATGGAGGGAATCCAGTTTTATCTCCTTCCATAACTTTAGCAGAGTTTATTGGGCTGAAACTATCTACGTCTTTTTCTGGAGATATTATGTACTTTATAGCTTCTTCATCTAATTGCTTTGGAAGAGGTCTAAAGCATAATATACCATTAACATTTTTATCTTCATTTAATCCCTTTAATGTTTTTATGTATTCTTCTTGAGTTACATCTTCTGGTAATTCAACAACTTGAGTTTGTATTCCTATGCTTTCACATCTTTTTAATGCTCCTCTTTCGTAAGCTAAGTCACTTCCATTTGCACCTACCCTTAATATAGCTAACTTAGGATTTATACCCTCTTTAACTAATTCATTAACTTCTTTTATTAAGTTTTCACTTATTTGGTCAGCAACTGGCTTTCCTTTTATTATTTGTCCTTTTGTTATAGTTGTTTCCATGGATCCAATTCCCCCTATTAATTTATATTTATATACTTTATGTAATTCTTTATTTCTAATCTATAATTTATTTGCCTAATGCTTTCTCAACTTTAGCATAAACTTCATCACATATCTTTACGCCTTCTTCAACTAAAGTATCAACTTCATTTTTAACTTTAGCTACATATTCTTCGTCTTTTATTGAATTAATATTTATTACTACATTTAATTGGCCACTAAGTATAGCAGCTCTTAAACATTGTACTCCAACACCTACATCACTTATTGCAAGTCTTGAACCTTTATCTACTAAATCTTCATGTAATTTTATTGCATCAAAGCATACTCTTACTATATTTATTGGAACTTCGCAAGCTACCTTTAAAGCTTTCTCCATTGTTTCTTCTTTTATCTTCTTTTCTTCCTCAGTTGATGTAGGAAGACCGTAAGCTTTTGAAAGAGGTAAGAAGTTTTCTGCATCTTCATCTATCATGCTTAATAATTTCTTTTCTATATCTCCTGCTTTAGCTAAGATTTCTTTTATGCTTTCTTCATATTCAGCATATTTTTTCTTACCTATTGTTAAGTTACAAACCATGCTACCTAAAGCCATTCCTATAGCTCCAACTAGACTAGCTGCTCCTCCTCCTCCAGGTACTGCTGATTTAGAAGCTAAAACTTCTACAAATTCAACACAAGTTTTTTCTGATATTTTCATTTTCTTCCCCCTTGAATCATCTAAGGTTTTTATATGTAATCAGTAGGGTATGACTATAGTCATACTCTACTGTTTCATTCTCCTTTATTAGAATAATCCTGAGATTACTCCATTTTCATCAACATCTATTCTTTCAGCTGCTGGAACTTTTGGAAGTCCTGGCATCTTCATTATCTGCCCAGTTAAAGCAACTATAAATCCAGCACCTGCTGATACTGTTAATTGTCTAACTGTTATTCTAAATCCTGTTGGTCTTCCTAACTTAGTCTGATCATCAGTTAAAGAATATTGAGTTTTAGCCATACATATTGGCATTTTTCCGCATCCTATTTTTTCTAATTTTGCTAATTCTTTTTGAGCTTGTGGAGTAAAATCTACACCATCAGCTCCATATATCTTAGTAGCTATAGCATTTATTTTTTCTTCTATTGATAAATCATCTTCATAGCAGAATTCAAATTCATTTGGCTCGCTAGTTAATCTTATAACTTCTTTAGCTAGCTCAATTCCACCTTCTCCACCTTTTGCCCATACTTGAGATAATGCAACGTTAACACCTAGTTCTTGGCATTTAGCTCTTACTAAGTTAACTTCTGCTTCTGTATCAGTTGGGAATTCATTTATAGCCACTACTGCTGGTAATTTAAATACTTGAGTTATATTTTCAACATGCTTTAATAAGTTTGGAATTCCTCTTTCTAAAGCTTCTAAGTTTTCATTATTTAATTGATCTTTTGGTACTCCACCGTTATATTTTAATGCTCTTACTGTAGCAACTATTATAACAGCATCTGGCTTTAAGTTAGCCATTCTACATTTTATATCTAAGAATTTTTCAGCACCTAAGTCAGCACCAAATCCTCCCTCTGTTACTACATAGTCAGCAAAGTGCATAGCCATTCTTGTAGCTATAACAGAGTTACAACCATGAGCTATATTAGCAAATGGTCCACCATGTACAAATGCAGGTGTTCCTTCTAATGTTTGAACTAAATTTGGCTTTAATGCATCTTTTAATAATGCAGCCATAGCTCCATTAGCTTTTAATTGCTCAGCAGTTACAGGATCTCCATTAAAGTTGTATCCAACTATTATTCTTCCTAATCTAGCTTTTAAATCAACTATATCACTTGCTAAACAGAAAGCAGCCATTACTTCTGAAGCAACTGTTATATCAAATCCATCTTCTCTAGCTACACCATCACCTCTTGATCCTAAACCGTCAACAACATTTCTTAGTTGTCTATCGTTCATATCAACACATCTTCTCCAAGTTATGCTTCTAGAGTCTATTCCTAATTCATTTCCTTGGTGGATGTGATTATCAAGCATAGCAGCTAATAAGTTATTCGCAGCTCCTATTGCATGGAAATCTCCTGTAAAGTGTAAGTTTATATCTTCCATAGGAACAACTTGCGCATATCCTCCACCAGCTGCTCCACCTTTAACACCAAATACAGGTCCTAAAGAAGGCTCTCTTAATGCAACTAATACATTTTCTCCTAATTTAGCTAATCCATCAGCTACACCTATAGTTGTAGTAGTTTTTCCTTCTCCTGCTGGAGTTGGGTTTATAGCTGTAGTTAATATTAATTTAGCTTTTTTCCCACCATTGTCTCTTTTTAATAAGTTGTAATCTACTTTAGCTTTGTATTTACCATATAGTTCTATATCATCTTCTGATAAATTTAATTTTTTAGCTATCTCTCTTATATCTTGTGGCTTAGCTTCTTGTGCTATTTCTATATCTGATTTAAATCCCATTACTCAATCTCCTCCTACAAATTTAATAATTTTATATTTCACTATGTATGTATACCACAAAGTTAATGGTTTTAAATACATATAGTGTTTAACATAATTATTATGACACTTAAAAGTTAGATTTTTGACATTTCAGTTATATATTTTGCAATTTAACTAGATGGTTTTTAATTGCTTTTATCTGATTTTTAGTCTCTTCACTTGTGTCATATGGAGATTTGTTTGATCTATCTGCGTCTATAACATCTTGGTTATAGTATATAAATCCTAATGGTTCCCCATCCTCTAGGTTAGAGATTATGAATTCCTCGTCTTCTTTATTTCTAATTTTATTTCCTACGACAAATACTTTTTTAACTCCTATATCTTGTCCTAGCTTTTTTACTTTTCTATAGGTCTGAAGACTTCTTTCTCCAGGCTCAACAACTACTATAAATGCATCTACACTTTCAGCTGTTCCTCTCCCTAAATGTTCAATACCTGCTTCCATATCCATAACAACTACATCTTTATTTTGTAATATTAAGTGTGAACATAGCCTTTTTAGTAGTACATGTTCTGGACAAACACATCCACTACCACCAGAATCTACTGTTCCTAATGTAAGTAGCCTTACTCCATTATGTTCTTTACATAAATTTTCTGGTATGTCATCTACCTTAGGATTCATTTTAAACATTTTTCCAAATGATCCTACTGATGCAGCAGTCCTATCTGAAACAAGTTTTTTCATTTCTGAGATTGGAACTATTGACTCATAGACTTCTCTTGGAAATCCTAGTGCTAAAGCTAAGTTTGCATCTGGATCAGCATCAACTGCTAGTACTCTATATCCATCTTCTGCAAACATTCTAGATAGCATTGAAGAAAAAGTTGTTTTACCTACTCCGCCCTTACCTGTTATTGCTATTTTCATATTATACCACCTTTTGTCATTAGTTACTTAATTTTTTAATGTTTATTTCTGTTTTTCTTTATTTAAATCTGGTCAATCTCTTTGTATGTCTACATTTATTTAAATTTAATTATTTTTTGTCTTTTATTTATATTAAACGATAAGTAGATATTTGTTATATTTATATCCACTTATCGTTTTTAGACTAATAAATAATTATTACTTATTTTGCATTATTAAGCTTCAACAGTAGCTTCTTCATTCATTTTTTCTTCTACTAATTTTTCAAAATGAACACGTTTCTTTTCTATATCTTGTATTATCATTTGAGCTAATTCTTCAGGATTTTCATTTACCTTGAATGTAGCTCCTACTGAATCTTGTAATGTTTGAGTCAATATCTCAACAGTTTTGTCAGAACCAGCAACTGGAGGCATAATTCCTAAGTATGTATCTATCCCTGATGCTACAACATAAGTACCTATAGCAACAGCTTTTTCTGACATCCATTCTGGTGCTACACCTGCTACTGGAATATCACACATATCCATATCTAAGAACTTAGCAACTTCTGACACTACAGATAATATACGACTACAGTCAACACAAGAACCTAAGTGTATTACTGGAGGTATATCAACTAACTCACAAACTGTTGCAAGCCCCTTACTAGCCATACTTCTAGCTTCTTTAGTTAATAGTCCAAATTTACCAGCAGCTGAAGCACCACAACCTGTAGTAACTACAAGTATATCGTTTTTAATTAATTCTTTCATTATAGTAACATGAGCTTTATTTGAAGTACTTCTTGCATTGTTACATCCAACAACACCAACTACCCCTCTTAATACTCCTGATTTTAAGCAGTCTACTAATGGTTTAACAGTTCCCGCTTGATCTATTTGAGAGTTTACAACTCTATCTAATTGACCTATTATTGCTTGTTCACTGAATCCTACAGTTGTTGAAGATTTTAACTGTGGTATTTCAACTTTTTCTTTATCTCTATTTTTGAAGTTTAGTATAGCTTCTCTTACTATTCTCTTGGCATCATCAAGAGCTGTTTCTTCTGTGAATTCTATATAAGTTGATCCTGCTATTTTTGCCTTTGGAGATGTTGTTATGAATTTAGTGTGATAACATTCTGCGACTTTTGCTAATGCAGGGAATATACATTGAACGTCAACTATCATTGCTTCTACAGCACCTGTTACGATAGCTAACTCTTGTTGGTGGAAGTCTCCTGCAGTTCTTACACCATGTCTCATTGTAACCTCATTACCAGTACAACACATACCAGCTAAGTTTATTCCATCTGCTCCCATTTCTTTAGCTAATGCTACTAATTCTGGATCTTCAGATGCTAAAACTATCATCTCTGATAATGATGGTTCATGTCCATGTAATATTATGTTTACTTTATTATCTTCTAATACTCCTAGATTTGCTTCTGATTGTCTAACTGTTGGTGTTCCGAATAGTATATCACTGAATATAGTTCCTATCATTGATCCACCCCATCCATCTGATAATGAAGTTCTCATTGATAAGTTTATTAAACTATCTATATCAGCTGTACATCCCATATGAGTTGAGTGCATTATTGTGGCTATTTCTCTATCTATAGCTCTTGGTTCTATTGCGTATCTTTTCCATATTTCTTGTCTTTGCTTTGGAGCACGACTTAAGAAGTTTAATACTCCATGTGGTTTACCAAACTCCATTAAAGCTATATCTGCAACTTCATGAGCTATATCATATATATCTCGATCTTCAGTCTCTACTCCCCATTCTTTAGCTAAATTAACTAATTTAACTTCATCTTTTATAGTGTAGTTTCCATCTCTACTAGATAAAGATAATGTATGAGCTATACCCCTTGCATGATCAGAGTGAGCTGCAGTCCCCGCTGCAACCATTCTAGCAAAGTTTCTACCTACTATTACATGCTCATCAGCTCCACATAATCCAAGTGGAGTTTTAGGAGTTATTCTACAAGGTCCAGCTGCACATATTCTACAACAAGTTCCTTGAAGACCAAATCCACATTGAGCCTTCATAGAAAGCTTTCTATCATACATAGTTTCTACACCATCTTTTGCAGCCTTATCTAACATAGCTTGACTGTTCAAATCGATAGTCATCATTTTTTTATCCATATTCCTATCCCCTTTTTCCTTGATTTTTAATCCTAGAGGTGATAAAAAATTATGTCCATTGTAAGACTAAAGTTATTGATTCCCTAATTTGATTATATACTAAATTTTGTTAATTTGGTATTCTTTTAAATATTTTTTTAACAAAATTAGTTTGCTCAATATAAGTTATTTTTTTATATAAAATATACTTCTTGTATAAAGTTTTATATAAGAAGTATATTTTATATTTTCCCCATATTATCTATTGAAAAATATATATTAATTTAAAATTTTTATTAATTTGAATTTTTCTAAAAACGTTTACCTATTTATATTATAATATTGTTTACATTATTTGTATATATTATTTCATGCTCTTGGCAATAAGTGCTCCATATGCTATAGAATATAGCTTAGATTCATGACTATCTGCTCTTGATACCAATACTACTGGGGCTTTTGCTCCCATTATAATTCCTGCTGATTTCGCATTCGCCATATATGTAAATGATTTTCCTATTCCATTTCCAACTTCAATATTTGGAACTAATAATATATCTGTATCTCCACTTACTTCACTTTTAAATCCTTTTACTTCACTTGCTTCTTTTGATATAGCTAAATCAAATGCAAGCGGACCTTCGACTATAACGCCTTCTCCAAATTTGCCTTCTTTGCAAGCTTCTTGCAATAGTCTCGCATCCACTGTAGCTTGCATTTTTGGATTTACTTTTTCTTTTGCTGCTAAACAGGCTACTTTTACATTATCCATACCTAAACATTTAACTGCTTGTATTGCATTTTTTAGTATTTTTTCTTTTTGCTCATACTCCGGAGATATGTTCATTCCACCATCTGTTAGCACTAAAAGCTTATGGTAATTTTCAAGTTGATATATCATTACATGACTAAGTAAACTTTCTGTTCTAAGGCCATACTCTTTGTTAAGCACTGATTTTAATAGTATTGATGTATCAAGTAATCCCTTCATAACAAAATCAGCTTCTTGTTTAGACACTAACTCTACGGCAATCTTTGCACTTTCTTCTATACTTGGCGAGTCTATTATAGTTATACCTTCTAACTCAAAGTTTATGTCATTTGATATAGACTTTATTTTATCTGCTTGTCCTACTAATATAGGTTGTATAACTTCTTTATTAACTGCATCCTTTATAGCTAATAAAACTTCTCTATCTTCTGCTGCTGCAACTGAAAGTATTACTTTTTCTTCTTGCTTTAGTTTGTCTAACATATCGTGTAAATCTTTTATCATCTCATACTCCCCCTTGTTATATATATTTAAATAATATCACATTTAGTACTAAAATAGTTTTCTAGTAGTATAGTCTAAATATTCTATAAAATTAAAAAAATAGTATTAGCATAATACACTAATACTATTTTTTTATTTACTTTCTCTTGTTTATAAATACAATCCCCACTAAAGCTAATATAACTAATGCAATATATCCTATTATAGATTCTTCTCCTGTTTTAGGAGTATTAGTAGTTTTATCTAATACTTTATTATCATTATTATATTTATGCTCTAATTCCTTTGTCTTGCTATTAGTATTTTTTTCAGACACTTCATCTTTCTCATTTTCAAAAACTAATTTTACATTTTCTTTTTGATTAGGCTTTATCTCAAAATTTTGTACTTCATTTGTTAATGGGTACCCTTCTGATGATTTTGTTTCTACTGCTTTATACTTGCCTGGTTCTAGACTTACTGTAGCTGTTCCGTCTTTTCCAGTTGTTGTTGTTGTCACATTTTTTCCATCTTGTGTTTGGATTTCAAACTCTGTTCCTGGCAACATTTTACTTGGATTGTCTTTATCAACTTCCTTTATTTCTACTTCTCCATTTGTTTTTTCATCTACTACTTTATTATCATTATTATATTTATCTTCTGATTCACTTTGCTTATTATTAGTATCTTTTACAGGCAATTCTTCCCTCTTATTTTCAAAAACTAATTTTATATTTTCTTTTTGATTAGGCTTTATCTCAAAATTTTGTACTTCATTTGTTAATACATATCCTTCTGATGCTTTTGTTTCTACTGCTCTATATTCTCCCGGCTTTAAAGTTGCTCTTGCTATACCGTCTTCTCCAGTTATTATCGTTGTCACCTTTTTCCCATCTTGTGTTTGGATTTCGAACTCTGTCCCTGGTAACACCTTACTTGTATCATCTTTATCTACTTTCTTTATTTCTACTTCTCCACTTGATTTATTCTCTGATTCATTTAACTTATTGTTAATTTTTTCAGTAGGAATTTCTTGCTTCTCATTTTCAAATACTAATTTTGCATCTTCCTTTTGATTAAACTTTATTTCGAAGTTTTGTACTTCATTTGTTAATATATATCCTTTGGATGCTTTTGTTTCTACTGCTTTATACTTTCCTGGCTTTAGACTTGCTCTTGCTATTCCGTCCTTTCCAGTTATTATCGTTGTTACCTTTTGCCCATCTTGTGTTTGTATTTCAAACTCTGTTCCTGGTAACACTTTACTTGTATTATCTTTATCTACTTTCTTTATTTCTACTTCTCCATTTGTTTTCTCATTTGTTATAGTTCCTATATTTTTAACAGTTCCTATATCACTTTTTTCTATAGTAAACTTTATGTCTTTTCCATCTACTGAATATCCCTCTGGAGCTTTTACTTCTTGTAAATAATATGTTCCTACATTATCTACATCTGATTTAATTAATCCATTCTCATCACTAGTTAATTTTCCTATAACTTTCTTATTAGAATCTTTTAGATTAAATATAGCTCCACTAAGCTTACTTTCCTTATTTTCACTATCAACTTTAATAGCTTCAAAAGCATATCCCTTTTTAGTTTCAACTTTATTACTTGGATTACCATTTATTTTAGCTATATTTGATACAGTTGTTCCATCTTTTACATTGCTAAAATCAGTATATATTTTTACTTCTAAATTTTCTTTGTAATTTATTTGTCCCTTATCATTGATAATATTGACTGTATTATTTGCTTTATCTATTTTACTAGAAAAAGCATCTGGAACTTCAACTTTTACGATCTTTACGTTCGGATCTAATTTATCTACTAAATCTATATATCCCTTTTGGAATACACCAAAACTCTCAAAGTTTATAGAATATACAACACTTTGGTCATCATCTTTTTCTAATTTAGTCTTATCAACAGATTTGTGAGCATTTATAGCTCCTGCATTGTATTCATATTTAACCGTATCATCAACACTATTTCTAGTTCCATTGTATGATAACTTTGCAGTATTTGAGTATGAATCTTCAACATTTGTAATCTTCATGTCGTAACAAACAATATAGTAATCATCTACGTTTCCAAAATTTATAGTTAAATTTCCATTATTAGTGTTTATTTTATCTTTAAATTGATCTGTTACCCACTCAAAGCTTTCATCTTTATTGTATTTACCTATACTTATACTGTCCTTTAAAAGTTCCATTCCTTTAGGTGTAAAGTCATTTAAAGTTACATTTTTAAGATTTGACCTATTTTCATTAATATCTATTCTATATCTTACATTTTCGTTCATAGATGCTACATTTTTACCTTCTGAATTTTTAGCAGAGGTATAACTATACTTACTTATAACATCTTTTGCTTCATTTTTTTGTTTTAATATAACAGTACTATTTAACTTACCATCGCTTTTATTAAATACTGCTGTATTCTTATAAGAACTCAAATTTTGAGTAATCTTTGTCTTATAAGTTACAATATATTTATCTTTAATATTTCCAAAGTTTATACTAAGCCTATTAGATGATTTGCTTATATTTAAGCTATCTGTGACATCTGTTTCTGCGCTATCTCTTTCTATTTTAATTACATTTACAGAACTTGGTATAAGCTCCATTCCTTCAGGCATATTATCTGTTAATACTGCATTTGATATATTTGAAAATTTCTCATTAACATATACTCTATATTGTTGAGTTTTTCCTAGTACTGGATAATATATATTTCCTACCGTATTTCCATCTGAATCTACATGGTCATAATTATTTATAGTTTTAAGAATCTGTCTATCTATTATAGGCTCTGTTTCATTAGATGGTTTTATAGCTATTTCTATGCTAGTAACTGGTTTTCCATCAATCCATACCTCTATCTTCTGATTATCTACTTCTTCCGTTTTATCTGCATATGCTGATACATTAACATATCCTCCTATTGCATCATAAACATCATCCCCAAAAGTTGCTACTACTTTATTACCTTCCATTTGTACACTTTTAAAATGCTCTGGGGGGAATTTAAAGCTAAATCTTTCAAGCCAACTAGGCATTTCAAATTCTATAGTATCACCTGGTTTTATACTCCCTGGACCATATTTAGCCTTATACTCTAGTTTAAAATTCAATTTTTCTCCAGGCTCAATCTCTTTTTTATCACATGTTATAGATACTTCTATTGTATCCCCTTGATTATCTGTCTTAACTTCTTCAGCATACGCAAAATGTGTATTAATTAACACATTTATAACCATTAGTACTGACGTAAGTATCGATATTATTTTTTTTCCTAACTTGTATTTATTTTTCAATAAATTTCACCACCCTTTTTAAATCTTTTTATTTTAAAATAAAAAAGACTATTCAAGATAATGATGATTTATTATCTGAATAGTCGGTTGCACTATTAACTCCATATACCTCAAGTGCCCATATACAAGGTATACTTCTTCATTCCTATTTTTAGCTTATATGTATTTATGCCCTTTTAATAATTTTGCTTTGTGTGCATTTATGCTATATAAAATTGTTAGCTTTCATTTAATTTTCATTAATGTCTTATCAATAAACTTTTATTTTAAAATAAAAAAGACTATTCAAGATAATAATGATTTATTATCTGAATAGTCGGTTGCACTATTAACTCCATATACCTCAAGTGCCCATATACAAGGTATACTTCTTCATTCCTATTTTTAGCTTATATGTATTTATGTCCTTTTAATTATTTTAATTTGTTCGCATTTATGCTATATAAAATTGTTAGCTTTCATTTAATTTTCATTAATATCTTATCAATAAACTTGTATCTTAAAATAAAAAAGACTATTCGAATAATATTTAAATATTATCTGAATAGTCGGTTGCACTATTAACTCCATATACCTCAAGTGCCCATATACAAGGTATACTTCTTCGCTCCTAATTTTAACTTTTGAATATAATTATATAATCTCAGTGATTTATTATACCCTTTAATTTAGTTAAAGTCAATTTTAGATTTTTTTATAGTAAATTTTAACTTATTTTTTATCTATATTTATCAAGTTCTCTTAAACATGCCACTGTAATTTCATCTTGTGGATCTAATTCATAAGCTCTTTCTATATAATATATAGCATCATCTATATCACCTTTGTTTAGATATGCCATCCCTAAATTGCATAATATTTCTGGATCTTCTTTTATTTTAGCTGCTTGTTCAAAGTGTTCTATAGCTTTATCTATATTGAACATACTAGCTTCACAAAGGCCTAGTTCAACCATTGTATCTACTTGATGTGGTTTAGTTATAAGTATTTTTTCAAAATATTTCTTAGCTTCTTCAAATTCACCCATATTTTTATAAGCTAATCCTATCATAAATAATAAGTTCCACCAATCAGGATGATCTTGTTCAAGAGGTAATAATTTTTCTAGTCCTTCTTCACATTTTCCTTGGAATACTAAATTATAACCTTCTTCATATTGAACTTTAAAGTCCATCTTTCCTATATTTTCTTGAACCTCTGCCATTAAGTCTGCATCTAACCCTAATTTTTGTGCTTCTTCCCATATAACTCTAGCCTTTAAATATTGACCTTGATTGTAGTAATGGTATCCTAAATGATAGTAAGCTAAAGCAAAGTTTTCATCTAATTGTATAACCATTTCCAACTTTTCTAAGGCTTCTAATAAAAACTTATTCATAGCTTCTTTGTCCATATCTTTTTGATACTGCTTTGCTAGTTCCTGGCAAACTATTGAATAATGATATAATCCATCTATGTCATTTGGATACATACTTATCATAGCTTTTAAGTATATTAACGAATCAGTTATCTCACCAATATCAAAGTATTTTTTAGACATATAGCCCATATATTCTTTTATATTTATATTTACTTTTTTGCTAAAAGCATCTAAAAATTTTCTGTATTCTTCATTATACTTAAATTGGCTATCAATACCCATTATATATATCATAGCATCTGCTATAGACATTGTATTTATCTTATCTTGTGCTGTCTTTTCTTTTATTCCTTTAACTAATACCTCATTTTTTATAGGTACATCTAATCCACCCTTAGGTATAGTGTAACCTTCTAAGTTAAATTCTCCACCATGTTTTATAGTTATAAAAGATAATTCTTCTGTTTTCTTTAATAAATACTTTTCTATTTTAAACTTCATTTTTTCCTCCTTTGTAACTTCACATAATAATTTTTAATCTATTAATGTTTATACCCATTAAAAATTTATGTGATATGTTTTCATAATATATAATACCAATATGTAATAATTAGCATTTAATATTATATGTTAACACTATATGACTTTGACTTTTCAAAAACTTTGTTATCATCATCATAGACAAATAAAATTATATTTTTTATCTCTTTTATATCAGCATGTATATCTTCTTTTAACTTTAATATATCGAATCTAAATGGTTCAAAATGAACATATTTTATTATATGCTTAGCTGGTTTATTTTCAAACTGTGGTATATATTTTAATATGTTATCTTCATTTTGTAAGAACATATGACATCTATTTTTAAAATCTTCTACATCTTCTTTATTGAATATTTGAGGTAAATTTGAAGTTTTACCTAATGATATATAATCATACTTTAATATATCATTAAATAATTCATTTTTATCATTTATCTTATCGTTGTAGAAATCTAATAATATTTTATATAATTGATTCTTACCTTGTGCTACATCAAAATACCCATTTTCATCAAAGTAAGTTGCAAATTCTTCAAAGAATTTAAATGGACTTTGCTCATAATAATTATGTATTATGTATCTCATTGACAATACAAAGTTTTTAGAGTTATAGTATCTTTCTAGTATTTCTTCTATATCTTTTAACTTTATCATTTCGCTATAACTTATATAATCATTATATAATACTTCATATGGTGTATAATCTTTGTATCTATATCCATGTTCTTTTGCAGTATTTCTTATACCAGTTCCTTTTATCATCTTTAAGAACCCTAATTGTATATGCTCTATACCTAAATTAAATACATCATTAAATGAATTTTCAAAGCTTGCATAATCTTCATATGGAAGTCCCGCTATTAAATCTAAATGTTGATGTATATTTCTATACGATGCTACTTTTTTAACTGCATAAGATAATTTTTCAAAATCATCTCTTCTTCCAACTGCATCAAGAGTTTTCTGGTTTGTACTTTGTACTCCTATTTCAAATTGGAATAACCCTTCTTTGCAATCTTTTAAGAAGTTTAATGTTTCCTCATCTAATAAGTGTGCTGTGACTTCAAAATGATATGTTGTATAACCATTGTCATTTTCCATAAGGAAATTCATTATTTCTTGTGCAAACTTCTTGTTAGCATTGAAAGTTCTGTCTATAAACTTTATTTGAGATACCCTTGCATCTATTAATGCCTTTAAATCTTTTTTTACTCTATCTATACTAAAATATCTTAATCCTTCAAGTGTTGAAGATAAGCAGTATTGGCAATTAAAAGGACACCCTCTAGATGTTTCATAGTAAACAATTCTATTTTCATATTCTGCTGGATTTAAATGATCATAAGGACTAGGTATTTCATCTAGATTTTGTAATAATTCCTTAGGTTTAGTTACAACTATCTCATCGTTATTTCTATAAACTATACCTTCTACATCTTCTAAAGATTTTTGTCCTTTTAGATACATTACCAAATCTCTAAAAACTAATTCTCCCTCTCCATAAAGTATATAGTCTACAAATGAGTGCTTTTCCATAAAGCTTTCGCTATCATAAGTTACCTCTGGCCCACCTAGAGCTATCTTTATACTTGGCTTTACTTTCTTTATATTATGGCATAATCTAACTATATCGTTTACGTTCCATATATAAGTTGAAAATAGTATTACATCATAATCATGTTTGTGTATATCTTTTAATATATAATCTAAATCATTATTTATTGTATATTCTTTTAAATCTACTTCAACTAAGTCTTTTACAAACTCTTTTAAATATCTTATTGCTAAATTTGTATGTATAAATTTTGAATTTAACGTTGTTAATAAAATTTTCAATTATTTCACCTCTTTTTTCATTTATGCTATGATTTTCTGTACATTTTAGGTTAAAATACTATATGTAGTATATTATCATTTTTTTCTTTAATAGAAGGTTTTTTAAACCTTTTTGTAGAATAATAGTATCATAATTATATCTAATTTAGAAAGGAAGTTTTTTATGGAATTAATCGATCAAGTATCTATCAATGCCTTATCAAAAAGGGACTTATTGCTTATTATAAAAGCCTTAGAGTATACAAATGAAAATACTGGACTTAATGAATTTATAGATTTAAGAAACAGTATAATAAAAGAACTATGCTTTTTAACTAACACTAGCGAAGAAGATTTTGTTAATTACCTAGAAAATACTAACTAAGATTTTTTAAATTTAAGATTATATATTCCTGATTTAGCTTTGACTCCTATCTCAAGAATATCATTTTTAAAATCTTTTTTTATAATTTCAATTTGATTAAATATCGGATCTATAGTAATTTCCCCTACTTCTAATTTAATTAGGGATCTTGGATCTACACGATTATTATAAATCTTTTTGTTAATTATATATTTTCTTAGTTTAATTACATATTCAGCCATTGATAAGGTGAAGTCTATATTGTTTATATTTAAATTCTCTTCGAAGTTTAGTATAGATAGTATAGATTTTTTTATACTTAATATTCCATTATCACTTATTTCCCTATCTTCAATATATATATCATACAATACATTTAACATATTTATTAATACTTTATCTTCTTCGTATTCATATACTTTTAAATCTATATACTTGTCTATTATTTGTATTGCTTTAATTCGTTCCATTTGAAACTTAACTACTTGAGATTTATCTAATTCCATTGTAAATCCTATAATTTTTTCTTTTGCACTTTGCAATAATTCTTCATATTCTACATTTTTATTTTCTATTAATTTATGGATTATAATATTATAGCAAATAGCACTTAATATATACTCATATGTATTTTCTTCTATTTTAAGAAACCTTATATACTTACTCACTAAATCAATAACAACTTCTTCACTTTTATCTGCGTTTGTGTTTGAAAGTATTACTGGAAGTAATATATTTATTATATTTTTACTACTTAACTTCTCTCCATAAAATTTATAGTATATTAATTCATCTCTTAGTCTATTGCTATCTATATATACATATCTCTGTATTTTATCATCAATAAGACATTTTGTATTTATTATTATTAAATCTTTTAATGATTTGTCATTCATTTCAAATGCTGATATATATGCATTTTTTATATTATTTTCTATTGTAGTATTAGCTATCATACTCTTAACCTTTCTCATATGAAACTCTATATTACTTTATTGTTATCATCTATTATACTTAATATACTTCGCTTTGACTAACCAAAAAAAAGAGACAGTTTTTCACTGCCATTTTAAAACTTAATTATATTTAATAAACTATATAAATTATTACTAATTATATTTTTACATAAATTTAAAATAAATATATTAGAAAATATTATAGTGGTAACTAGAACCAATAGTTTTAGCTACCACTGTATATTATATCTAAATTATAATATTAATTTTTAATCAATATTATAATTACATTCTTTCTGGTGCATGCATACCTAATAACTTAAGAGCATTCTCTATTGTTTGTCTAGTAGCAGCAACTAAAGCAAGTCTTGCTTTTCTTAATTCAACATCTTCAACTAATATGGCATTGTCATGGTAAAATTTATTGAATGCTTGTGCTAAATCTAATACAAATCTAGTTATTATGTGTGGTTCATTCTTTCTTAAAGCATTAAGTATAGACTTGTTGAAAGATGCTATAACCTTTAATACTTCTGAACTATCTTCATCATTTAATAATTCATAATTTATATCTGTAGTTATTTCTTCATTAGCTTTTCTTAAAACTGCACAACATCTTGCATGAGTATATTGAACGTATGGTCCAGTTTCTCCATCAAAGCTTAAAGTTCTTTCCCATGAGAATGTATAATCTTTTATTCTGCTGTTAGATAGCTCTTGGAACACAACAGCTCCAACACCTACTTGCTTAGCTATTTCATCAACATTTAATGCATTAGGATTTTTAGCTAACATTGTTTCTTTTGTTTTTTCTATAGCTTGCTTTAATACGTCTTCTAAGAATACTACTCTACCTTTTCTTGTAGACATTGTTCCATTTTCTAAAGCAACCATACCAAATGGTACATGTACCATATCTTTAGCCCATTCAAATCCAACTAATTCTAGAACTTTGAATAATTGTTGGAAATGTAAGCTTTGTTGAGAACCAACTACATATATACACTTGTCGAAATCATAATTATTCTTTCTATAAACTGCAGCTGCTAAGTCTCTAGTCATGTATAATGTTGAACCATCATTTTTAGTTATAAGAGCTGGTGGCATATTGAATTCTTCTAACTCAACAACATTTGTTCCTTGAGATTCTTTTAATAATCCTTTTTCTTTTATAGTTTCTATTACTGAGTCCATTTTGTCAGAGTAGAAACTTTCTCCATTATATGAATCAAACTCTATATCTAATAAGTCATAAACTCTAGCAAATTCTTTTAAACTTTCATCTCTGAACCATTGCCATAATGCTTTAGCTTCAGCATCTCCATTTTCTAATTTAGTGAACCAAGCTCTTGCCTCATCTTCCATCTCTGGGTGCTTTTCAGCTTCATCATGGAATTGTATGTATAATTTTAATAATTCTGGTATTGGGTTGGCTTCTACAGCTTCTTTACTACCCCATAATTTGAAAGCCACTATTAACTTACCAAATTGAGTTCCGTAGTCTCCTAAGTGATTTATTCTTACTGTATTGTATCCTTGAGAATCATATATTTTGTATAAAGAATTTCCTATAACAGTAGTTCTTATATGCCCTATATGGAATGGCTTAGCGATATTTGGAGATGAGAAGTCTATTACAACTGTCTTATCCTTTCCTAAATCACTGTGTCCGTACTTTTCTTTTTGAGTTAAAACATCATTTATAACATTTTTAGCTAATTGAGATTTGTCAACGAAGAAGTTAACATATCCTCCTAAAGGTAATACCTTAGATATTGCTCCTTTAGCTTCTATTTTTTCTGCTAATTCTGCCGCTATCATATTTGGAGCTTTTCTAAATACTTTTGCTAATTTAAAGCAAGGAAATGCATAATCTCCCATTTCTTTGTTTGGTGGTACTTCTATAAGACCAACTATTTCTTCTAATGTTAAATCTTCTATGTTTTCTTTTAAGCAGTTTGCTATTTCTATCTTAAAATCTTGCATTATATTTCTCCTCTCATATTCTTATTATTTTATGGTAAATCAATTTATGAGTTTTTTCAAGTTATTTGGTTTATTTATTAACTATATTTTAGCAATATTCTTATTTATAATACAATTTTGTATAAGTTAATTATTCCATTTAAATTTAAAATAAAAATTTACTTTACTTATAGTTCTTTTTCACTTATTACTTTTATTCCATTTTCTATTAATAATGCAGCAGTAACTCCTAAGCCGTCCTTCTTTTTACCTGCAAAACTTCCATCATATATATAACTTGAACCACAAGATGGACTTCCATCTTTTAATATAGCCTCTTTGCAGTTATATAATTTAGCTATTTTTAAAGCTTCATCTGCTCCATTTCTAAACTTTTTAGTTACATCCAATCTTTGCTTATTAATTACACTTGCTTTTCCTTTTATAACATCATATCCATCTAGTTTAACTATTTCTGAAGGTTCTCTTGGTGTGCTCATTCCTCCTAATTGTTCTGGACACACTATTATAAACTCTTTACCTTCTAAGAACTTTTTTACATTTTCATTTTTATTATTTTCTCCATTGTACTTACAATTTATTCCAAGTAAGCATGCTGATACTAAAATCATATTGTACCACCTTATATATATTACTTTTATAAAAAATTTGCTATATCGCAAAATTATATATTTTAAACATCTAACGATATAGTGAACAAATCATTTTTTATTTTAGATTTACGATAGTAACTCCAGCTCCACCTTCTCCATATTGTCCAGCTCTTTGAGACTTAACATGTCTATTTCTCTTTAATACATCTTGTAGTCCAGATTTTAATACTCCAGTTCCTACGCCATGTATAACAGTTACCATTTCAAGGCCAGCTACATAAGCATCATCTAAATATTTTTCAACTTCCATTATAGCCTCTTCTAAATTCATACCTCTTAAATCTACTTCGCTTTTTACTCTTCCTGATTTAGCTTTTATTATACTTCTTGTTGATTTAGTGATTGTTGTTTTAGGGTCTTTTTTAACTTTTTGAAGAGACTTAAACGGTAGATTCATCTTCATTATTCCTATTTGAACAACAGCTTCTTTTTTATTGTTATCAACTGAAACAACGCTACCTTGTTGATTTAAAGTTATAACTTTTACTTCTTCCCCAACTTTTAAGTCTTTTACTTCTTTACTTGATACTTTAGGAACAATCATGCTCTTAACAGTTGGTTGAAGACTTCCCATTGAACTAGATATTTCTTTTCTAAGCGCCTCTATCCTTTGATTCTTTTCTTTAGATGCTCTTTCTTTTTCTAGTTCTCTAAGTTCTTTTACTATTAAATCTACTTCTTCTTTTGCTTGTCTTGTTATTCTAAAGGCTTCTTGTCTTGCTCTTTCCATTATCTTTTCTTTTTGTTCACTCATTTTCGCAAGCTTTTCATCGTACTCAGCCTTTAGCTTTTCTATTTCTGACTTTAATTTTTCGGCTTCTTCTCTATCTTCTTCAGCTTTAATTCTATTTTTCTCTACATTTTGAAGCACATCTTCTATTGCTATATTATCACTATCTATAAACTCTCTAGCTCTACTTATTACATAATCACTTAGCCCTAACTTTCTAGAAATCTCAAAGGCATTTGATTTCCCTGGAACACCTATAAGTAATCTATACGTAGGACTTAAAGTTTCTAAGTCAAAATCAACAGCTGCATTTTCAACACCTTCTTTAGTAAGTGCATAGTTCTTTAATTCACTATAGTGTGTTGTAGCTATACATTTAGCTCCAATGCTTTTTACATCTTCAAGTATAGCTATTGCAAGAGCCGCTCCTTCTATTGGGTCAGTTCCAGCTCCAAGCTCGTCAAATATTACTAAAGAGTCTTCTGTTACTTCTTTTAATATAGATACTATATTTGTCATATGAGATGAAAATGTAGATAAGCTTTGCTCTATACTTTGCTCATCACCAATATCTGCAAATACATTATCATATACACACATACTACTTCCAAAATCAGCAGGTATGTGAAGTCCACTTTGATTCATAAGTGCAAATAAACCAACAGTTTTGATAGTTACAGTTTTACCACCTGTATTAGGTCCTGTTATAAGTAATGTATGGAATTCTCTCCCTAAATAAATTGAGTTTGGAACAACAGTATCTTTATCTAGTAATGGATGTCTTCCCTTTTTTATATTTATAAATTTATCTTCATTTAAAGTAGGTTCTATACCTCTCATTTGTATAGATAATTTTCCCTTAGCAAAAGCAAAGTCTAATCTTCCTAATATCTCTTGGTTAGCTAATAGTTCATTACTTATTTCTCCTACCTTAGAAGATAATTCTGCTAATATTTTTTCTATCTCTTCTTTTTCTTGAAGTCTTAATTGCCTTAATTCATTATTCATATCAACTATACTCATAGGCTCTATAAATAATGTTGCTCCAGATGATGATTGATCATGGACAATACCAGCTACTTGTGATCTATATTCAGCTTTTACTGGCACAACAAATCTATCTCCTCTTACAGATATAATTGCATCTTGTAAGTACTTTTGATATGTAGTTGAAGATATTATTGAGTTTAACTTAGATCTTATAGATTGATTCTTTTGCACTATTCTTCTTCTTATATTTCTAAGCTCACTAGATGCATTATCAGATATTTCTACCTCACTTATTATTGCATTGAAAATTTCTTCTTCTAAATCTCTATATGTGTATAAAGAATTTGATAGGGATTGTATTATTGGGTAGTTAAAATCTTCTTCTTCACTAGATGCTAAATTATTACTAAGCATTCTGGCTACTCTTAAAGTATTTCCTATCATTAGTAAGCTACCTGGGTCTAATGCTGCCCCTACACTTGCTCTCTTTACCTTATCTTCTATATCGTATATTCCCTGTAATCCAACAAAACCTCTTTTTATAAGTATGGCTTGTGCCTCACTTGTTTCCTCTAATCTTGACTTAACTTCATTAAAGTCAGAACTTGGTGTTAGTTTTTCTATGTATCTCATACCTAATGAAGATGATGCTTTGCTTTTCAATAGGTCTATTATTTTATCAAATTCTAAAACCTTTAGTGCTTTTGAATTCATTATTTCCTCCTTGAATCTATATCTATATAATTACGTTTATTTTATGTATATTTGTATTATACTATTTGTATAGCTAACTAATATTATACATAAATATAGTTGTTTATAATAGGATAAAAACTGTATTTTGCTATATATATAAACTTATTAGTTTCAAAACTAACTATTTATTTTGGAATATATTAGATTTAGTGTTATAATATAATTATATTATTTAAGTTTCATGCTTTTTACTTAGCATATACTTAAATATTTAATTTCATCTAAAAGGAGTGAATACTTATGGAAAACGTATTAAAAGGTTTAAATCCAGAGCTTGTTTTTAATTATTTTGAAGAGATATCTCAGATACCTCGTGGTTCTGGAAATGAAAAAGCTATAAGTGATTATCTAAAAAAATTTGGTGAAGACTTAGGCTTAGAAACTATCCAAGATGATGCGTTAAATATCATAATAAGAAAACCTGCTACAAAAGGATATGAAAACTGTCCAGGTGTTATACTTCAAGGTCATATGGATATGGTTTGTGAAAAAAATAAAAACACAGAACATGACTTTACTAAAGACCCAATAAAATTAAGAATAGAAGATGACATGATATATGCTACAGGAACTACTCTTGGTGCTGATAACGGTATAGCTGTTGCTATGGGTATGGCTGTACTTGCATCTAATGATTTAGCACATCCTCAAATAGAAGTTTTAATAACTTCAGATGAAGAGGCTGGAATGAGTGGAGCTATGGCTCTTGACGGTTCTAATCTTAAAGGACAATACATAATAAACCTTGATTCAGAAGAAGAAGGTTTCTTACTTGTAAGTTGTGCTGGTGGGGTTACTGCTCACTCTAAATTAAATGCTGAGTTTACCAATGTAGATGCTAACAAACAAGCTCTACTAGTTGATATAAAAGGACTTCTTGGTGGACACTCAGGAATGGATATAATAAAACAAAGAGCTAACTCTAATATATTAATGGGAAGACTTTTAAACTCATTATGTGTTGACTTTGACTTAGCAAAAGTTGAAGGTGGTTCTAAAAACAATGCTATACCTCGTGAGTGCGAAGCTGTTATAGTAGTTGATAAGAATGATGTAGAAAAAGCTATGGCATGTATAAAAGAAATGGAAAACACTTTCATACATGAATTTGCTTCTTCTGATCCTGACATAGTTGTAGAATGTAAAGAAACTACTGTTGAAAAGGTTCTTACTAATGATTGTAAAAATAATGTAATAAGAACTTTAAACTTAATACCTAATGGAATCCAAACTATGAGTATGGATATAGAAGGACTTGTTGAAAGTTCTACTAACTTAGGTGTTGTTAGAACTCTTGAAAATGAAGTAACTTTTGAATGTGCTGTTAGAAGTTCAGTTACTTCTTTAAAAGAAAATATAACTAATAAAATGAACTTATTATCTCAAACTTTAGGTGGAGAATTTACTTTAGAAAGTGATTACCCAGCATGGGAATATGCTAAAGGTTCTAAATTAGAAGATATATGTGTCCATACTTATGAAAAATTAAATGGTAAAAAGCCTATTATAAAAGCTTTACATGCTGGTCTTGAATGTGGATTATTATTAGACAAAATGCCTCATGCACAAGCTATATCTTTTGGACCTAACATGTTTGAAGTTCATACACCAAATGAGCATTTAAGTATATCTTCAACTACTCGTACTTGGGAATACTTAGTTGCTATATTAAAATCAATGAATGAACATAACTAAGATTAGTTTCTTGTTAAACATAAAATAAGTAGGGAATTTGCCCTACTTATTTTATGTTTAATCTAATTTTACCTTTATAGCTTTATCTTCAAGAACTTCCTTAACATTATATTTATCATCTACAATAGTTGGTACGATTTTTAATTCGCTATAATTATTAGATGTATTTTTATATTTCTCAACTACTTCATGCGTTCCATTATTTACATTCATCCCATCTGGAATTATTTCCTTATTATTTTCATCTTTTACTTTTAATCTTATACGATCAAAATCAACATTATTTATTCCTAGAAACTTATACTTTATTTCTACAGATAGAGGCGAAGCTATTACTTCACTAAATTCTATGCTAGCTACTTTATTATTTAATGAAAATTCTATAACTTCATCTATTGAATATGATTTAGATTTATCTATTAAATCCTCTCCCTTTATGTCTATATTAAACTCCCAGTTTCCTCTTATAATCCCAGAATGTGGACCACCAGCTTTTTTAACCTCATCATAAGATTTATATTGAGATTCCCAATCTTGTTCAAGATGAAGTTTTTTAATTTGAATTTTGAAATTATATATTTTATCTTTGTTTATAACATAAGGAAATTCATCTTTTTTAACTCGTTCAGAATTAATGTCGTTGCCTTCTTTAATAGTCATATCTATTCCTTGTTCCATAACAACATCTACTGATTTTTCTTTTTTTTGATAATGATCTCCTATTGCCCAAGATTGACCTTCATACTTAACTCCATCTATATATATATTGTTTATTTCTCCTACCGTTAATAGTGTTTCCTCTCTTCCCCATTTATCAAATGACCACTCTTTCTGTTGCTTCTCTGTGAAATCTTTGAATGGATTAAATTTGCTGTAATCAACATTTAAGTTTAGTATCAAGCTTCCATTATCTAAAATTACATCTTTAAGTGAAATCTTTACATTTTTATCTATCGCTACCTTATTTATATTGTACTTATAATCTTCAAGTTCTTCTTTTTTCATATTTACAATATCACCTAATGAATACCAAAATCTTTCTATGTCTGCCCATATATTATTATCTAGAATAATACCACTACTTAAAATTGCTAATAATGAAGCTGCTACTATACCTCTTTTAAATCTTTTATTCTTATTTCTATTTCTAATTTTTATTTTCATTTTATTTTTAAGCTCATCATTATTATCAAACTTTACTTCTTCATAATCATCTACATTCATTTTTACATCATTTAATATTTCAAAATCGTCCTTCATACTTAACCTCCCTATTTAGATATACTTTCCCTAATTCTTTTTCGCCCTCTGGATAAACGATTATATAAATTAGACACCTTTGCGTTATTTTTCACTGCTATACTCTCCAAACTTTCACCTTCTAAATAGTGTTTTATAAAAAGTTCCCTATCTTTATCATTTAAATGACTTAGTATCTCTTTTATTTCTTCCTCAATTTCAGCTTTCATTAAATCAGTATCTATGTAATATAATTCTTGACTTATATCAGTAGTTTCAATTTTTGATATATACTTTCTTTTATAATCTATCGCTTTATATTTTGATATTGCACATACCCAGTTTTTAAAATCATTCTTGCTTTTATCAAAACTTTTTATACTATCCCATATAGATAAAAGTACATCACTTACACACTCTTCCTCATAATTTATAAGTACACCTAAATGTCTTCTAATTACTGATGTTATTAGACCCCTATAACTATCTATTAACATCTCCATTCCTTCTTCTTTCCTTTTCCTTATATACTTAATAATCAATTCATCTTGCAAAATAATTCCTCCTTACCCTCTTTTATAAAAGCTTTTATACTAACTAATACGTAATCTATATAAAAATCCTATCAACTTAGTTCAAAATTTTTTATTATTTACACGAAATTAAAGCAGAGTTTCACATTAACAAAACTCTGCTTTATAAAAATTTTATAAATTTATTAATAAAATTAATTACAATATAACCCATCCGCCCATTATCTGGCTTACTTCAAATCCTCTTTTTTTGTACATTTCATAGGCTATTTTATTTTGTTCTATGACTATAAGCGCAATTTCTTTAACTTGTCTCTCTGCTAAAAACTGTATTGCTGTTTCTATTATTCTCTTTCCATACCCCTTGCCTCTATATTTTTTACATAATCCAATATCAAATAATCCCTTGTCACTTTCAATAATAATTTCTATAAATCCGATTTCATTATCTTCTTCATCTAATACTATAAAATATCTATTATTATCATTTTTACTTTTTTCTATATTTTTGTTTACAGTATCAATATTTGTTACTGTACCATGTGGCATATCACTAAATGAATCATTATAAATATCTATATACCTTAACTTATTTTCTTCATTTAAACTTTTTAGCTTCAATAATTTATTCCTCTTACACCTATCCTTTAATACCATTTCAAAAGAATTGTATTCTATTTTAAAGTTTAGTTTATTTATCTCTTCATTAGATATTTCTTGTTTATTTATTCCTAATCTTATATCCGTCGCTCCTTTTGCTTTAGATATGTTAACAGATTCTTCTACTAGTTTTCTTATTATTTCAACTTTATCTGTTATATCCTTAGCACATTTTATTTGGTGAATATATGCACTTTTTAATATTTTTGCTACTTCTAAAACTACGCATATACTCGCCACTACTTTATTTTCCTCAAAATAAAATAATGCACCTTCACCATATTCATATATTTTTATATTAAATTTATCATCCAATTCTTCTAATAAATTAACTGAATTTTCCTTAACTTTTATGAATTTATAAACTTCATTCTTTTCTATATTACTTAAATTAGTGTATGATTTTATATATCCCATAAATTTACCCTTTTGTTTCAATTCCTCATCTTTCATTTTTAATCTATTTAACCTTATATTTATTATAAATACATTTATAACAAAGTACCATTCCTACTATCATAAATGAAGATAGTATAGCAATAACTATACCTCCTACCATAGAACCAAGTAGTGGTATCAATAAAAATGATAACCCATACGCAATCCACATAATTCCATTTGCTCTATTATATGCTTTTATATTACTTATTTCTTCTGATTTAACTATAGTCCCTGCCCAAAAGTGCATAGGAGTTTTTCTTTTAAATGAATATATTCCTATTCCTACAAAAAACAAAACTGCAGGCATCATTGATATAGCTATTACTATATCATCTTTTTGAGTATAGCTTGTTTGGCTAGACTTGAAATTATTATATTTAACCGAATTTGTGCTACTTTTTAAATTATACTTTTTTATTAATTGATTATATGTTTCTATTGTTTTATTACTATCTTTATCATTGTATATTAGAGTTTTATCGCTTGTTGTGATTTTTATATATGGTTTGCTATTACGATACACATATAACTTCCCCTTTTCATCTCTGTCTATTTGGAAAGTTCCCCTTAAATATGTTGCTGTGCTAGTACCATTTACTTTATTTCCTATAGGAATGTCATCTAATAGCTCTGCACTTTTAATATCCTTTATATATGCTATCTATTTTTATCCTTATTTTATCTTCTTCGAAGTGCATTTTATGAAGACTATGGTCCATATTTAGAAATATAATTAACCCCATAGCCATCGCTATCATTATCCCAAAGACTATCTTTTCATATTTATTAGAAATCATAATATCATCCCCTATACAAATAAAGATATATAAATCAATATATTAAAATTGACTTACATATCTTTTCTCTACATTACTTCATATATAACCCCTCTAGCTTCATATCTTCATTATAAGTGATTGTAAACTGTGCTTTACCATTATCAAATTCCACAACTTCTACTACAGTAGCTAAATCTTCATTACCTATTAATTCTTCTTTGTTAATAGACTTAAATTTACCTAGTTTATCTTTCATAGGTTGCCACGCTTCTTTTAATTGTTCTGCATTTATTTGAGTTTTTAAATTTTCACTCATTTTATCTATAACTTTACTATACTCGTCATTACAAATCATATTAACTATTCCTTGAGCATCTTCTTTTAACAATTCTTCATCATAAGATTCACTTAATTTTGAAGTAGTACATCCCCCTAGTACAACTCCTGTTAAAAATACTAATAATAGCATTTTCATTTTTTTCATAACACATCCCCCTTATTTTATTAGTATTGCAATATTTTCGTTTGGTAGTTTATTTAATTTTATTATAATTCCTAATACATTTGATAATCAAATAAATATACATAGGACACAGTAAATTGTACTTATATTACATTTTAAATCTCTTTACTATTAATAAAATTTATTACAAGCAAAAAAATAGGGGCATATACCCCTATCAAATTATTTATTATTGAATAAAGAATTTAAATATAATCCTAAAATTCTTTCCCTATATTAACAAAAAACTATTTTTCGAGCGATATTTAAATATATCCTGTAGCATAAATTTACTTATATACATAAATATTAATTGCTTTTACATAATAAGTCATTCAATACCTCAAAATCATTTCCAGCTATAACTAACACATCTTGAGGAAGAATTTGAGTAGATCCATTTGGAATCAATACTTCCTTGTTACGCTTTATCATTACGATAAGTATATCCTCAGGTATATTTGAATCCATTATAGCTTTATTTGCAATGCCACTATTATTTTGAACCGTTATTTCTAATAAATTTGTACCTATCTCTTCCCTGTAATCATTGAATGTCTTTAATACTGGAGACTTATCATCAATTAAGTCGAGCTTTTTAGCTACTGTAGGTAAAAGTGTACCTTGTATCGCAACAGAGAACAAAGCAACAAAAAATACTATATGGAAAATATCACTTTCAACAGGAACTCCATAAGTTACTGCATATATTGCAAAAACTATTGAAGCAGCACCTCTAAGACCTACCCAAGATACAAAAGCTTGTTGCTTTAAAGGAATTTTAAACCAACTTAGTATGCTAAAAATTGCTATTGGTCTTGCTATACAAATCATAAATATAGATATGGAAATACCTTTTATCATTACAGAAGGTATTTGCGATGGGAATGATAGCAGTCCTAATATGAAAAATAACATTATTTGCATAATCCATGAAATTCCATCAAAAAATTGGAACATACTTTTTTTATGTGGTATCTTACTGTTACCTATCATAATACCAGTCATATATACAGATAAATATCCATTTCCACCAAAATGCTCACTTAAAGCATAAGATAGTACTGCTATTCCCATAACAAATATAGGATAAAATCCATCTATTTCAAACTTGGTATTTCTTAATAAATAAATTGTAAGCTTACCTAATAAAACAGCCGATAAAATTCCAACTACAACTTGATTTAAAAGCATTGGTATTATGGTATCATATCCTTTATCTGCCATTAATCCTAAAATAATTATAGTCAACATATATGCTAAAGGGTCATTGCTTCCACTTTCAATCTCTAATATTGAAGCAATAGATCCCTTTAAGTTTAACTTTTGAGAACGTAATATTGCGAAAACTGATGCCGCATCTGTAGATGCAACTATCGATCCTATAAGTAATCCTTCTAATAAAGAAGTATCAAATACCTTAAAGCAAAATATTCCTGTTAAACCAGCAGTTATAACAACACCTACTGTTGATAGAAGTATTGATGGAACAGCAACTGGTTTTGCCATATCCCAACTAGTACCAAATCCTCCATAGAACATTATAAAAACTAATCCTATAGAACATATCTGTCTTGTTAATTCATAGTTATCAAAATATATTCCAACAATACCATCAGATCCAGTCAACATTCCTAATCCTATAAAAATTAGAAGAATTGGGACTCCAAATTTATATAAAATTTTACTTGATGTTATACATATTAATAGAACTAATGAACACATAATCATTAAGTTTATCAAATAATTATTACCTCCTTTATTATAATTAATTAAGTTTAGTGAATTTAAATTTAAGGTTTTAGAATTTTTATAGGCAGGATTTTAAATAATACTGGAATTATATTTAAAAACTTTATTTTTTATCTTACTGTTGTTATATAATTATTTTATGTTAAATTTATTCTTTTATGTTAGGTTCGATTTCTTATCCTTAAGTTTAAAATAACATAAAATTCTATACTTTGTATATGTTTTTTGTGTTAAATATTTGTTAAAAAAATATTCTAATTTTCTACTATTATTTTAAGATATTTTATTTAATAAATTATTACAATTTAAAAGAGTAACAAATGCTTATTATAACTTAGGCTTTGTTACTCTTTTGGTATTATTTTTTATTTTTAAAATTAACCTTTGTTACATTATCTCTCTTAACTTTAGGTGCTAATTTTCCTTCTTTTAGTCCTAATAATGACTCTATTTCATCAGGATAAAGGCTTAATCCACAACTTGCTAAGTTATCCACTAAAGTAGCTCCACTCATAATACCACTTTCAAGTATCATATCCACAGATTTTCTAAGTAAAACTGGACTTGTTGCTTTTATATTAGCATCTAATGGTTCCTTCTTGCTCCAACCTTTCTTATCCATTTGGTTCATTAAGTACATATATTTCTTGTAATTAATAACACCTAGCTGGTATCCTCTTAATATCATAGCCCATATTGGAACTATCCATTTTGCTTTTAATTCTACAAAATCCTCTATCTCATTAACATCTTTTAAATCTGGTAAGAATGTTTCTTCTGGCAATAAAAATACACACGCAAATTCATCTTTTGAGAATTTTTTAGCTTGTATCCCCGCTTCAACACTAACCATGTATGCTAATTCATAAGCTAAGTCATAGTTTCTTGTAGTCGCTGATTTTTTATCATTTCCTAAAGATACTATATATCTAGTATTTTTATCAGTTGTTTGTTTTTGCGTAAACGCTAGTGCTCCTTTTGTATTTACATTAGTGTCTGTTACTATTATCCCATTATACTCTAACACGCTTAACACATTTCCTATAGGTCCATCACCTAATTCAAAATGTCTTCTTACTTTTGTTGCTAATGTCTCTATATCATCGTTTCTATTTAAGTTAGTTGGTATGTTCATTTCTGGGAATTGTATATATCCTTCTATAAAAGATAATATTTTATGTGCCATTACTAACTTTTCTTTGTATGAAATTTCTTCTACTCTAGGTATTCTCGATTCTGGCTTTATATGAGTACTATCAACTACAACTTTAATGTTATCCATTTGGAAGAAGTATTCTTTTGGAAACCTTAAAGCATTTGCTAATTTCATTTCATTTTCTGGAGTTGGCTTGTACTTTTCCTCTTCAAAAGCAATTATATCTTTTTTATTTATATTTATTTCTTTAGCTAGCATATCTACAGTTTTTCCTCTATACATTCTAGCTATTTTTAATCTTTTACCATTAAAAACTTTTTTTCTGCTCATAATATCCGTCTCTCTTTCAAGTTTATTTTATATATACAAAAGTTAAATTAATAAATTTTATGCAAATCTATATTAGCCATACATAATAAAAATATTTTATATTGGCTAAGTTATACGAATTTACTAAATTTAATTTATACTAAACTTTATATTATATATATTTAAAAATGCTCTGGATACTAATACCCAGAGCATTATTCAACTTTTATACTGTTGATAATATTATCATATTTATTAATTATAGTCAATTTATGTATATTATATCTCTATAGTCCTAGCTCATCACTTATTCCTTGCATTGCCTCTAGTGATAGTTGTGCAAATTCAGCAAATGGAATGCCTAATTCTTCTATGCTTCTCATTGCATCCCTGTTTGCTCCTGCTGCAAATTTAAGTTCTTTCATACGCTTAGTTATAGACTTTACTTTTACACTAGATAATTTCTTATCTGGATAAACTAAAGCTATGGCTGTTATAAATCCAGTTATTGGATCTGCTGCATATATAGCTTTATCAATTGTGCTTATTCTTTTTGTTCCATTATCTTCATTATGAGCTTTTATTGCTTGATATATGTAATCATTTCCAAAACCTTCATTTTTAAGTAATTCGATAGTTTTGATCCCATGCAATTTAGATTCTTCTGGATTATTTTTATAATCTAACATATCTGAATCTAAATCATGTAGTAATCCTGCTAATGCCCAATCATCAGATTTTTCTGGTTCTAGTTTATTTCCTAAAGCTTTCATTACAGCTTCTACTGCATATGAGTGCTTTATTAGATGTTCAGATTTTAAATATTTATTTACTAATCCTACTGCTTGTTCTCTCATTTCCCAATACCTCCTATATAAATATTAAATCTATTATAATTTTTTAAGTAAATATATTTGATATTGTTGATAATACATATACTTACTATACAAATTTAATTTATTCTACTCCCTTGTAATAATGACCTGCACTTACACCTTTAGCATCTAATTCATTATAAAGTTTTGTAGCTTTACTTCCTAATTTGTAGTTGTTGCTTAATACTTCTTGATATGCCTCTATTACCTTCTTAACAGTTTGACTATCTTCTAATGTAAAATCTAATCTAAATGTATTTATACCTATTTCATTTAGTTCGTATAAGTTATCTAACATACAAGTAACATTTGTATTATATATAGTTGTTCTACAGAATAGATCTTGTGATAATCTAAACTCTTCCCCTTTAGAGTTTCTTAGTGCATATGTGCTTTGGCTACATTTAGCAACTCTTTTATCTTTTTTGCAATCTCGAACTACTACTCCCATTGGACAGTATTCTGTTATCATAAGTGGAGTATATCCATAAACCACAGATTCTATATTAATATCTGTATATTTTATTGTTTCTCTTATTTCATTTATGTTTAATTCCTGAGATATACAAAGATTAGTTGCACCTATTTCTTTAAAGTAATTTATAGTTTCACTATTGAATGCATTTAAGTAGTAATCTATATTTAGCTCTTTACCTTTAAAATAATCTATAGCTCCCCATATACCTACTTGTATAGAATTTACTCCTATATTTTTAGCTTTTTCTAATTGCTTGTATTCCTTGCCTCTTATTATTCTAGGAGCTGAATATATAACTTTTATATTATATTTTAGTCCAGCTTTTATAGCTTCTTCTAATGTTTTAGTATCTTCATAATATATTTTATCTATACCGCACTCAAGTGCACTTTGTAATTGTTCTAAATTTTTAACTTTAACAGATAAATTACTTACCGTATCTCGATTAAATTTAATTGGATTATATGATAATCTTCTATTTTTAAAATCTCTATTTTTTATTTTAACTCTTTCTTTATCTAAAAGCTCTATACAATCTCTTCTCATTTGATTTAGTATACTTATTGGTAAACTTACATTTTCATCTAATTCTATATTTACACTATCCATTTCATAAGGAGTATTACCTAATTTTCTAAGCTGAGTTTCTATTTTTTCCTCACTTAAAGCTACCTTCATAGCCTCTTCAACTATTTTGTCTCCTTCTATTGTGGCAGTATTTCCTTTTTTATCAGCTAATGTAAGTATTGGTTTTTTATCTAGCTTAACACTTATATATGAATCTATCATGTTTTTAACAAATTCTTTATCTTGAGTAAATGTAGCTTGTACTCTATCCATAAGTTCACTATCTGATGTTTTAAATACTATTTGATTTCTTTTAGCTTCACCTATAAAATCTAGTTCTATTATCTCGCCCTTATATCCTATAGTATCTATCTCACCATTTTTGATGATTCTTCCTATAGTTCCACCACCAAGATTTATTCCATCGCCTTTTTTAAGTGTATTTTCAAGTCTTATCTTTAGTCTTTTAGCTTTTTTATTGTAATCTAATACCTTACCTAAATATAATCCTTGATTATTTGGAAGTTGTGAATTCATTACATCTGCGCCAACTTCTCCTAAAATAAGTCCTTTTGTAAATTTTCTATTAAATATAGTGTATAAATCACTTATTGTTTCATCTGAAACATTCACTTTTTTAGTTTGTAAGTATTCATCTATAGTTTTTCTATAACTCTCTATAACAGTAGCTACATACTCAGGTCTTTTCATACGACCTTCTATCTTAAGAGAATGAACTCCTGCATCTATTATTTTATCTATTTCTTCTATTGTGCTTAAATCTCTTGGACTTAATAAATAGTCTCCATTGCTATTTACTACTTCTCCAGTATAAACATCTAAAAGTTCATATCTTTGTCTACATGGTTGAGCACATCTTCCTCTATTTCCTGATCTGTTACCTATCATAGAACTCATTAAACATTGTCCAGAATAGCATACACACAGTGCTCCATGAACAAATACTTCTATATCTGCTTTACAGTTATCACATATATATTTTATTTCATCTACTTTAACTTCTCTTGCTAGTACTACTCTATCAAATCCAGCATTTTCTAGATATCTAACATCTTCTAAAGAATGTGCTACCATTTGTGTACTTGCATGTATTTCAAAATCAGGTAACTCATTTTTAATAATTCTAGCTATACCTATGTCTTGAAGTATAACTGCATCTACATCTATGTCGTATAGATATTTAGCATACTTAAAAAAATCTTCTATTTCATTTTGTTTTATTAATGTATTAGCCGTTACAAAAACTTGTACTCCTCTTATGTGAGCATATTTTACTGCTTCTCTTAATTCTTCTCTATCAAAATTATTTGCTGATGCTCTAGCACTAAATTCTTTTCCTCCTAAGTAAACTGCATTTGCACCATTTTGAACAGCTGCTTTTAACGCTTCAAAGGAACCAACGGGTGCTAATAATTCTATGTCTTTCATACTTCTCCTCCTATACGTAATATTTTTTCTATATTTATAATGTCCCTAAGTTTTAAAATTAAAACCTTCAGGTCCCCCTGAAGGTTTAATTTTAAATATAAGTAAACTTATTTCATTGCTCTAAGATATTTTAATTCATTTTCTATTTCAATTTTTTCTAATTGTAATTTATATGCATCATTTTGGAATTTAGAAGAAAGTTGTTCTGCAACATTAGCTTTTTCTTCTGCCATTTCAACAGATGATTTAAGCTCTTTTATTTCATTTTTTAAATCTTCAACTTCTTGTTTAGATAAATTAGTGCCATTTTTTAGTTGCTCTATTTCTTTCTTTTGTTCCTCTATTAACTTATTAAGTTCTTCTATCTTAGATATATGGTTCTTATTTTCTTTATCTTTGTTTTCTAAGTGGTATTCAAGCTCTTTTATTTCAAGCTTATATTCTTCCCCACTATTTCCAACTTTTTTCTTTAATTCTTCATTTTCTTTTTCTACTTTTTCTAGTGTATCTGCACAATCAAACAATTCATCTGTTATATTTATAGCTGCTAATATAGCTACTTGAGATGAGCTTAATCTTTTATTAGCCTCACCTATTTTATTCATTTCTGTATCTACAAATGCTGCTACACTTATCATATGTTTTTCAGATTTTTCTCCAACCATAGGATACTCTGCACCATGTATCTTAACGGTAACTTTGTTCATACTAATATCCCCCTTGTATTAGTTAGATCTTAGTGTTGCACCTAATTTTTCACTTAACTCATTTAATATTTTATCGTGTACTTTTGCCACATCTTCATCAGTTAAAGTTTTCTCTATACTTCTATATGTTATAGAGTATGCTATAGACTTGTATCCTTCTTCTATTTGAGCACCTTTATATACGTCAAATAATTTGTAGCTTTCAACTAATCCACCTGCATTAGCTTTTATTATATCTTCTATTTCTTTAACATATACTTCATCCTTAACTAATAAAGCTATATCTCTTGATGTAGATGGATACTTAGGTAATGGAGTATAAGTTTTTTCTGTTGATGTATTTTCAAATACAGATTCTACATTCATTTCACAAACATAAACTCTTTGTCCTAAGTTATAATTTTCTATTACGTCTGGATGTAATTCTCCAAATGTACCTATGCATTCTCCATTAAACATAACTTTAGCACATCTTCCTGGATGGAATGTTGGGTTAGTTTTTTCTGGTTCTATTTCATATCCTTTGAACCCTACATTATTTAGTACACTTTCTACAACACCTTTTATAGAGAAGAAATCTACATCTTTTCCATACATTCCTATACAATATTTCTTCGTTTCTACTGGTAATCCTTCTTGTGGTGTAAATGTATTTCCACATTCAAATGCTGATACTTCTTCAACTTTATGAGCTACATTTGTAGATAATACTTCTAACATATTAGGTATTAGTGTAGTTCTCATAACTGAAGTTTCCTCACCTAATGGATTCATTAGTTTTACAAAGTTTCTTCTAGAGTCTTCAGATGATAAATTTATTCTATCAACACCTCTTGGGCTTACAAATGAATATGTTAATATTTCATTTAAGCCTGCTGCTATTGAACTAGATACTATCTTATCTGTGAACTTTTGTTTATCAGTTTTTACACCTGCTGTAGCATTTCCTTCTAAAGTAGCTGTTGGTATATTTTCATATCCGTATATTCTAGCTATTTCTTCTAATATATCTGCATCTTCAGCTATATCTAGTCTAAAGCTTGGAACTTCTAATTCTAATTTTTCAGAAGATATTAGGTTACATTTAAACTCTAATCTTTCTAATATGCTTATAAATTGGTCCATAGGTACGTTAACACCTAATAATTTGTTTATTCTCACAGGGTTAACAGTTATCTTTTGAACTTCTTCTTTTACTGGATAGTAGTCAAGCATTCCATTAAGAACTCTACCACATCCTAATTCTTCTATTAATTGACATGCTCTATTTACAGCAGTCTCTGCTAAATTAACATCTATACCTTTTTCAAATCTTGATGAAGCTTCTGTTCTAAGTCCTAATTTCTTAGATGTAGCTCTTATACTTTCTTTTGCAAAGCTTGCACCTTCAAGGAATATTGATGTAGTTGTATCTTTAACTTCAGAATTTTCTCCACCCATTATTCCTGCTAAGTCTAAAGTTTTTTCTTCATTTCCTATAACTAACATGTCTGATGTTAATTCTCTTTCAACACCATCTAGCGTAGTAAACTTTTCACCTTGCTCAGCTAATTTAACTGTCATTTTATTGTATTTTATATCTTCTAAGTCAAATGCATGAAGTGGTTGACCTAGCTCTAACATAACATAGTTAGTTATATCTACTATGTTGTTTATTGGTCTCATTCCAGCTTCTATAAGTCTTCTTTGCATCCAGTATGGAGATGGCCCAACTTTAACGTCTTTTACAACTTTTCCACAATATCTCTTACATAAATCTGTTTGAATATCTATTTCAAATTGCATTTCTTCATCAGAACCATTTACTTTTATTCCTGGGAATTTTAATTCTTTTCCTACAGTAACGGCAGCTTCTCTTGCTAATCCTATTATAGATCTACAATCTGGTCTATTAGAAGTTATTTCAAATTCTATTAATGCATCGTTTATTCCTAAAACTTCTCTAACATCTTTTCCTAATTCAAAAGATTCTTCATGGTCTAATATATATATGCCATCTTTTTTATGTTCTTCAACGTATTGAGAAGGTATAGTTAATTCCTCTGCACCACAGAACATTCCTTCTGATAATACTCCTCTTAACTTACCTTTCTTTATTTTGAAATCTCCAGGTAATACTGCACCTATTCTAGCAACTGGTACATAGTCTCCTACTTTTATGTTAGTTGCATTAGTTACTATTTGAAGTATTTGTCCATCAGCTACTTCAACCTTTGTTACTTTTAATCTATCTGCATCTGGATGTTGTTCTATTTCAAGTATTTTACATACTTCAACTCCATTTGTTTCTTTTCCAAAGAACTCTACTTTCTCAACTTTTGATCCTGTCATAGTCATCATATCAGCGAATTCTTGTGTATCTAAATCTATATCAACGTAATCTCTTAACCATTTTAAAGGTACTAACATCTTAAATCCTCCTAATTAAAATTGATTTAAAAATCTCATATCATTTTCAAATAATAGTCTTATATCATCTATTTCATACTTAAGCATTGTTATTCTATCAAGTCCCATACCAAATGCAAATCCACTATAAACTTCTGGGTCAATTCCACAGTTTCTAAGTACATTTGGATGAACCATACCTGCTCCTAGTATTTCTATCCAACCTTCACCTTTACACATTGGACATCCTGCTCCTTCACATTTAAAGCAAGTAACGTCTACTTCTGCACTTGGCTCTGTGAATGGGAAGTTGTGTGGTCTAAACTTAGTTTTTGTATGCTCACCAAATAACTTCTTAACGAACATATCTAAAGTTCCTTTTAATTGTGCCATTGTTACATCTTTACCAACTACAAGTCCTTCAACTTGATGGAACATTGGTGAATGTGTAGCATCTGGAGCATCAAACCTAAAACATCTTCCTGGAGATATTATTTTTATTGGTAATTCCTGACTCTTCATTGTTCTAACTTGAACTGGTGAAGTTTGAGTTCTAAGTAATAACTCTTCATTTATATAGAAAGTATCACTCATATCTCTAGATGGATGATCTTTTGGTGCATTTAATGCATCAAAGTTATTTTCTATAGTTTCAACTTCTGGCCCTTCTGCTATAGAGAATCCCATTCCTATAAATATTTCATTTACTTCATCTATTATTTGAGATATTGGATGCTTTTTACCAACTTTAACTGTTCTTGATGGCATAGTTACATCTATAACTTCTTCTGCTAATTTTCTTTGTTTTTCTGCTAACTTTAACTCTTCTTTCTTTGAAGATATAGCACCTTCTATAGCCGCTCTAACTTCATTAGCAACTTTACCTATTACAGGTCTTTCTTCTGCTGATAATTTACCCATTTCTTTTAGGATTGATGTTATCTCACCTTTTTTACCCATGTACTTTACTCTTAAACTTTCAACAACTTCTATACTAGAAGTATCTTTAATTTCATTTAATGCAGCTTCTTGTAAATTAAGTAATTTTTCTTGCATTATATTAATTCACCCTTTCGCAGTTTTTTGTATAAAAAAAGCCCTTCATCCCTATCTAGGGACGAAAGACTATTATTCGCGGTACCACCCTAGTAGCTTAATAATTATAAATTATTAAACCACCTCTAACAAACTTAACGCGTTTTAACGTTAAAGCCTACTATAATTTCAGCTTTAATACTCCAGAGGGAACTTCTTTTGGATACTTAGAAAGTACTCACAGCCTACGGTACTTATCTCTGTGCTAAGTTAATTCAAAATACTTTTCTCTTTCATAGTATTTGATAATATTGTTTTTGCGTTTAATTATATCATACTATGCATAATATTTACAAGATGTTAAACTAAGTATTTCTTTATTTCATACATTAATATTGCAGAGCTTATAGCTGCATTTAATGATTCTGCATTCCCATATATAGGTATTTTGACCAACATATCTGATTTTGATACTAATTCATCATTTATTCCATTAGCTTCATTTCCTATTACTAAAGCTGTTTTGTAATTATATTCAACTGTGTTGTAGTAATTGTTTGTATTTAAATAACTTGATACTATATCAAAGTTCTTTAATTTTAAAATTCTAAGAGCTTCTTCTTGAGTAGCATGTATTATATTCATATCAAATATAGAACCCATAGTAGACCTTATAACCTTTGGATTGTATATATCTACACATCCTTTTAATGCAATTATTGCATCTACCCCTGCAGCATCTGCTGTTCTTATTATCGTACCCATATTACCTGGGTCTTGTATTCTATCTAATATTAAAACAAATTTATGCTCATCTTTTAAATACTCTTCTATATTTCTTTGTTTAAAGTTTACTACTCCTAAAATACCTTGAGTGTTTTCCGTATCTATTAATTCATTGAATATTTTATTAGTCGTTTTATAAATTTTTATATTATTAGTTTTTAGGGTATCTAAAAATTTAAGATGTTCTTCTTTATTTTCAAAATCTTCATTTATAAATACATAATCTAGACTAGCCTTACATTCTACTGCAAGAGTTAGTATTCTATATCCTTCAATTATAAATTTAGATTCTTTATTTCTATTTTTAGTCTTAAGTAGTGATTTCGTATATTTTACTTTATTATTATCTTTAGCTGTTATTATTGTAGGCATTATTACTTTCTCCTAATAAATTCTTCATTTTCTGATGCGATAGTACTTATATGGCTATTTTGACCTATTACAACCAAAATACTACCTGCTTTTAACTCTTCATCTGGAGCTGGAGTAACATTTATGCTCTTACCTGTTTTTATAGCTAATACAGTTATTTCAAACTTAGCTCTTAAGTTTAATTCAACTAAAGTCTTTCCTACCCAACTATTTGGTGTTACTATCTCTACAATTGAATAATCTGGATCTAATTCTATATGATCTAGTATATTATCAGAAACTAAGTTATGTGCAACTCTAACACCCATATCTCTTTCTGGGAATACTACCCTATCCGCTCCTATTTTATATTGAACTTTAGCTTGTAGTTCATCTTTTGCCTTACATACTATATGAGGTACACCCATTTCTTTTGCTATAAGTGTAGCCATTATAGATGCTCTTATATCTGAACCGATGGCAACTATTGCAACATCAAAGTTACCTAGTCCTAAAGATCTTAATGACTGCTCATCTGTTACATCTACTATAGCAGCATGAGTTACTTTATCTGCTATATTTTGTATAATTTCTTCACTTTTATCTATAGCCATCACTTGATGACCTAAAAGATGCATAGTTGTAGCAACTGATGCTCCAAATCTTCCACAACCTATAACTATATATTGCTTCATTTCCTTCGTCCTCTCCACACTTAAATTATTCTTTACTATAAGTAAAGGCTATATTATCCAACTATTATCTTCCCTTCAGGGTATCTTATAGGAGGATTATTCTTTGTTTTTCTAGACATTATCGCCATAAATATTGTAAGAGATCCAACTCTTCCCATAAACATAAATAACATTATAAATATTTTTCCTAATGTACTTAAATTAGGACTTCCACCTAGACTTAATCCAACTGTAGCAAATGCTGATACTACTTCAAACCCTGCTTCTATTAAACTAAAACTTGGGTCAGTTATAGTTATAATTATAGTTCCAGATAAAACAACAATTATACCTATAAGAAATATTCCTAATGATTTTCTAACTATTGATGTTCCAATTCTTCTTGATCCTACTTCTATATCTTCTTTTCCAAGTATAAATGATTTAACAGTTAGAACTAAAGTAGCTATAGTCGTAACCTTTACACCACCACCTGTAGATGCAGGAGATGCACCAATAAACATTAGTATTATCATTATAAATAAACTATTCTCATGCATTGCCGTTAAATTGACTGTATTGAATCCTGCTGTTCTAGTTGTTACTGATTGGAAGAACGATGCAAGCATTTTTCCACCAAATCCTAACTTTCCTATTGTTTTAGGATTGTTGTATTCTAATACTAAAATAAGTAACATACCTACTAATATTAATGACACTGTTGTAATTAATACTATTTTAGAATGTAAATTTAATTTAGATAATTTTCTATTTTTTATTATATCTAAAATTACAGGGAATCCTAATCCCCCAAATATTATAAGTAATGAAATTGTAACACTTACTGTAAAGTTATTTACATAGTATGTTAATGATGTAAACTTACCTGAAACTGGCCCCATTAAATCAAATCCTGCATTACAAAAAGCTGAAATAGCATGAAATATACTATACCAAGTTCCTTTTAATAGCCCAAATTGAGGTATAAATACTGTTGATAATATTAATGCTCCTATACCTTCTATGGTAAATGTCATTAATAATACATACCTTGTTAACTTAACTAACCCTGACAAATCAAATTGATTTAAAGATTCTTGGATTAATAGTCTTTCTTTCAGATTTATTCTTTTCTTAGTTATAAGTGCAAATAGCGTGGTTATTGTCATAAATCCTAAACCACCAATTTGAATAAGTAGTATTATTACTACGTGTCCAAATCCATTCCAATAAGTTGCCGTATCTGCCATTATTAATCCTGTTACACATACAGCTGATGTTGAAGTAAATAAGGCATCTATAAATCCGATGCTTTCTCCGCTTTGAGTTGCTATAGGAAGATTTAATAGAAGCGCTCCAATTAATATAACGCTAGCAAACCCTAAAACCATTACTTGAGTTGGTTGCATTTTATTTATAAGAGCAATAAATCGCTTAAATATGGTCTTCATCTGTATTTATGCCTCCTTCTCACTTTATAGCTAATAAGTTTTTTCTCATTAGATACATCCTTCTTTTCAATTATTACTATATTATATTCCAAAACCTATATAAAAACAATAAAGGATATGTAAATTGGCCTATTTAAAATATTCACAATTTATAAACTTCCTTTACATATTTTTAACAAAACGTATTCATATTATATAATTTTTTATTTTTTTATAGAGTATAAAATTATATAATTTTATGGATATAAAAAAAGCCTTTGAATTTTATTCAAAGGCTTTTTATGAACTTAACTATTTAATTAAGCTAATTTTGACTTAGCAACTTCTACTAATTTAGCAAATCCTTGAGGATCGTTTATAGCCATTTCAGATAACATCTTTCTGTTAACTTCAACACCTGCTAATTTTAATCCGTTCATGAATCTTGAGTATGATAATCCATGAGCTCTAGTTCCAGCGTTTATTCTTTGTATCCAAAGTTTTCTGAAGTCTCTCTTCTTTAACTTTCTTCCTATATATGCGTTCTTTAACGCCTTCATTACGAATGTATTAGCTGGTCTGTATAACTTGCTTCTAGATCCTCTGAATCCTTTTGCAAGCTTTAATATTTTCTTATGCTTTTTACGAGCGTTCATTGCTTTTTTAACTCTTGCCATCTCTGTGACCTCCTTTGTTTTTCTCTTTTAAAATTTCTATTTTAATTTAATCCGATTTTTAGTATGGTAATAATTGTGCTATTCTTCTAGCATCACCTTCACTAACTATTCCTGCTTTTCTTAATTGCATCTTAGTTTTAGCAGCTTTCTTAGTTAATATATGTCTTCTGAAAGCTTTAGCTCTCTTTAATTTTCCACTTCCAGTTTTTTTGAATCTTTTAGCAGCTCCTCTATGAGTTTTCATTTTAGGCATTTTTATTTCCTCCTCTCAGTTTATCATCTATTTTTTTGGATCTATGATTACAACCATGTTATTGCCCTCAAATTTTGGTGGCTTTGCTGGTTCTCCAAACTCTTTTACTATATCTATAAACTTAAGCATTACTTCTTTTCCAAGATCTTTATGTCCTAATTCTCTACCTCTAAATCTTAGCTCAACCTTAACTTTATCTCCTTTTTTAAGGAACTTTATAGCGTTGTTAGCCTTAGTATTTAAATCATTTGATTCTATACCTGGTCTAAGTCTTACTTCTTTAACAGTTACAACTTTCTGCTTTTTCTTAGACTCTTTTTCTTTTCTAGCTTGTTCGTACTTATACTTACCATAATCCATTATTCTGCATACCGGTGGTTGTGCATTAGGTGATATCATAACTAAGTCTAAGTTTCTTTCGTTAGCTATTAATTGAGCTTCTCTAGCTGACATTATTCCTAATTGTTCTCCATCATGTGAAAGAACTCTTATTTCTTTTTCTCTTATTTGTTCGTTGATTGCTAATTCCTTGCTAATGGTAGGACACCTCCAAATTTTTTATATAAAATAAAAGGCGAATGATATAATCACCCGCCATATAAGTCAACAAATTTATATAAACCTAAACATATTGAAATAATATATTTAAAGTTTTGAACTTATATTTACCAGACAACCTAAGTCGAAAGGTGAGAAGCGGACTTCTACTTGCTTTTGTTATTAATTACTCTATATAATATATCACTTCTAAATATTATTTGCAACTATTTTTTTATTATTTTTTAAATTTTTTAATTCTCATAATATGTATAACTAACCTAAAATTTATATTCTTAGTAATGATTAAACAAAGTTTTGGTTATACTTAAATATAAACAAATGATTTTTCGATGGTTTTTGGTTTGTTAGAAATTATAAAACCAATAAACAATTTTTTATCTGAGGTGTATGACTATGAAAATGTTAGACAATTTCTTTAAAAAGATTAACAAACCAGTACCTGTATTTGCTCAAACTAAACTTGAGAAAGAATCTCCTAAGGAAGACTCGGCTTCTACTAAACCTAAAACTACATTTTGTGATGTAGCTGGTTTAGATGAAGTAAAAGAAGAGTTGTTTGAAATAGTAGATTTTATGAAGTCTCCTGATAAGTACAAAAAAATGGGTGCTAAAATACCAAAAGGAGTATTATTTTATGGACCTCCTGGTACAGGTAAAACATTACTTGCATCCGCTGTAGCTGGTGAGACAAATTCATCTTTTTTCAATGTTACTGGTTCTGAGTTTGTTGAAAAATACGTTGGTGTAGGTGCTAAGCGTGTAAGAACACTTTTTGAAAAAGCTAGAAAAGAATCTCCTAGCATCATTTTTATAGATGAAATAGATGCTATTGGAGCAAAAAGACATCTTGAAAGTAATAACGAAAAAGATCAAACACTAAATCAATTATTAGTTGAAATGGATGGATTCACTAAAGACTCAAATGTCATAATAATAGGAGCTACTAATAGACTTGATCTTTTAGATGAAGCTCTCCTTAGACCCGGAAGATTTGACAGACATATACACATAGGTTCTCCTAACTATCATACTAGATGTGAAATTTTAAAAGTTCATACAAACAATAAACCTCTTGATCCATCTGTAGATTTGGAATTACTTGCTAAGAAAACTCATGGATTTAACGGTGCTCATCTTTCAAATATAGCTAATGAAGCTGCTATATTTGCAGTTAGAGATAATAGTGATGTTATAACAACTGATCACTTTGATAAAGCACTTGAGAGAGTTATTGCAGGACTTGAATCTAAAAACTCTAAGTTAATAGAAAAAGAAAAACAAATAGTATCTTATCATGAGGCAGGACATGCTATTGTTAGCAATATACTTGGAATTTGTCCTATACAAAAAATATCAATAATACCTAGAGGACAAGCATTAGGGTATGTTCTCCAATTACCTGATGAAGATAGATATATCTACACAAAAGAAGAATTAATTGGTAAAATGAAAATTTTATTAGCAGGTAAAGCATCTGAAGAAATAATTTTTAATCATAAATCAACAGGCGCAAAAGATGACTTAAAAAAGGTAACAGATATAGCAAATCAAATGGTTTGTGAGTATGGTATGAGTAACTTAGGATTTATGACTATAGATGGAAATGTAAAAACATTTATGTCTGAACAAGTTCAAAAAGAAGCCAATGATATTGTCCAAAATTGTTACAATGAAACTTTAAGTCTTTTAAAGGATAATATAAATGATCTACATGTAGTTTCTAAACATTTATTTGATAATGAAACTATGACTCATGAAGAATTAAAGTCTTTGATAACTAAACAATTTATAAATTAATCAAAAAAGGGTATTAATAAAATTTTATTAATACCCTTTTTCTTTATTAGGCTAACTCTATATTAGTTCTTTCTTCTATTTCTTTTAATATAGTTTCTAAGAATTCATTTAAGTCTAAGCTTCCTATTTCTCCATTATCTCTTGATCTAACAGATACTTTCTTATCAGCTTCTTCTTTTTCTCCTACTATTAACATGTAAGGTACTTTTTGAAGCTGAGCTTCTCTTATCTTGAATCCTGTTTTTTCTGCTCTATCATCTATTTCAACTCTTATACCTTTGTCAAATAAAGCTTTTTTAACTTCCTTAGCATAATCATTGTATTTATCTGATATAGGTAATATCTTAACTTGAGTTGGAGCTAACCAAACTGGGAATTTACCAGCATAGTGCTCTATTAATATACCTATAAATCTTTCTATACTTCCGAATGCAACTCTGTGTATCATTACTGGTCTATGCTTTTCACCATCTTGACCTATATAAGTTATATCAAATCTTTGAGGTAATTGCATATCTAATTGTATTGTTCCACATTGCCAAGTTCTTCCTAAACAATCTCTTAAGTGGAAGTCTATCTTAGGTCCGTAGAATGCTCCATCTCCTGGATTTAACTTATATGGTAAATTTAACTCTTCTAAAGCTTCTCTTAATCCATTTTCAGCTACTTCCCACTCTTCATCAGTTCCTATAGAAGATTCTGGTCTAGTAGATAACTCCATATGATATTCGAATCCAAATACCTTATAAACACTATCTATTAATGAAACTACACCTTTTATTTCATCTTTTATTTGTTCTGGTAACATGAATATATGTGCATCATCTTGAGTAAATGCTCTAACTCTCATAAGTCCATGTAATGCTCCAGATAATTCATGTCTATGAACTCTACCTAATTCAGCAACTCTCATAGGGAAATCTCTGTATGAATGTGGCTTGAAGTTGTAGAATAACATTCCTCCCGGACAGTTCATTGGTTTTATAGCGAAATCTTGCTCATCTATACCCACAGTATACATATTTTCTTTGTAGTGGAACCAGTGACCTGAAGTTTCCCATAATTGTCTGTTTAATATTATTGGAGTTTCTATTTCTACATAGTTATCTTTTCTATGAACTTCTCTCCAGAAGTTTAATAATGCATTTTTAAGTTCCATACCTTTTGGTAGGAATAATGGGAATCCTGGACCTTCTTCTGGTATGAAGAATAACTCTAATTCTTTACCTAATTTTCTATGGTCTCTCTTTTTAGCTTCTTCTAACATGTGTAGGTATTCTTCTAAATCTTTATTCTTTTCGAAAGATATTCCGTATACTCTTTGAAGCATTTTGTTCTTTTCATCTCCACGCCAGTAAGCTCCTGTTACATTTAATAACTTAACTGATTTTACCTTCTTAGTTGATGGTAAATGTGGCCCTCTACATAAATCAGTAAAGTCCCCTTGCTTATAGAAAGATATTACTTCCCCTTCTGGTAACTCTGATATAAGCTCTACTTTATAATCTTCACCATTTTCTTTAGCCCAAGCTAAAGCTTCTTCTCTTGGTAATTCAAATCTTTCTATAGCTAAATCTTCTTTAGCTATTTTCTTCATTTCTTTCTCTATTTTTTCTAAATCTTCAGCTGATAATCTGTGCTCTAAGTCTATATCATAGTAGAATCCATTTTCTATACTTGGTCCTATTGCAAGCTTAGCTTCTGGATATAATCTCTTTATAGCTTGAGCTAACATATGAGCTGATGTATGTCTAAATACATCTTTTCCTTCTACATCATCAAATTTAAATAAGTTTAATTCACAATCTTCATTTATTTTATAGTCTAAACCTACTACTTCTCCATTTACAGATGCTGCTACTATAGCTCTAGCTAAGCCTTCACTTATAGATTTTGCTACATCCATGATAGAGATACCTTGTTCAAATTCTTTTACTGAACCATCTTTTAAAGTTACTTTAACCATTTTTGTTACCTCCTCTATTATTTTTTAATTTATTTCCTATTTATTTAGATATACTGATATCTAAATATAATTACCTAAATCATTTTTATTATTTCATGAAATTAAAAAAACTCGACCCAAATATATATATTTGGGACGAGTATAAATTCGCGGTTCCACCCAAGTTGATGTATATAATACACCCTCTTAAGACGACTATAAGGTAGTCAACCGAATACTTTCACATATGCTACTAAATTCTGCTCCAAGGTAGTTTTCAAATAGACATATTTAGACGAGCTTTCAGCCGGTGACTCATCTTCTCTGGAAATTGTTTCTATTTTACTTGTCCTTTTCATCGCAATTTCTATTAAGTTAGTATCATTATATCAGATAGTAATAGTTCTATCAACCATAATATTATAGAATTACTATTATTATTCCTTGCACTATTCCTATTGCAAAACCTAATACAAATCCTAAGATCTCTATATGCTTTAATTCATTTTTAGCAACTTTAAGAATTATTTCTTCTAATTCATATAAGTCAAGTTCATTAATCTTATCTTCTATCATTTGCTGGATATTTATTCTTTTACTAGCCTTATTTATCATTTCACTACTTAAATCATCTATACTATTTTTTATTTCTTCTTCTATCATATCTGATACATAAGATTGTATAAGATTTTTTATTGAACTTGGTGCAAATGACATTTTTTCATTTAATATACTTTTTATTTTAATTTGTATATACTCTGCTATTTTATCCTTATCTTCATCTGTAATAACTTGATTAAGTATTTCATCAATAGATAAAAATTCATCTTGTATAATCTCACCTATATTAGTTGCTATTTCACTTCTTCTTTTTGGTATTATACCGATTATTTCTGTATTAATTATAGGTATTTTTATTGGATTAATAGGCCTAAATATTAACTTTATTGCTATTATATTAGTAATATATCCTATTACGCCCCCTATAATCGCAAGTATTAAAACTTTTAATAAATTATCCATTTTGCAATCTCCTTACTAATATTAATTCTGTCCATATCTTACATAATTATAAGCTTTTTCATTTAATAAATAAAGCTATCTAATTATTGTATAATATTAACATAACTTACATTAGTTAAGAAGAATTATCTATATTCTTTAATTTTGATATACTATACTAACCTTATCTCCAAATATAGATTTTATGGTATTTATCATTTCTTTAGATATATTATTTTTTAATGTATCTAGTATTTCTATTTTCTTAGGGCATAAACTTAGTAAAGTGCTTATTAAAAAATCTTCTGAATTTAAGTTTTCTTCTATAACCATATTTACAATATCTTCATTATTCATTTCATTTATTCTATTGCCATTTTTATCATATATAAGAAAAGTATCTTCGTCTTTTATATGCACTTTCACTAAGTCAATTTTATCATCTTGAATTTCTATAAAATATTTAAGAACCTTTATAAATTCATCTTGGTCCTTTTTAATTATGTATTCTTCTACTGCCCTATCTGTTACAGCTAATATGTATTTTTTAAAATTTTTCATCCTAAAATTAACAAATCCATCTAAATTTATGTAGTCATTTGTCCTTATATAATCTAGCAGCTTTTGCCGTATGGATTCTTCTATAAATGGTTCCTTATTTTTTAATATTTCTAAAGAATATATATATATTTCATCTTTTTCATCTGGATAAATATTACTATATTCCTTATCTATATGGTCTTTTAATATTTTATCTCTTATAATTTTCATTACTATACTAGATATCCCACTTATAGTAGATTTGTTATTCTCATTAATATCAAGTTCAATTTCTACAATTTCATTATCCTCTGATATATTCTTGCTTTTAGAAAAAATATTTTTAGCATAAAGTTTTTCTTCTGATAATAAACTCACTTTTATTGTCTTCATACCTAACTTGTGATCCTTTCTTGATTTAAGAGGAACCTAGATAATTATTTCAAGATAGTTGTTTATATCAATATATCTTATAGATTTTATTATATGTGTTTTTATATTTTTAATTCATATTATATTAATTTTTAAAAAAAATGATAGCTTTAAGCTATCATTTTTTTGATTATCTTTCACCTTTTTTATAAGGGTTACCAAGTGCTGCTGGTGCTTTAGAACTCTTAACGAAGATAACTAAAACTATTGATGTTACAACATATGGTATCATAGATAATAAGTTTTCATTTATGCTAAATGGCAATGACGGATTACCAAAGAATACTGATAATGCTGTAGAGAATCCAAATAATAGACAAGCTACCATTGCCCATTGAGGTCTCCACTTACCAAATATAACTGCTGCTAATGCTATATATCCTTGACCTGATATTAATGTAGGTCTGAATGAAGAAACAACAGCTAAACTCATTGATGCTCCCCCTAAACCTGCTAATATACCAGATATTATAACTGCTGCATATCTTGTTTTAGCAACACTTATACCTAATGTATCTGCTGCACCTGGATGTTCTCCAACTGCTCTAACTCTTAAACCAAATTTAGTTTTATATAGTACATAATAAACTACTGCAACTAATATAAATGCTAAAAATACTGTTGCATATGAATTAAATATTGTATCTAATATACTTCCTGTTTCAAATAAACCATGTAAAGGTCTTGGTATTTTATTTTCCATTGGTATTGTTGGTGTCATTGTTGCACCATCAAACATTATCTTAGATGTAAATAATGCTACCCCAGGAGCTAATAAGTTTATTGCAACCCCTGATATTGTGTGGTCTGCATTACAAGTTATTGTTGCAAATGCATGTATTAAAGCAAATAGTCCACCTGCTAATCCACCAATTAAAAATGCTATCCAAGGATTTCCTATAAGAACACCTGCTGCTGCTGCTGAGAATGCTCCTATTGTCATCATTCCTTCTAGTCCTATATTAACTATACCTGAATTCTCTGAAAATACTCCACCTAATGCTGCAAATATAAGGGGCGTAGAGTACATTAAAGTGGTACTAATGATTAAAGCTAAATCTTCCATTATGCAATTCCCCCTTTATTTTTTTTATCTCTCATTTTTATATATAAATTTCTTAATACACTACTTAATGCTATAAAGAATACTATAGATCCTATAACTATATTTACTACTTCTGAAGGAGCCCCTATAGCTTGCATCTTAGTTGATCCATACTTAAGCCCTCCGAATAATAATCCTGAGAATATAACTCCAATTGGATTACTATTTGCAATTAAAGCAACTGCTATACCATCAAATCCATAACCTTCTTGAGCTGCTAATATTGTTATGTTATTTGATACACCCATAACTTGTATAGCTCCAGCTATACCAGCAAGTAAACCTGCTATTGCCATTGATTTTAATATTGCTGAGTTAACATTTATACCTGCATATTCAGCACCAAATTTGTTGTATCCAACTCCTCTTAATTCAAAACCTAAAGTAGTTTTAAATAATATGAATGCTATTATTAAAACAAGTATTATTGATATAACTATACCCCAGTTAACTTTAGTAGCTGGTCCTACTAATCCATTTAACCAACTTATACCTATGCTAGCCGAGTCATGTATACTAATTGATGCTTCACTGTTTGGTCTAGCTAACCAAGTATTTTTTATCATATAGTTACTTAAGTAAAATGCTATCCAGTTAAGCATTATAGTTGATATAACTTCATTTATTCCAAACTTAGATTTTAACCAACCAGCAAATCCCCCCCAAACAGCTCCAGCCAATGCTGCTGCTAAAAGAGTAAGTGGTACGTGTATTATTGCTGGTAATTGTACCCCAGCTCCTACGATAGTTGCTACTAAAGAACCTACTATAAATTGCCCTTCAGCTCCTATGTTGAATAGTCCTGTTCTAAATGCAAATGCAATAGATAGACCTGTTAATATAAGTGGCGTTGATCTTATTATAGCCCAAGCTATAAACTTTGGTTTTCCAAATACACCATCTATCATAGCTGAATAAGCTTCTATTGGATTAAACCCTGCTATTATTAATGCTATTGCTCCTACTAATAGTCCTAAAACTATCGAGATAATAGAAAATAAAATAGTATTATCAGCTAAAGATAGTTTTTTCTTATTTACCTTACTACTCATTATCTTCACCTCCAGCCATCATTAATCCTAATGTATTTTCATCTGCATCTTTTGCATCGACGATTCCAACTATTTTTCCTTCATATATTACAGCTATTCTGTCTGATACATTCATAACTTCATCTAGTTCTAATGATACTAATAGTACTGCATTTCCTTCATCTCTTTGTTTAACTAATGCTTGATGAACGAACTCTATAGCTCCAACATCTAATCCTCTTGTTGGTTGAGTTGCTATTAATAATTGTGCCTCTTTAGTAGTGGCTCTTGCTACCTCTATATTGTCAACCTCTCTACCTATTATAACCTTTTGTTGGTTACCTCCAGATAAAGCTCTTGATTTAACAGTATGATCTGTAGGTCTTACGTCAAATCTTTCTATTATTTCATCTGCATATTTTTCTATTGCAGCTTTATTTAATATTCCATTTTTAGAGAATCTCTTATCTTTATAGTTTTGTAAAACTGTATTTTCTGCTACTGTGAAGTCTAGTATTAATCCTCTCTTATGTCTATCTTCTGGTATATTTTTAATACCATTGTTAAACATTTCTTTTGGATTTTTATTTAATAATTCTTTTCCATTTATTTTTATACTTCCAGATTCAGCTTTTCTAAGGCCTGTTAAAGCCTCAACTAATTCTGATTGCCCATTTCCATCTATACCAGCTATCCCTAATATTTCACCAGCTTTTACTTCTAACGATAATTCATCTACTACTGATATTTTTCTATTGTCTTTAACAGTTAAATTATTTATCTCTAAAACAACATTACTTGGCTTAGCTTCCTTTTTGTCTACTTTAAAGTTAACTTCTCTACCAACCATCATAGCTGCTAAATCATCTTCTGTAACATCTGATACTTTTACTGTATCTATATATTTACCTCTTCTAATTATTGTACAGTGGTCTGCAGCTGCTTTTATCTCTTTTAATTTATGAGTTATTATTATTACTGACTTACCTTCTTTTGTTAAGTTTCTTATTATTTGTATAAGTTCTTGTATTTCTTGTGGCGTTAAAACTGCTGTTGGTTCATCTAGTATTAATATTTCTGCCCCTCTATATAATGCTTTTAGTATTTCTACTCTTTGTTGCATACCAACTGATATATCTTCTATCTTTGCATTTGGATCAACATATAGACCATATTTTTCAGATATAGCTTTTACATCATCAATAGCCTTGTTTATATCTACAGCTCCAAGTCCTTTTGTAGGCTCAGTACCTAATATTATGTTCTGAGCTACTGTAAATGGTTGTACTAACATGAAATGTTGATGAACCATCCCTATACCATTTGCTATAGCAACATTTGGATTATCCATTTCAACTAATTTACCATTTATGTATATTTCTCCTGATGTTGGTTGGTATAATCCATATAATATGTTCATTAAAGTAGATTTACCCGCTCCATTTTCACCTAAAAGAGCATGTACTTCCCCTTTATGTACAGTCAAATTTATATTATCATTTGCGACAAAGTTTCCGAATTTTTTTGTTACATTTTTCATTTCTACAACTTTTTGACTGTAGTTAACATTACTATTATTCATCGCTCTTTCTTACCCTCCTTAATTTAAATTTCTAGTATTTTTATTATACTAAAATATCGTATATATAACAAACTATTTTAACTATTTTTGATAAAAAAGTCATTTTTTATCGCTTTTTGTTGTACATTATATATAAATTAAAACTTATTTATACATCATATTTATCTAATTGTATGGAAAATACGATTTATTACATAGTTTTATTCTTTCCAATTTATATATAATTTATTTTTAAATATTAAAGGCTATCCTATTCTTACAGGATAGCCTTTAATGTTATTTATTTAATTCTTTATATTCTTTTTCATTTTGTGGAACTTTTATTTCACCAGATTTTATTTTTTCTGCTTCTTTTTGAACATATTCTAAAACATCTGGTGGAACATTCTTATCACTAGTTGGAGCTATTCCAACTCCATCCATGTCTAGTGTGTTTACTATAACTTGTCCACCTTTATAAGTTCCATCCATCATAGACTTAACTAAGTTAAATACTGCAACATCTATATTCTTCATAGCTGAAGTTATTACATTGTTTGGAGCTAACTTGTTTTGGTCTTGGTCAACACCTATAGCTTTTTTATTATTTTCTTTAGCTGCTTCTATAGCTCCTATACCTGCAGCACCTGCAGCAGAGAATATGATATCTACATTATCTTTGTGCATTTGATTAGCTATAGACTTTCCTAATGCTGAATCAGTAAAGCTGTTTGCATATTGAACTACTACTTTTGCATCTGGGTTAGCAGCTTTAACACCTGCTCTATATCCGTAATCAAATCTATCTATAACTTCTCCTTCTACACCACCTATGAAACCAACTTTATTAGTTTCAGTCATTTTACCAGCTATTAATCCTGTTAAATAAGCTGATACGTTATCTTCAAATAATAATGATGTAACATTTTTTGGTTGTTTTGGATAAGCAGCATCTATAAGAGCAAATTGATTTTCTGGATAATGCTCAGCTGCTTCTTTTATAGCATCTGCTAATTTAAATCCTACACCTATTATTAAATCCATATCTTGATCTACAAATGTTTCTATATTTGGAACATAGTCAGCATCTTGCTTAGATTCTAAGTACTTAACTTCTATTTTATCTCCGTACTCTTTCTTAGCTTTCTCAAGGCCTGCCCATGCAGATTGGTTGAATGATTCATCGTTTACTCCACCAACATCAGTAACCATACCTACTCTAATTACTTTTTCATTCCCCTCAGCAGCCTCTGAAGAGTCTGCATTCTTGCTAGATGAGCATCCAACTAACATACTAGCACTCATAACTACAGTTAACCCTAAAGTTAATAACTTTTTAAGTTTCATGTATTTCCTCCCAATTTTAAATATAGTGTACTATTTATTTATATTGTACACTATTTTAAAAACTTTTTCTACATAAAAATTTATTTTTATGGCAAATTATATTATTTTTCTTAAAAATTTGTGTTTAAGACTTATTTTAAACATAATAATTCATTTATTAATTAAATATATATGTAAAATATAATTTATATATCACTTTACAGAAAATATTATTATTTAATTTCAAACTATTAGTTTTAAGCCATTTTATTTTATTAAGTCATTATAAGTAGAAAAATAAAAAAAGAGTCTTAAGCTTAAGACTCTTTTTTATGTTACACTATTTATTTTTAATGCATACTATTCCAGTTAATCCTGGACCTGCATGAGAACCAACACAAGATCCTATTTGGAAATATAGTATATCTTTTGGATTAAATTCAGCTTTAACAGCTTCAGTTAATCTTTCTCTTTCTTTAAAATCATCACTGTATCCAATACATATTGTTTGGTCTTGTAGATTTTCTCCACAATTATCTTTTACTAATTCTATCATCTTAGATATGACATTCTTTTTGCCTCTAACTTGGCAAACTGGAGCAACTAAACCATTTTTTATATCTAATATCGGCTTAATATTTAATATACTTCCTATAGCCGCTTTAGTTGAAGATATTCTTCCACCTTTTTGTAGATATTCTAACGTATCTACTGAGAATAAAACATAAGTCTTATCTCTTAACTCTTCTATGGCTTTCATTATCTCATCTATATCATATCCTTCTGATGCCATTCTTGCAGCTTCAACTACTAATATTCCTATAACATAAGAAAATGCTTGAGAATCATATGTATATATTTCTCCATCTGTATCATTTTTAGCCATAACAGCACTTTGATAAGTTCCTGTTGCAACTGATGAACCTGCTATATATAGTACTCTTTTTCCTTGATTAACGTATTTTTCAAATACTTCTTTAAATTGAGCATATGTAGCTTGAGATGTTTTTGGATATACATTCTCTTCCCTAAGAGTTTTATAAAATTCATCATTTGATATATCTACACCATCTTTATATTCTTTTTCATTTAAGATTACAGTTAATGGTACTACTTCTATATCATATTTTTCTATTAATTCATTAGGTATATCTGATAAACTATCACATATTATTTTTATATCTTTCATGTACTTCCCCCTTATTACTTTATAGTAAGGTTAGTTTATTATCTCATTTTTGGATAATCTAATTGTCTTAATGCTTCATAAACAACTATAGCAACTGAGTTAGATAAATTTAACGACCTTGCTTTCTCAATGTCTAACATTGGTATTCTTATACATGTTTCTAAGTTAGCTTCTATTAATTCTTTTGGTAATCCTTTTGTTTCTTTTCCAAAAACTATAAATGAATTATCTACATAATCAACATCTGAGTGAGCTTGATTGACTTTAGTAGTTGCGAAGAAAAACTTACCTTCAGGGTTTTTTTCTACAACTTCTTCAAAGCTATCATAATACTTTATATTGGCTATATCCCAATAGTCAAGTCCGCTTCTTTTTAAATACTTATCTTCTAGAGAAAATCCTAAAGGTTTAACTAAGTGTAAGTTTGTGCCTGTTGCTGCACATGTTCTTATTATGTTTCCAGTATTTTGAGGTATCTCTGGCTCTACTAAAACTATATTTAATGACATATTTTCCCTCCTTACTTATTTAAATAACAACTATACTTACCTATATTAAAGTACGTTCAATTTTATTATGCCTTATCACTTAAAACTCTAATATTCTAAATTATATTATAACAGAAATTACGTTTATAACAATAATGCAGTCTTCTAATTTAATTCTTCATAAAAACATAAAAACCTCTTGTATTTAAAACAAGAGGTCCTATTTATTTTCTTTATAGTACTTACAATACTTTTGTATAGGACATATTTCACACTCTGGCTTTCTTGCCTTGCATATTCTTCTTCCATGAAAAATTAATAAATGATGAGAATGAGACCATCTTTTCTTAGGTATAACTTTCATTAATGGAAATTCTGTTTTTTCTGGAGTTGTCGTATTTACCATACCTATTCTATTAGCAACTCTAAATACATGAGTATCTATAGCTAAAGCATCTTGTCCAAAAGCATTACTAAGTACAACATTAGCTGTTTTTCTTCCCACTCCAGGCAACTTAATTAATTCATCTAGGCTATCTGGAACTTGTCCATTATAAAGTTCACAAATTTTAATTGATGTTTCTTTTATTTTTTGAGCTTTGCTTTTGTATAATCCACAACTTTTTATTTCTTCACTAATTTCTTCTATGCTTAATTTAGCAAAAGCTTCTGGAGTATTATATTTTTTAAACATCTCTTCTGTTACCTTATTTACTCTAACATCTGTACATTGAGCTGATAGTATTGTAGCAATCAAAAGTTCAAATGGCGTAGTATAATTTAATTCACATTTAGCATCAGGATAAGTTTCTTCTAATATATCTAATATCTTATTTATATTTTTCATCTTAGACTCCCTCATTATCTTGTATATTATTTATTATTTATATTATTTTTATATATATGTGTAAAATTTTAATTATTAATCTCTATATAAAATTTAAATCTATATGTTAATTTTATATACTGTAGTATTTTGATATTCTATAAAAGGAAGTAAAATTTTAAATAATTTTACTTCCTTTTATATCTTACCCATGAAATTTATAATAAAACTAGTCTTTTAACTTCTTATTTATATTGCTAAATTCTTTAAGCCTTTCTATTGTTTTTTTCTTAACATCTTCAAAACTCATATCCGTTAAAATCTCTATAGCTTCTTTTACATTTTCTACTTCATATATTTTAAATTTATTGTCTCTTATAGCATCACTAACTTCATCACATAAAACTAAATTTCTTCTATTATTCTTAGGTATTATAACTCCTTGTTCTCCACTTAATCCTTTTTTCTTACAAGTATAATAAAATCCCTCTACTTTTTCAGTTATTCCTCCTACAACTTGTATTTCCCCTTTTTGGTTCATAGAACCAGTAACTGCAATATTTTGCTTTAAAGGAATTTTACTTATAGAAGATATAAGTGCATATAATTCTGCTCCTGTAGCACTGTCACCATCTATTCCACCATAGTTTTGTTCAAAGCATATATATGCATTTAGAGATAATAAAAAGTCCGTTGCAAAGTTTTCAGATAGATATCCACCTAATATTAATACGCCTTTATTATGAATTGGACCACTCATGTTTACTTCTCTCTCTATATTTACTATGCCTTTATTTCCAGGGCTAGTAGTTACTGTTATTCTAGATGGTCTACCAAATGAATATTCACCCATATTTAGTACAGAGAGCCCATTTATAACTCCTACTCTACACCCCTCTGTTTCTATTAAAGTAAATCCATTTTCTAAGGATTCATCCATTTTACTTTCTATCCTGCTAAGTCTTTTCCTTCTTTCATTTATTGCTTTTTTTACATCATCTTTATCTACAAACTCTGCATTTCTAATTGTGGCATAAGCATCACCTTCAATTATAATCTCTAGTATTTTGTTAAACTGAGTAGATATTTTAAAACTATCACCTGATAGTCTTATAGAAAACTTTATAACTTCTTCTACTGCTTCATAGGTAAAATGTTTTAATTTATTTTTTTCACATTGTAATGCTATAAATCTAGCTATTCCATCTCTATTAATTTCACTTTCATCCATTTCATTATCAAAATCCACTAATATCTTAAAATACTTACTAAAATCTTTATCATAATGATATAAAAGATTATACATATAATTATCACCTATAAGAATTACCTTTACATCTATAGGTATGCTTTCTGGAGTTATAGATGTTTGCGTATCTATACTTATTTTTCTAGTTTGAATCGTTTTCTTTAGAATATCCCAAGATAACCCATATCTAAGCAGTTGATCTGTGTATAATACTAGATATCCTCCATTAGCTTTATGTATGGCCCCTGGTATAAGTTTTGTAAAATCAGTTTTTATACTTCCATTATTATAATCATATTCTGCTTTTCCAAATAAATTAGATACACTAGGATTTATTTCTGTGATTATTGGTGCTGATTCGTTTTCTTTATCTCCACCATTGTCTACAAATAAATTTACTTTATATTTTATAAAATGTTCTTTATCATATTTATCTTTTAATTCTTCTTCACTCATATAAAATAAATAAACATACTCTAATATATCTTTCCTCATATTATCTAGATATAAATTTACCTTTTCATACTCTTTATACTTTTCTTTAAGGTTATCTATATGTGGATCAATAATATACTTTGCAGTTTCCTCTTCTAGGTCAAGCAATGCATCTTTTGCTGCATCTTCTAAATCCCTTATTTTATATGCAACTTGTATTGCCATATTTTCTAACTCTCTTTTTAATTTATAGAATTCATCATCATCTACTTCTTCTCCATTTTCCTCTATTGGCATAAATACCATTCCAACTTTACTAGTTTTTAGCTTAAATCCTTTTTCTTCTCCATATTTCTTTATCTGCTTAAGCAAAGCATCTTTTTCTATTTCATACTCTTCTACAAGTTGATTTTTGCTTAATTCAAAATCTTCACTTTCAAAAGCTTCTATCAATTCATCTAATAAAGTCTCAATTAATTTCTCTATATCTTTTTTAAATATTTTCCCAGATCCCTTTCTTAATCCTATAGCTATTGGCTCTCTTGGATGCTCAAAATTATACACATAACACCAATCCTTATGTGTATCTTTTTCTAATGAATATTTTTTAAGAGCTTTCATTGCATAAGTAGTTTTTCCTGTTCCTGGTTCTCCAGCTAAATATATATTATACGCAGGGTTGTTTATTTTAAGACCTATCTCCATAGCTTCAATAGCTCTTTCTTGCCCCAATATACTTTCTAGAGGTTCTATTTCTGATGTGTTTTTATACACTAACATATGTATACCTCCTCAACTCTTTTATACATTTTATGTTGTATAGCTTGTAAAAGTTTCGTAGATATATCTATAAAAAAAGTCTTAATCTAAAAGACTAAGACTTTTCTAATATTATTTCTATATTTCTTTTTATTATTTTTTTGCCTCTCCAACTAAAAGCTCTATTTCCATATCTCCTTTTAAACTCTTTGTTTGATATTTCATCAATTTCTTCAAAATCTAAATTTAATATTAAATCTTTCATAAATTCTTCTATATGAGTTTCTTTTATATTTTTATTGTGAGGACATACTTCTTGGCATATATCACATCCAAAAATTTTCCCACTATTTTTAATTGCTTTAACTTCTTCTAAAGATAATTCTTCTTTCTTCTGAGTTATATATGATAAACACTTTCTAGGGTTCATATCATAATTTCCTAAAAGAGCATTTCCCGGACAATATTTTACACATTTTCCACATTTCATACATTCTTTATCCAATGGCTTATCTAAAGAAAATTCATAATTATTTATAATATAACCAATAAATACATAAGAACCATATTTATCTGTTATTATATTATTATTTATTCCAAAATACCCTATTCCAGACAAATAAGCTAATTCTCTATCTACTAATGGACCATTATCTACAAATATTTTATATTCAAATCCTTCGATATTCTCATCTAAATAATCGCATACTTTCTGTAATAATTCTTTCGCTACTATATGATAATCTAAACCTCTACAGTATCTAGATAAATTTGACTCTTTTTCATTATCTATATGGTATGGAAAGGCACATACTATTATAGATTTAGCATCTTTCATTATATTTTTAGGATTAATTCTGTTTTCTAAAATAGGTTCTTCCATTCCAGTAATATGTTCTTTTTCTATTCTTTCTTTTAATTTTTTTTCTAATTCATAGTTTACATTAACTCCTGTTATGCCTACTGTATCTAAGCCCAATGATTTAAAGTACTCTTTTAATTTTTCTTTATTCATAAAATTCCCTTCCATTAATTTTTTATTAGCTTTATAATATTTAAGATGTAAGGATGGTGATAAATTGATTAAATTAACAATCCCAGGTAGACCAATAAGTAAGTCTAATTTTAAACTTCACAACGTCCATGGTCAAGCATGGATGCCATCAAAAGGTAAACACTCTAAATATTTAGCCTATGAAAACATGATAGCAGGTTATATAAACCAACAATATGATGGAGAAACTATAGAAGAAGATTTAATAACTATTTTAAAATTATATTTCCCTAATAAACGTATGGGCGATTTACATAACTATCCTAAAAGTATATGTGATGGAATAGAAAAAAGTGGAATAATAAAAAATGATAAACAGTTAAAACCTGTATTATTATTTGATTTTATAGATAAAGAAAATCCTCGTGTTGAAATAGAACTTTATCCTGCTTCTGAATATGATGTTTCTTATAGCATTCTTAAAAAATAAATAGTAACATAAACTTTTTGATTTTTACTTTGATTATTTTTTCTAAAAACTATATAAGCTATAAGATTTTATATCTAAAAAGAGAACTTAATCTAAATTAAGTTCTCTTTTTATTAACCAAGTTTAGCGCATACTTCTTTTAACATTTCTCTTATTGGTAAATTATATGGACATTTAGTTTCACATAACCCACAATTTACACATTCATTAGCTTTACCAACTGTAGATGCATATCTTTCTTTTGCCCATTTTTTAAGGTTATATCTAGTATAATATCCTTCTAGTAAAAAATTGGCTGGGATATTTACTCCTACTGGACATGGTAAGCAATATTCACATCTTCTACAAAATCTTTTGCCTAATGTACTTTTTATTTCTTCTATTTTTTTATTGTCATCTTCATTTAATTCTAGATTATTAAGTACCGCACTATTTTGCTTTACCTGCTCTATACTTTCCATACCTGGTATAGCAACATCAATATAATCTTTTGATAATATATACTTAATAGCTAAAGTTGCATCATCTAGTGCTCCTCCTGCTAAAGGTTTCATTACTATTATTCCTATACCCTTCTCATTAGCTTTTTTAAATACTTCATCTGCTTGATTCTCAACTATATTATAAGGAAACTGTATAGTTTCAAATTTATCATTTTCAACTACCTTTTCTATAGTTTCTAAACTATGGCTAGTTATTCCTATATGTTTTATTTTTCCTTCTTTTTTAGCTTCTAACAAAGCTTTATATGCTTTATTATCTGCAAATATTTCATCATATTCTTCACTTTTTACATTGTGTAGTTGATATAAATCTATATAATCTGTTTTTAAGTTCTTAAGACTTATTTCTATATCATTTTTCATAGCCTCATAGTCTCTAGACATACTCTTTGTGGCTATAAAAAATTTTTCTCTTTTTTCTTCAATTGCATTTCCTATATACTCTTCACTAACTGTATATCCTCTAGCTGTATCTATAAAGTTTATTCCTTGTGCTTCAAGTTCATTTATTACTTTATTAGTCTCTTCTTGGGTAATTCTTTGTATAGGTATTCCCCCAAATCCTACTCTTTTAACCTTCATATTAGTTTTACCTAATTCTCTCAATCTACTTCCCTCCACTTAAACTTTACTATTTAGTTTCTATTATATCCCTTAGCATTTTTATTTCTTTTTTATGACCTTCATCTTCAAGAGGTGTTTCTAAGAAAAATGGTAAATCCTTTATCTTTGGATGTGTCATAAAATTAATAATAGCATCTAATCCTATTTTACCTTCTCCTATTACTGAATGTCTATCTTTCTTTTCACCAAATCCCATCATACTATCATTTAAATGTATTGTTTTCAATCTATCTAATCCTATGATTTCATCAAATTGATTTAAAACTTCATCTAAGTTATTTACTATATCATATCCTGCTGAGAATATATGGCAAGTGTCTAAACATACCCCTAGTTTTTCATTATGTTCTACACCATCTATAATTCTTTTTATTTGTTCAAACTCAAATCCTATTTCAGTACCTTTTCCAGACATAGTTTCTAAAAGAACTGTTATATTTTCATTTCCTGTTAAGGCTTCATTTAGTGCTGCTATTATCTTATTTATTCCAGCATCAATCCCTCCACCAACATGGCTGCCTGGATGGAAACATATATACTCTATTCCTAAAGAATCCATTCTTTCTATATCTTCTTTTATGACTTTTCTTCCAAATTCATATACATCATCTTTAGCAGCTGCCAAGTTCATAGTATATGGTGCATGTGCCAATAATGGGCCAAAGTTATTTTCTTTTCTTATTTCTTGAAAGTTTGCTATATCTTTTGTATCAAATTCTCTGGCATTTCCTCCTCTTGGATTTCTACTAAAGAATTGAAATGTGTTAGCTCCTATTTCGACTGCTGTTTTTGCAGCTTTTGCATATCCTTTTGCTATTGATATATGTGGTCCTATTATAATCATATTTACTCTCCTTATGTCTTTTATCATATTTTGATTTATTTTATATTTTAATTATACCCAAAAAAATAAGTATCAACAAAGGTCGATACTTATTATATGCTAATCGCTTCTTCTACTGGTATTGCCAATACTGATATGTTATATCCTATTTCATTTTCATCAGTATTTCTAGAATCTACGATTTCTTGTATTTTTATCTTAATTGCATTATTTAACTCTATAAGTTCACTTTCCGTAAGTGATATATTTTGATATTCAACTATACTTTCATCAAGCAACCTATTTCCCTCTGCTGCACTATAAAATAATTCGCTCATGTTTTCAAACTTAGATATACTAAGTTGTTCTTCATCTGTTAGTGAGAAGTTAAGAATCTTTTGCCCAATAACTATATTTTTTGCACTCGGGTAATAGTACTTCTCTACTATTCCAGATTTTATCTTTTCTTCTACTAACTCCAAAATTCCTACCTTATAAAGAGTTTTTATATGATAGTTAATTTTTGCATGAGGCTCATCTAATAATTGTGATAATTGCTTTGCTGATAGTGGTGATTTATCAAATGTTTTTAAAATGTCTATTCTTCTAGGATGTGCAATTGCTTTTATACATTCTAAGTCCCTAAGCACTAGTACTTCCTTCATTCCCCCACCCCTATAAAAAAATTGTTTTATTTATAAGATAATTATATATTAAGGACTTATAGTTGTCAAAAAATTCTATAATTTAAAATATGTTAAGTTCTAACTTTTGAGATAATTCTTCTAGTATCTTTATACCAGCTATACTATTTCCCTTTTTATCTAGAGCTGGTCCGTATACTCCAATACCCATAGTATTTGGAACAGATGCTAGTATTCCTCCACCAACTCCTGATTTTGCAGGTATTCCAACTTTTATAGCAAACTCTCCTGATGCGTCATACATTCCACATGTAACCATAAATGTCTTAACTATCCTTGATACTTTTTCATCTATTATTCTTTCACCAGTTTCTATGTCTACACCATAAGATGCAAGATTAACTCCTATTCGTGCTAAATCTAATGTGTCAACTTCTATCGAACATTGTTTAAAGTATAAATCTAATAATTCTTCTACATCTCCTTGTATAAACCCGTCATTTCTTAAAAGATAAGCCATAGCTCTATTTCTATCTCCGGTCATTTTCTCTGACTTATACACATCATAATTTATTCCCAAGTTATCATTTTTAGCTAATTTTCTAAAGAACTTTAACATTCTTTCTTCTTTTTCTTCTAAACTAGCACCTTTTATTAAAGATGTAGTTACTATAGCACCTGCATTTATCATTGGATTACTTGGCTTTTTAGTATCATTTGTTTCTAATTTCATTATTGAGTTAAATGGATCACCACTAGGTTCTTTACCTACTTTAGAAAAAACATATTGCCAGTCATTATCCATCAACGCCATCGCAAGAACAACTATTTTAGATACACTTTGAATCGTAAATTTAGTATCCCAATTACCAGCTTTATATATGTTGTTATCTTTATCTATTACACATATACCCAGATCATCTCTTTTGGCTTTCTTTAATTCTGGTATGTATCCTGCTACCTGTCCATAATTTGTATATTTCCTATTTGAATTTAATACTTCTTCAAGAATCTTTTCCATACTTCTCCTCCTAATTTAATTACGTTTCCAAATGTCTAATAAATATATAATACAGAAACCCCTGATATTCTGTCAACATCAGGGGTTTTATAGTATTAATCAACTATTTTACTTCCACCTACAAACTCTCTCAATATTGATGTTGGTGGTATATCTGATATGTCTGATAACTCAACAAAATATTGAAGAAACTTTAAAAGTCTATTAGCTTCTATATATGAACTATTTTCCTTATCAATTTCCTCTAGTAATGGTTTTGCGTACTTTTTCAATACTGCTAATTCATAAATACATGCAGAGTTAAATATTATATCCGCTTCCTCTTGATATGGGAATATATTTTTCTTCTCTCCACGTCTTACTGATTCCCACTGCATTATTGTCTTTTCTGCGCTATAACCTCTAAAATTATAATCTCTAACCATTCTTCTTATTAACCTTAAATCCGTTGTAGGTATTCTATTATGGTCATCTAAATTAATTTGAGTTAGGGCACTTATATAAATTTTAAATTTATCTTCATCTGGTATTGATGATGTTAGCATAGGATTTAATCCATGTATTCCTTCTAATATTATTGGCTGATTTTCTTTTATTTTTAACTTCTTTCCTTTTTCTTCTCTTATTCCTAATTTAAAATTAAACTTAGGTAAACTTATTTCCTTACCTTCTAGTAAATCTTTTAAATCTTTATTAAATCTCTCTAAATCTATTGCATATATAGACTCAAAATCATAATTTCCAAATTCATCTAGTGGAGTATGCTCTCTATTAACAAAGTAATCATCTAAAGATATTGATACAGGATTTAGATTATTGACTCTAAGATGTATTGATAATCTATGAGCAAAACTTGTTTTACCTGATGATGAAGGAGCTGCTATTAATATAACTCTCTTATTTTTTTCTTTTATAATATCTGCTATTTGAGATAATTTTTTCTCATGTAGAGCTTCTACTGTTCTTATAATTTCTCCATACTCTTTTCTTTCTATTACCTCATTAAGTGTAGTTACTTTACTTACTCCCATAAGCTTTGACCAATTCTCCGCTTCATGATATACACTCGATAACTTAGGCTGTTCTTTAAATTTAGTTGGTATATTTTTATTTTCTTCACTTGGACCTAATACTATTATTCCATTTTTATATGGTTTTAAATCAAATGTCTTTATATATCCCGTAGATGGTAACATATATCCATAGAAATGATTTATATGATTGTTACACTTATATATCTTTACATCATCATGTTCCTTGTATTTAAGAAGCTCTGCTTTCTCATACATTTTATTATCTTTAAATATTTTTATTGCTTCTTCTTTATTAGTGTCTATTCTTTCTATTTTATAATTAGACTCTATTATATCTTTCATTTTTTTGTTTATAGCTTCTACATCTTTCTCTATCAATTCTCCATCTTTATGAACTTCACAATATAATCCCTTTGATAGAGAATGTTCTATTACTACTCGACAATCTTTAAATACTTCGTTACAAGCCATTATAAATATAAATGACACAGTTCTAAAGTATACTCTTAATCCATCTTCGCTAGTTGTATCTAAAAAACTTAATTTACAGTCTTTGTTTATACTATAATTTAATTCTCTTAGTTTGTTGTCTATAACTCCTAATGTTATGTATCCTTTATAGTCTTTATCTATTTCTTTTACTATACTTTCTAGTTTTACTCCTGGAGAATCTTTTTCTATTTTATAAACTTTTTCATTTCCTTCTACATTGATAGTTATATTTTTCATAGTAATCTCCTTTCTTTTATACTTAAAAAGAGGTATTTAAACCTCTTTTTTAATCTCTTTTATATATTCTATACTTTCCTTTATATCATGATATTTTATCTCTAATATTAAGAACTCTGGTTCTAAGTCAATGATAGTTTTAACTTCTTTTTTATCTAATATACCTTTATTTATCCCTATATGTATATCTTTCTTTCCATCATTGTCACTTAAATGAACTATTCTAATCTTGTTATGTAATTTGTCTATATAATTATCCCTATTGATTAGATTATGGCCTGTATCATAACAAAACCATAATTTTTCATTTTCTACTTTATTAAATATATATTCAAAATCATATAGTTTGTTACCTACATTTGATAAATCACCATTATTAGAATAAGTATTTTCTATTGATATATTAGCTTTCGTCTTATTTATAATATCATTTAACATACTACATGATATATCTAAATATTTTTCTCTATTTTTATCTAATCTATCAGATATAACATACCCTAGGTGAAGATTGTAGTAACAAATATTTAAATGTTTTAATTTATAGTTCATTTCTTCTACAAATCTTACCCAAGATTGTCTAATAAATTCTATATTCTCACACAAGTTTAACTCCATAGGTAAATGAATACTTAAAGATACATTTAATTCTTTAAGCTTGTCTATATATTTGTATATCTCATCACACTCATATAAGTTATCTATACCAAGTTCTATATGTTTTATTTCATCTATCTCTTTGCACAAATTTATTGCTTCATCAAGATTATATAATAATGCTGATATACCAATTTTCATGTAATTCACCTATTTTACAGTTCCTATTTTATTAAATGGATATAACCTTATCATTACCTTACCCATTATATTTTTTTCATTTACTAACCCGACATCTTCATATCTACTATCTAAACTCTTCTCTCTATTATCTCCCATTGCAAATACTTCACCCTTTGGAACTGTCATATCTATATATCCATCTGTATAATTATCATGTATATATGGTTCATCTAATAACTTTCCATTTACATATACTTTGGAATTTTCTATCTTAATATGATCTCCTCCGGTTGCTATAACTCTCTTTACTAAGTCTTTAGGTTTTCCATTGTCTTGAAGTAAATTCGTATGGAATACTATTATGTCTCCCTTTTTTGGCTCTCCTATTTTATAAGCCATTCTATTAATTATTAAATAATCATTTTCCTTTAAAGTAGGATACATAGATTCTCCCTTAACTAAAGTAGGTCTTATAAATTGAGTTATTATAAATGCAAAAATAAGAGCAGTAGCTATTACCTTAATCCACTCTATTGCTTCTTTTTTTAATTTTTCACTCATCCTAATAATCTCCTCCTAAATTTTAATTTAGTTAATAATTGGTGTAACTTCCTATCATTTGTATAGCCATCTCATTTATATTATCATATTTATCCATTTTTATACCTAAGTCTAGTAATTCACATGCTTTAACTAAGTCCTGAACTACTTCCATGGGATTGCCATATAACTCTTCAATATCTTCTTTGCTAACCCCTTTAAATCCATGTCCAACTGGGCTTTCATGTCTAATCTTAATTAAATTTTCTAGTCTTTCTCCATTTAATATATCAACAACCTTTTCCATTCTTTTTGTTTTTTTAATATACCTATTTATATAGTTAGTCACCCCAGTTATTAGATTTCCATTATATATATTATACTTCTTTTTTAATGTATATAGAATATTTTTCTTTGATACCATATAACCATGCATATTTACTTTATATTTTTTATTTTCCTTAGTACTTACAAATATATATTTAAATAATGCTTCCTTTAATCTATATAACCTTCCCAAAAAATCAATATACTCTTCATTAACAATTTGTATCTTCATATTTTCTATGAGCTCTGATAATATGTCTTCAGGTTCTCCATTTTCTAGATTTTCTAGGTTAGAAACCAATCTTTTTATCTCTCTTCTACTTAACATCTCACTGCTCATCTTTTTTAAACTTATCGATGCTTTTTTAAAGTCAAAGTTTATAGCATACTTAGATGATTCCATTAATAGGTATAGATCTCCTTCGACTATACCAACTTCTTCTAATACATCAATTACCGCATCATAATCATATCTTTGTAAAAATTTATATATAACATACTCTTTACTTTTATCTAATGGATTCATATTTCCCTCCTAGTTGTACCTCTTTTTAATACACATATATTTATTATTAAACTAGAAGGTTTATATTATGTAAAAAAGCTCATATTAAATATAATATATTAAGGCTTTTTTGAATAATATATATAATAATTATATTTATCTATAAATTTAAAATAAGTGTGTCTACATATATACTATAAAAAGGTACTAAGTTATAACTTAGTACCTTTTTATAGCTACTTTAGTATTTTATTCTAAGACCTTTCGGATAGTGGTTTTTTAATACTCCATTGGATTCTTTTCCCCACCCTAGTGGTATATTTTCTACTGTTACTAATACCCATCCTCTACTTTGTCCTGTATTTATGATATTTCCTCTTAAATAATTTAATACTTCTTCATCTTGTATTGATAAATTCTCTGTATACTTAACTTGATTTGGCTTTAAATAATGAGACAATGCATGTGATGGCTCAAACCTATTTTTCTTTAGTATTCCCAAATGAAGTCCATATCTTAAAACTTTTAATTTTTTAGTTTCTGGACTTTCTTCTGGCAATAGATATAAATTTTCTCCTCTTATATCAAATTTATTTCCTATTGACTCATTTAAAAATTTCTTTTCAAATTCTCTAAAATCCTTTAATTCTGTATCTAATCTTTTAACTTTTAATTCTTTAGTTTTTATATCCTCTTCTTCATTTTTTTGTATTTTAGCTACAAAGTGACCTTCTCCTTTTATCTTGTGAGGCCATAATCTTTCCATCTCTATAAGCTTAGCATTTTCATATTCTTCTATAAACTCATTTATAACTGTTTCATTTTCTTCTTTCGCAAATGTACATGTAGAATATACTAACGTACCTCCATTTTTAAGCATCTCATATCCATCTCTTATTATTTCTCTTTGAATAGATTGACATTCTAATACTTTTGCATAGCTCCAATCACTTATAGCAACTTCATCTTTCCTAAACATTCCTTGCCCTGAACAAGGAGCATCTATTACTATTTTATCAAAGTATCCTCTAAATACCTTCTTTAGATTATTTGAGTCTGTATTTGTTATTATACAATTTTTAGCTCCAAATCTCTCTAGATTTTCTCCTAGTGCTTTTATTCTCATTGGGTTTATTTCATTTGATACTAATAATCCTGTATTATTTAGTTTTGATAGTATGTATGTTGATTTTCCTCCTGGAGCAGCACACATATCTAGAATTTTTTCACCTTCTTTAATATCCAACTTTGGCACAACACTCATAGCTGATGGTTCTTGTAAATAATATGCTCCTGCCTCATGTAGTGGATTTTTGCCGGGTCTATCTATATCTTCATCATAATAAAAGCCTTCATTTACCCAAGGTATTTGTTCTAGTTTAAATAAATTTAATTTATCTAAGTCATTTTTACTTATTTTTAATGTATTAACTCTAAGGCCGGTAGTTTTTTTATCATCATATGTTTTTATAAATTCATCATACTCATCTTTTAGTATTTCTTTCATATCACTTAAAAATCTTTCAGGTAGCTTTGTCAATTCTTATCGTCCTTCCTCGTTCTCTTTTTTCTTCTCTTAAATCTATTTTTTGAACTAATTATGTATTTATCTAATTTGTCTAAGTTTAATTTACATAAAAAAATTATATAAACCACAAACAATATAATAGACCATCTATACTCTATCATCAATATAAAATCAAAAACTCCATGTATTAAAATTGGTATTAAAACAGATAGTATTAAATATTCTCTTTTTTTAAATTTCTCTGTACTAAATTTATATTTAGATATATAGTATCCCATGGTTATTGCAAATAACATGTGAGCTGGTGTAGATATTATAGCTCTAATCAATCCAACCTCCATCACTGTGCTTTTATCTTCTTTTAAGATATATAATACATTTTCTAGTGTTGCAAATCCTAATGACAAAAACATGGAGTAAATAATTCCATCTAGTTTTTCATTAAAATATTTTTCTTTTAAAAGATTTGGAATCAATACAATTGCCTTTAATCCTTCCTCTGTCATACCTGCTACTATAAAAGATATATATATTATACTTGTATATCCTGTTAATATATCTAATTTCAATAATAAAAGCTCTACAATAAGAGCAATTATCCCCATAAATACTCCTAATAAAAAAAACTTTGCTAACCTATTTATAGGTTCTTTATCATATTTATCTTTTAGGTATATCCAAAATATATAAGCTATAGTTGGTGCTATGGCCAATGTAAATATATTTATGTTCATATAATCACTTCTTTCTTTTTTGTATAATCTATATTATTTCCATTTTCCTTAACAAAATAAGATGTTTATTCATACTATAAAATAATAAGATACTATTTTTAAGGGGTGATTGCATGCAAGATGGTTTCTTAACGGTTAGTGTTATAGATAGCAATACTAATCAACCAATAGAAAATGCTACTGTTAATATCTACTCTATTCCAGAGTCAGAGCAACGTTTAACTAAAGTTTACGAAAACTTAAAAACAGACTCTTCTGGTCAAATCACAGGTTTAACACTAGATGCTCCAGATGTAAATTATTCACTAGATCCTTCTTCACCTATAAGACCATATAGCATTTATTCTGTTGAGGTGTCTAAAGATGGTTATGAAACAGTTTTAATAGACGGTACGCAGATCTTAGCTACTGTAGAAGCTCGACAAACAGTTCCTGTTAATTTAAAAACTAGATCTAGAAATTCTTATTCCAGACAAAATGAACAAGTATTTGATATTCCAGACCATACCCTATATGGAGATTATCCGCCTAAAATCCCTGAAAGTAGTTTAAAACCTCTACCACCTCCTACTGGGTTTGTTGTTCTTGATAATCCAGTAGTTCCAGAATTTATAGTCGTTCATGATGGAATGCCTGAAGATACTTCAGCTCCTAACTATTGGATACCTTTTAAAGACTATATAAAAAACGTAGCTTCTTCTGAAATATATTCTACGTGGCCTGAACAAACTATTTATGCTAATGTAATAGCTATAGTTTCATTCACTTTAAATAGAGTATTTACTGAATGGTACAGAAATAAAGGCTATAGCTATACTATTACTTCTACTACTGCTTTTGACCATAAATTTATTAATAATAGAAACTTCTTTGATACTATTAATGTTGTAGTTGATGATATATTTAATACTTTTATAAAAAGACCACCTACCTCTAGACAGCCCCTTTTAGCTCAATATTGTGATGGTGTAAAATCTCAATGCCCAAATCAAATGACTCAATGGGGAAGTAAATACCTTGGAGATGAAGGTAAAGACTATGAAAGTATATTAAGATCATTTTATGGTGAGCAAATAATCTTTGAAAAAGCACCTATCGTAAGTGGTGTTCCTATATCTTTCCCTGGCCAAATTTTACAAGTAGGTTCTAATAATAACTATGTTAAAACTATTCAAAACCAACTTAATGCAATCTCTAATTCATACCCTCTAATACCTAAAGTTAAAGAAGATGGCATTTTTGGAGAATCTACTGCTGAGGCTGTTAAAGTATTTCAAGGAATTTTTGGCCTACCTAAAAATGGTATTGTTGATTTTAAAACATGGTACGAAATATCTAGAATATATGTAGCTGTAACTAAAATAGCTTCTTTAAATCCTACAATATAGATATAAAATATATTTCTAAATAATAAAAGCTTTACTGATTATGATCTAATTTTTATTAGATATAAATAGTAAAGCTTTTTATTATTATCTATTTTAGTATTTCTAAGTATTCTTCTTTTAACATATGACTTATTATACTATTATTTATTTTAAATTCTGGTATCCCTGCTGCAAATGGTGCAATTTTATATAAATCAAAGTAAATAACTATATTATTGTCCTCTATATAAAACTTATTGTCTTTTTCTATTGATTCAAATTGATATATACCTTCATACTCCTTATTATTTTTAACTAATTCCTCTATTTGCCTTCTAATCTCATTATTTATTACTTTTATATAATCTGAGTTTGGCTTAAATAAATCGCTTAATTTTAATATTCTTCCACTTCTCATGTCTATATTATAACTTATATCTTCATAGTCTTCATGAGCTCCTCCACTATATTGATGGTAAGTTACTTTTATACTTAATATATCATCACTATTTTTTTTAACTTCATAATCCACATTTGCAACAAATTTATCTTTTGATACATCAACATTATCAAAATAGTTTTTAGCGCTCTCATAAACTTTATTATAAAAATCCATTATATCTTTTCTAATTTTATAATTTAATTCTTTATCTATATCCTTATTTGAAGATATTATTATAGGAATATTTAATATACTATTTATATATTTATTATTTTGAGTAATTGTTTGCGTATCTACATTTGCAATTATATTTTTTGTGTTTATTGATTTTACTTTGTTATTAAAAACATCATATGGAACTTTAAATTCATATTCTCTCATCTTACCATCTTTATTTTGGTCCAATATTATTGATAATCCCCCGTCTACAATTATAAAATTAGTTTCCTTATCTATAATTACTAGATTTTTGTCTATATCTATTTTATTTTCATCTATAGTCTTATTTATATAAGATTTTATTAATTCTTTATAGTTTTCATCTTCTCCTAAAAGATTATCTATATATATTCTTTGCCCTGTCTTTAAATCAAAAACATAACTTTCTTTGTTGGTTGAAAATTTATTTTTTCCACTTTTAGTTTCTTTTACTATAACTATATTGATTACATCTTTACTTTGAAACGCTAAATTATATTCTAATAATATATTAGTTTTTTGTTTATTATTTTGTAATTCTATATCTTGCCTCTTATGATTTATATAACTATTTATATTATTTCTGATAAAAGAATTAATGTACCTTTCAGCATTTTTATTATCACAATATAATTTAGGCATTCTAACTGTTATTGATAAATTTTTACATTCTATTTTACTTCTTTCTTCAGTAACCTTTACTGTTTTTATACTATCTACTATGTTAGCTTTTACTTTACTTGATATATCTACTAACTCAGTATTATATAAAAGTATTAAAGATAGTAATGCTATACATATTAATGACATAAATACTCTTATATTTCTTTTTTTATTCATTTATAATTCCTCCAAAACATAATTGCATTACTATGTTTTGAATTTATTATATTTTTATTCTACTAAAAACTTTTTAATTTTGATTTATTTGCCATTGCTAGTATAAGCCCTAGTGCTATAGATGCAAATGCAGACACTATAACTTGATATTGTGGTTCAAATAAAAATACAATCGTATGGCAAGGTATCCAGAAAAATGGTATAGTTTTTAACACTGTGAAATCAATGTACGTATACCAGTCGATTTTATTTGTTATATCTCTAAGACTTACTCTTCCTCCATTTTTATAATGTCTTATATCTATGTACGTATCTGTACACTTATGAAATAAAAATACTGCTGGTGATTGTAATATATTCATAATCGCACTTGTCAAAAATGCATGTGCAAAAATAGACTCTTTAAAAGGAAGCTTTCCCATCTCTTGAGCAGCCTCTACACCTTTAGAGAATACTGGCAATCCTAATGTTATAACAATACCTATTACACCCCAAATAATCGCTCTAAACATAACTCCATTTGGTTGCTTCCAGTACCCATAACTTATTCTCATACCTAGTAACTCTCCCATTGTAGCTAAGACCGCAAATTTAATAAATCCACTTACATATGGATACTCTCCTGTTACAGTAATGAATAAATCCCTACTAACTGGTATAACTAATATGAGTATCCAGATAAGAAGAATTCCTCCCCATATAAAATCCCCTTTTTTCATTAATGTCCCCCCTTGATATACTTTACATTTACTTAGTATATTTTCTTCATTAAGTATTAATACTCCTCTAATTTACACAATTTGCTATATCATAATTTGACTATATTAATACAACTTAATATATATTTAAAAATATATGACAAACTATCTTAAAGAATATAATCAATATACTTTTTATAAAATACAAAAGAGTATTGAATTTAATTCAATACTCTTTTGTATAAAAAAATATTTTACTTACTTTCTAATTTTTCGTATAAATCTATAAACTCTTCTGCTAACTGCTGAAAATTCATGGCATTCATCAAATGATCTTGTGCATGAACTAATAAAACACTCACTTCTGTTTTGCTTCCATTAGCCTCACCTTGTATAAGCTCTGTTTGGAATCTATGAGCTTTAGTTATTACTTCCTTAGAATTTTTCATAGTTTCTCTTGCTGCTTCTATATTCCCCTTTTTAGCTTGGGCTATTGCTTCAAAAGCTAATCCTTTTGCGTCCCCTGCATATCCTATTATGCCAAATGATATTTCAAATATTTTTTCATCCATTTAAAAAAACCTCCTAAATGTCCCTGTAACTACTCAATTCAAAGTTATCATTTAAATACTTTTTAACTTCCTCTGATGTCAATATCTCATGCTCTTTTGTTCTTTGCATTGCATAAGATGTAGAGTTTAAAATATATGCATCTAAGTATGCTGGATGAGTCATTATATCTAAAGCGTCATATTCTTTTAAAGTATTTATATTCTTCTTAAAGTAATCAATTTCCACATTATCACTATAAAAAGTATCTAACATAGGTACTACTTTTGAATATTCTAGATTATATTCAAATCCACCTCTTATTGGTAACTTATACTTTTCTATTATCCTTTCAATAACTGGCTGTAGTTTCTTTAAAGTATGAACATGGTGATGACTATCAAGATGAGAAATTTCAGTGTATTTCTTTACTTTTTCTATTTGAGCACAAAGTTCTTCATAAATTTCATCTAAGTTCATCTTATCTATTACATCATTAGTGATTCGCCTAAAAAATCTTCCATTTTCGTCTACTAGGCTTTCCAAATTAGGAAGTACTGGTCTATTACAACTAATAGTCATATGGACTCCACATGCCAAACCTGGATTTTCCTTTAAAAGTTTCATAGCATGCTCAAATCCTGGCATATTAGCCATAACTGTTGTAGATTTTACTACTCCTTCTTTATACGCTGATATTATCCCGTAATTTACAGCTTTACAATATCCAAAATCATCTGCATTTACTATAAGTTTAGTCATAAATTTCACCTACTTATTAAATTGAGGTAAGTACTCTTTATGAGCCTCTAACATCTCATCTAATATAGTTTTTGCTAAATCATCTGAAGGTATTAATGGGTTGATACAAAGTGCTAATAATGCACTTTCGTAATCTCCATATACGGCTGCTTTGGCTGCCAATATTTCAAAAGATTTTATATCACTTACTAAACCATCAGTACACTGCGGAAGATATCCCATTGATAAAGGTTTTGGTCCTTCGCTAGTTATTACACTACTAACTTCAACAGCTTGATCATCTCTAAAGTTTCTTATGGCTCCATTATTTAATGTATTAACTACTTGTATATCCCTTTTATCATTGTATATAGAACTTATTAAGTTACAAGCTGCATCACTATAATATGCTCCTCCCCTTTTCTCAAGTTGAGGTGGTTTTATGTCTAAACTTTCATCTTTATAAAGTTCAAATAGTTGCCCTTCTAATTCTTTAACAACTTGACCTCTTGCTTTACCTTTTTTAAATTCTTCTAATTCTTCATCTAGCATTTCTTTAGTTTTATAATAATATCTATGGTATGGACAAGGTATAGCACCTAAAGCTTTAACAAACTCTGGATTAAAATCTATTGCCTTTATATTTTCCATACTTATTTTAGAACTTACAAACTTATCTATTGCTTCCTTTGTGACATCTTTGCCATCCAAAATAACATTAAGCCCATATACCATATGATTAAGTCCAGCAAAATCCATATATATTCTATCACTTTCTACTTCAAATAACTTTGCAACTCCATTTCTAACACCTATAGGAACATTACATAATCCTACATAGTTTTTGAAGTTTGTGTATTTAAATACTGCTTCAGTTATTACACCTGTTGGATTTGTAAAATTTATTAACCATGCATTTGGACACAACTCTTCTATATCTTTTATTATATCTAGTATAACTGGTACAGTGCGAAGGGCTTTAAACAGCCCTCCTGCACCATTAGTTTCTTGACCTATTACTCCATGTGATAAAGGAATACTTTCATCTTTTATTCTAGCATCTAATAATCCAACTCTTAATTGAGTTGTTACAAAATCTGCACCTTTTAAAGCTTCTCTTCTATCTAATGTAAGGTTAATTTTAATATCTAATCCAGATTTTTTAATCATTCTCTTGGCAAGATTACCTACTATTTCTAATTTTTCTTTCCCTGCTTCTATATCTACAAGCCATAGTTCTTTAACTGGTAGCTCACTATATCTTTTTATAAATCCTTCTATTAATTCGGGGGTATAACTTGATCCTCCCCCTATTGTAACTATCTTAAGACCTTTTTTCATAATCTTCTACCACCCAATCTCTATGATTATTAACTAACCTTGTTGTTTAGCTAATCTTTTTTTTGCCATTCTTTCATCTGCAACTACAAATGGTAAATATATAACAACAGATATTATTAAGTTAACTGCTGCTAATGCTCCACCAGTCCAATGCCCTGTAGCCATTATTCCACTAAATATTGGAGGAGTTATCCAAGGAATTTTTGCCATTAAAACTGGTGCTACTATCCCACTGGATATAGCTAAGTATGAAGTTATTGTACATAATACTGGCGCTAGTACAAATGGAATCATGTATATTGGATTTAATACTATTGGCATACCAAATATCATAGGCTCACTTATATTGAAACATGCTGGTGGTCCACCTAAAGCTATCATTTCTTTACGTCTTCTACCTGCTATTATTAATGCTATTATTAATCCAAGTATCATCCCTGAACCACCTAAGTATACAAATGCATCTAAAAATGCTCCTGCAAATACATGGTAACCTTCTGTTGCTCCTGCTGATGCTAACTCAGCATTTTTACCACCTAATTCCATTAATATTGGCTCTACTGCAGGAAGTGCTATGTTTGCACCATGTAATCCAAATATCCATAAAACATGGATAAACAATACTGTAAACACAGCCCCTCCTAAAGAGTCAGCCATACCAGTTAAAGGTTTCGATAAATATGTTGATAATAAATCATTTATAAATAATCCGTTTGATAAAAGTTTTACTATTATACCTATTATACCTACTATAAATAACGCTATTACTCCTGGTAATAATTTTGCAAATGATCTAGAAACTGCTGGTGGTACACCATCTGGCATTTTTATAGTTAACCAAGTTACTTTAGATAATCTTACATAAATTTCTGTTGTTACTAGTGCTACTACCATAGCAGTAAATAGTGCATTAGTTGACACATAACCCCAAGGTATAAACCCCCACCCTGAAACTGCCTCTCCTGCCTCAGTTACTATGTCTGCAGTTTGAGGAGATAACACTAAAAATCCACATAATGCTAGAAGTCCTGCTTGTAAACCATTTGCTTCATATGATTTTGCTAAAGAATAGGCTACTGACACAGCTAAAAATAATGACATCATTGCAAGTGATCCCCACCATAAATCGCCTCCAAGTGCAGATATTTGTTGACCAACTGTAGTGTTAGCTAACATATCTTGGTAAGGTTTTAATGGTAAGTTTTTTATAAGTGATCCAAATGCCCCAACCATAGTTACTGGTATCATAGCAATGAAACCATCTCTTATTGCTACTAAGTGTCTTTGTGAGCCAACCTTAGATGCTATTGGAACTAAATGTCTTTCCATAAAGTTCATTAATGCTTCCATTTTGATTATCCCCCTTTTTAATTTACTTTGAATTATATAACTCCATTGCTCTATCTAATACAGCTTTACCATTACATGTTCCATAGTGCATCATATTTATAACCTCTACTGGTACATTGTATGGCTTAGCCATCTCTGTCGCTTTACCTAATATATATCTAACTTGCGGTCCTAATAATAAAACGTCACAATTTCCTATTTCCCTATCTAAGTTAACTTCTGATATAGCCCATATTTCTACCTCTATATCTTTTTCCTTCGCTGCAGCCTCCATTTTTGTAACTAGTAAACTAGTTGACATCCCCGCTGAACAAGCTAACATTATTTTTACCATTTTTTGTACCTCCCCAAAATATATTTTATTAAAATTTAAATGTCTATACATTTATTATATATTAAATGTATAGACATTTAAAGAAAACATTTTCACACTATATGTATTTTTATTTAGATATAGCGTTAACGGTTAAAGTATAACCATAATGGTATGTATGAGAGTATTCAAATGCTTCACCGTTATCAAGTCTGCAAACTTGCTTTATATATAATAACGGTTCTTTTCTATCCAATTTTAGATTTTCTTCTAACTCATCATTAGATATGACAGCCTCTACTTCTCTTTCTGATATAGCTATCTTACGTCCGCTAACTTCTTCAACATATTCATATAAAGAACCCTTGCAGTGAGTTTCATTTATATTTGGAAATAGTTTATCTGGCATATATGTAATCATATACGATAATCTCTTATCATTTGCTAGTCTAACTCTCTTTATCTCCCAAACATAATCACCTTCACTTATATTTAGCTTTTCAGAAATTTCATCATCTGATTCTATTTTTTCTAAACTAACTAATATACTTGATACTTTATATCCTTTGCTATTCATCTCTTTTGTAAAACCACTTATAGAAGATATATTGTCATATACCTTACTTCCTAAAACTATACTTCCTATACCCCTCCTCCTTGCTATATATCCTTCTTTAACTAGATTATTAAGTGCTGATCTAACAGTCATTCTTGTTACATTAAATTCTTCGCATAATTGATGTTCTGATGGTATTAAATCTCCTTGATTTAATTTTCCTGAATTAATTAATTCTTTTACATAGTTCTCTATTATTTTATATATAGGTTGACCCATAACTTTCCTCCCTCGGCTTTAGACATGAACTTATTGCCTATTTAATTGTATATACATTTAATAATATATTAATTTGTAACTTTTATAAACTCTTTTGATATAATTTTTATAATAACACTCCTTTATTATATCTTTTATATAGTCTTTGGTTAATATTTCAAATCAAATTATTCAAAGTATACAAAGTTTTTAATTGCTTTACACTTAAAATAAGACCACCTAAATTTATAGGTAGTCTTATTGATATAATCTATATTAAGCTTTTTTTAACTTAACAACAGTTTCAACATGAGGTGTATTTGGGAACATATCCATACATTTAACTAATTCTACTTCGTATCCATAGTTTTTAAATTCAACTAAATCTAATACTAATGTCTTTGGATTACAAGATATATATATTATTTCCTTAGAATCAAATCCACATATATCTCTTATAGCATCTTTGTGTACACCTGGTCTTGGTGGGTCAACTATTATTAAATCTGGCTTTTCTTTTAATTTGTTTACTGTTTTAGCAACATCTCCTGCTATAAATTCACAGTTTGTTAAACCGTTTAATTTTGCATTTTGATTAGCAGCTGCTACAGCTTCTTCTATTATTTCTATACCATAAACTTTCTTAGCAGATCCTGCCATAACTTGTCCTATAGTACCAGTTCCACTGTATAAGTCAAATACTACCTTGTCACTGTGGTCTCCAACAAACTCTCTAGCTATAGAGTAAAGCTCTTCTGCTCCTTTAGTATTTGTTTGGAAGAATGAGAATGGAGATATTTTAAATTTTAACCCTAATATTTCTTCTTGTATATAATCTCTTCCATAAAGAATTCTTAATTCATCACAATTTACTGCATCTGCTAATCCATCATTTATAGTGTGTAGTATACTTACTAATTCTGCATCTAAACCTAAATTTAAAAGCATGTTTTTATACTCAGTCATATCAAAATCTAGTTGAGAAGATGTAACTATGTTTACCATCATCTCTTTAGTATTTATACCTTTTCTAACTACAAGGTTTCTTAAGTATCCTTTGTGATTAAATGTTCTGTAATATGGTATTTGCTTTTCATTAAAGTACTCTACAGTAGCTTTTAATATATTTATGAAGTCTTGGTCTACTAAATAACATCCATCAACAGTTATTATATCTATATGTTTTCCTTTTTTGTGAAGACCTAAAGATAGTGGACCATCTTTAACCTCATCTCCAAAAGTATATTCCATTTTATTTCTGTACATTCTTTGCTCAGGACTTCCTTGTATTCCTAAGAATTTGAATCCAAATAACTCTTGTTGTAAGAATAAATCCATTACTTGTCTTTCTTTTATTTGAAGTTGTTTTTCATAAGGAACTGATAATATACTACATCCTCCACATTGATTGAAATGTTTGCATGGCTCTTCTGTTTCTAGCGGTGAGTTTTCTAGAAGTTCTAGCATTTTAACTTCAGCTTTTTTACTTCTAGCTTTTTGAACTACTGCTTTAACTTTTTGTCCAGTTATTCCGCCCTTCATATATATATCTTTTCCATCATATAAACTTACAGAAGTTCCACCGAACTCCATTTTATCTATTTCAAACTCTATTATGTCTCTTCTTTTCACTAAAACTACCTCCGCTCAATTGTTATCTTTCTTCTAATAATTTTATTTCATCTTCTGTTAATTCTCTATATTCTCCTAGCTCTAGATTTTTATCTAGCTCTAATTTTCCCATAGACAGTCTTTTTAAGTATACTACTTTTTTACCTACACTCTCAAACATTCTTTTAACTTGGTGGAATTTTCCTTCATGTATAGTAAGTTCTATTTCTGATATTTCATCACTCTTTAATATTTTAAGTTGTGACGGCATAGTTTCATATCCATCATCAAGCGTAACTCCTTTTGAGAAAGCAACTACATCCTCTTTTGTTACAATTCCTTCTATTTTAGCATAGTAAGTTTTTGGTACATGCTTTTTTGGTGATAATACCCTATGTGCAAGTTGTCCATCATTTGTTAATACCAATAGCCCTTCTGTATCTTTGTCTAACCTACCTACTGGAAATGGTTCAAAAACATAGTATGATGAATCTATTAAGTCTAATACTATTGGGTCATGCTTATCAAAAGTCGCCGATATATATCCATCTGGTTTATTTAACATTATGTACACAAATTCTCTATAGTTTACTTCTTCTCCATTAAAAAGTATTTTATCATTTTCTGGGTCAACTTGAATCCCTGGATTATTTATATTTTTTCCATTTACAGATATCATACCTTGCTTACAGTATTTTTTTATTTCCGCTCTACTACCATATCCTATATTAGAAAGTATTTTATCTATACGTAATTTTTTAGCCATTAAAAATGTTCTCCATTTTCATAGTATTTTTCCTTTTCAAAAACAGTAAATGCTAAATCCATACTTTCTACTTTTAATCCATCCCTTATACTATCTGTTATTATTTTAGCTACTGTGTCTTGGACTTCTTGTCCTCTATCAAACCAAGCTACTTCCACAAATGGATATACATCTGCTATTTTTCCGTCTCTTATTGCTACAGATTTTATACATTCTATTTCAAAATAATCTCTAGGACATTTTACTGCTTCCACTAATTTATCTATCATATTTTCACTTATTTTACATATATCATTTTCATTTATACCTCTTACTTTTATTTGTGGCATATATAATTCCTCTCTTTTCTTAAAATTTATTTAGTTATAGATATTATTATACTTTTAATTACTAGTTATTACAATTTACTATGTACTTTTTTTGTATTAGGGTTATAATATTAATTGATGGGTAAATTTTATATTTGATTATTTTTAATAATTAATTGTATGGAGGGTTTATATATGTTAGTTTCAGCTAAAGACATGTTACAAAAAGCTAGAGAAGGAAAATACGCAGTAGGTCAATTCAACATAAATAACTTAGAATGGACTAAGGCAATATTATTAACTGCTCAGGAAAACAATTCTCCAGTTATATTAGGAGTATCTGAAGGTGCTGCTAAATATATGTGTGGTTTTAAAACTATAGTCAATATGGTTGAAGGAATGATGGAAGAATTAAACATAACTGTTCCAGTTGCTGTTCATTTAGACCACGGAAGCTACGATGGAGCTAAAAAAGCTATGGAAGCTGGTTTCTCTTCAATAATGTTTGATGGTTCTCACTATCCAATCGAAGAAAATATAGCTAAAACTAAAGAAATGGTTGAATTAGCTCATGCTAAAGGTCTTTCTTTAGAAGCAGAAGTTGGTTCTATAGGTGGAGAAGAAGACGGTGTTGTTGGTGCTGGTGAAGTTGCAGATCCAGCTGAATGTAAATTAATAGCAGATTTAGGAATAGATATGCTAGCTGCTGGTATAGGTAATATACATGGTAAATATCCAGAAAATTGGGCTGGATTAAACTTTGATGCTTTAGCTGCTATAAATAATGCTACAGGAAACATGCCATTAGTATTACACGGAGGAACTGGTATACCTGCTGAAATGATACAAAAAGCTATATCATTAGGTGTTTCTAAAATAAACGTTAATACTGAGTGTCAATTAGCATTTGCTGATGCTACTCGTAAGTATATAGAAGCTGGTAAAGACTTAGAAGGTAAAGGATTTGACCCTCGTAAGCTTTTAGCTCCAGGGTTTGAATCTATAAAAACTACTGTTAAAGAAAAAATGGAATTATTCGGATCAATAAATAAAGCTTAATTCCTTTTAAAAATTAAATGAAAAGAGCATCTTTGTATACAGATGCTCTTTTTTATTTCTATATTAATCTTTTATATTATTTATAATCCTTAGCTATAGAATTTTGATGCTCCTACTAACTGTCTTTTTCCTACTATTTTAGATAGGTTAGCTAATGATGCTATTTTTATATCCTTGAAGCTAACTAAAAATACAAATTTAAAATCTGTAAAAGATTCATCTATATTATAAATATCAAAGAAACATCTTACATTATCAAATAAATATTTATCCTGAAGTTCTTCTTCAATTTCATCTGTAGCATCTTTTAAATATGCTCTTACATCTTCAAATAATACTTGGAAATAGCTTTCGTCTAAGTCTTCTCCTATTTCATCTAGTACATCTTCTATATCTTGCATATTAAATACATCTTGAGACAGTTTGCAGTCAAATGCCATTATACCATCTTGATTAATTGTATTTGATATATCTCTTGTATATTCTATATCTGGTCTTATTTTGATGATTTCTTTAACATCATTGCTATTTATGCTTATATTGCCTTTTCGATTTTCTACTTTTAATTCGACCATAAGACCACCTCCCCCTATAGTATTGCTATGTTTACTTGTACAATTCTATGAATTTATCTATGTCTTTCCAAGTGTCTACTCTTGTTATATTATCATGTTCTACACCTTGATTGTAGTTGGTATTTATTAGTAGTATTTTCATACCTTCACTTGCAAGTTGCATTGCATTTGATGGATTGTCTTCTATAAATATATTGCATTCTAATTCTTTAGCTTTAGCTATTTTATCGTGACTACCTAATAAGTGAACATCTATATCAGAAAATCCTTTATCGTTTAACCATCTTGTAGTTATCTCTGTAAGACTTTTATCTCTTGCCGTTACAAAATATAAGTTGTGGCTATTAGCTAACCACTTTTCTATAACGTCCTTAGCATATTCTACTATTTCTGCTTCTTCATAAGAATGCATACAGCTACTATGGAATTTATTTAATATTTCATCCATGGTATCACCATATAATTGTTCCCAGTTATAAGTTACACATTCTTCTTCTTTTATATTTTTATTATATATCTCATTTAAGTACGGAATAAAATGATATGGACTTGTTATAGTTCCATCTATATCTATACATATATTTAATCTTCCCATACATACCTCCCTGATTAACGTTATAATCGAAAATTATATCATATGTTATATTATAAATCAAAATTTATGCATTATAGTATATTTAAAGCTTATCATAAAAGATAAGCTTTTGTTATTTTATATTTAGACTTAGCTTATCTATTCTATCCTTAAAATTTGCTATGTGCTCATCAGATAAGCTTAAATACTCTGTTATTTTTCCAATATATTTTGGATTCTTACTTTCTACTAAGTTTATAGACTCGTTCATAGCCTTTTCTCTTAGCTCATAAGCCTTTTTAACATCATCTCTTGCATTGCTTAGTATTGTAGTATATTGTTCATCTGAAAGACTAGGTATATCCATACTTTCATAAAGTTCTATAACTTCTTTACATTTTTTGCTGGCATATTTTAAGTCATTTTCTATAGTCGGTAATTTTTTTATACTCTCAGATATATTTTTTGTATAAGGAATACAATCCCTCATAGGAATTAATGCTTTTCTTTCTATATTGTAAATTTCTTTTTTGAAATCACTAATTATTTCTTTATCAGTTTTTTTAATAACTTCTACTTCTTTATCCTGATTTAATTCTACTTCTTTTGATTCTAGTGCTACTTCATTTGATTTATCTCCTTTACTTTCATACACTTCACTGTCTTGCTTATCTACTTTATAAATTTCATCAATATTCTCTTCTTTGCCTACATTATCCTTATATTCGTATGGCTCATCATTAACATAACTGTAATAATATATAGCTTCTCTGATTTTATTTAATCCACTCATATAAAGATTTGTTGCTACTATCATTGTAACTAATACAACATAAATACTACTATATATGTACGATCTTCTCAAATTTTTATAATTTCTAAATAATATTATCAAGGGGATAAGATACAAAAATAAGAATACTAATATCCATCTCATCATTAACATCTCCTTCTTTTGTATATTTAAACAAAAATCCCCCAATTTTCATATTTTAACCATATATAATAGTATTTACAATTTTAAGATTATTAATCTAATATTTTTATTAATTTAAAATCAGTGTAATCACAAGATGCTAATATATATTCAATTCCATTTCTTACACCTCTTAATCCCATTTTAAATGATTCTTTTCCGTGCAAGTGTCCATATATAACTTTTTCAACTTTATATTCTTCATATAATTTAGTGAATAACGATTCTTCAAGTTTATCATTAGTAGGAGGATAGTGAGTGATAACTATAAATTTAGTATGTCCTTTCTTCTTAGCAGCTTCTAAAGATATTCTTATCCTATTTTCTTCTCTCTTATATATTTTAGCGTCATTTTCATCAAACTTAAAATCATTCGGACATATCCATCCTCTTCCTCCACAAATAGCATAATCTTTGTATTCATAGAAATTAGTTTGTAAAAAGTTCATATTATCATACTGCTTATTTAATGCTGTTACAGTAGTCCACCAATAATCATGATTGCCTTTTATAAATATCTTTTTCCCCGGCAAATTATCTATTATATCTAAATCACTTCTTGCTTCGTCTAGATTTATTCCCCAAGAAGTATCTCCTAATACTAATACTAAATCTTCATCACTTACTTTCTCTTTCCAGTCTTCTATTAACTTTTCCTCATGACCTATCCAATTCTTTCCAAAAACATCCATAGGCTTATTTACTGATGTTGAAAAGTGTAAATCTCCTATTGCATATAAGTTCATGTCTTTTTTCCTTTCTTATGTAGCTTTTCTTATATATTCTATATTAATACCTATAGTTTAAATTTAAATTCAATTACTATACTATTATATAAAGAAAGTTATCCATGAATATGGATAACCTCTATCTAACTTTATTATTGTTATTGTAAAATTCTAATAAATTATCTACCTCACTTTGAAGATGTAATATTTCTTCTATATCTTGTTCATTATCTATTTTATCTAGCCTTCTTTGATATATAAGCGCTTTATGTGTTTCTCCTAGATTATATAATTCTTGAATCTTACTAAGTACATCTCTTACTGTAACTGATTTTACCTGGCACATAACTTGAGCTTTCATTATATCTTCTCTTATCTCGCTCATTTCTTGATCTAATAGGAATGCTGCATCAGATGCTCTTCTTAATCTAACTGCTAATTCCTCTGGTATGTAATGTTCATATTTATATTTTAAAGAATGTTCTATAGTTGCCCAAAAGTTCATAGCTAAAGTTCTTATTTGGATTTCACACAATATTTCTTTTGAACCTGCTATCGTATTTATAGGATATTTTATTATAACATGATAACTTCTGTATCCACTATCCTTAAAGTTTTTTATATAATCTTTTGCATATACTATACTCATATCACATCTATTTTGTATAAGTTCAACTACTGTATATATATCTTCTACAAACTTACACATTATTCTTATACCTGCAATATCTTCCATCTCACCCTCTATATCTTCAATTCCTAGGCGCTTTGATTTAGATATTATAGAAGCTATTTTTTTAGTCCTTCCTGTTACAAACTCTATAGGACAGTATTCTCCTTTTGCTAAGAATTCTTTTCTTATATTCTTAAACTTAACTTTTAATTCTTCTACTGCATGGTCATAAGGTGTTAGTATTTCATCCCATTTTTCAAATTCCATCGTACTCACCCTTTATCTTATTTTGAGTCTTTTTTAACATATCTATTTTAGCATAATTTATTTTTTTTTGGTACAATAAAGCAATTCTCCATCATTTAATATATAGTCTATTTCATCTAAATCAGCTAAATAGCTTATCATCGAAACTAAAGATGACTTAAAAAAATGATATTCTTTATAATTGCACTTTAAATTATTATCTATTATAATTTTTTTTAATAATTCTTCTAACGTTATTGGTACATTTAAATCTTCTCTTACTTTATTTAAGTACTTATCAATAGCATTTAAATGCATTTCTGTTATAAACTTAGAATCTTTTTTACTTATTACTTCTTTACTATGCCCTAAGACTAAATAATCAAAATCTATTTCTTTTAATTTCATTATTGAGTCTATTTCTTTCTTTATATCATACAAAAATAAGAAATCATACTTTTTAAGCATATCTAAGCCTATTAGAAGGTCTCCAGTAAATAAAACTTTATCTTTAGTTAATATTCCTATGCTTCCTTCAGTATGTCCCTTTAAATCTATTATTTCAAATTCTTCATTATTTAATAACAGACTTCCTTCTTTTGCTATTTTATCTACTTTTATTTCATCTAATGATTTATTTTTTAATTTATCCACAAAAAATCTATTATATTTACCACCCATTATATATTTGCCAAATAGATAAGGCTTTTCTATATATAATTTAGCTTCATCTGATGATAATATACAAATATCATTATAATACTCTTTAAATTGGTTACACGCTCCATAATGATCATCATGTTCATGTGTATTTATTATAAAATTTACCTTGATATTTTTTTCTTCTAACATATTTATAATTCTCTTAGGTCTTGAACCAGCTAACCCGGGATCTATTATCAAAGCTTTATTATCATCAAAAATATAAACACCAGTGTTAGTTCCACCCTTTATATAAAATGTGTTTCCTTTTATTTTTTTAAGCTCCATTTAATCACCTAATTATAATAGTATCTTTTTTAATCTTTTTAATGCTATCTCTCTTACCTCTTCATCTTTTGATAATCTTATTTTTATATTGTAAGCAGTATCATCTTTTAATAAAGCTTCTATAAAATATTCAACTATACCTCTATCTTTAAAATCTATATCTATAATACCTTTAGAATATAACTTAGAATCTAGTATCATTAGCTCATCTGCAAAACTTAATCTAGTCGATTTATCTAAATATCCATTTTGGGGTTTAAAATCCTCACAGTATTTTATTTTGTAATTAACAACTTTTTCACTTATATCAAATCCATACTTTGATTTCATAAGATCACTATATTCTCTATTCCTTTTAGTTATATTTGATAAATTTTTATTATAATCCTCTTTTTTCCAATGACCAAAAATTCTACAATTTAGTGGCCTCACTTCATATATTAAACATCTGTTATTTTCATCTTTAAATGGACACGCACTCTTTTTAGTAAATTCTAAAAAATAGTAGTCTATAATTTTACTTAAACTTGTCTTTCTTAATTCATCTTTGTCTAATAAGTAGCTATATATATTAATAAATTCAATTAAATTTATACCTACTGATTCCATACAACAATTACCACAGCCAGTACAATCTCCACTTGGTAGTGATTTGTAAGTATCATTTAACTTATCAAACAGCTCATTTTCCTTACAATAATTTATACAATTTAAAATATCATTTCTATTTATACTAGCCATTATTATTACTCCTTGTTATAATTATTAGGTTAATACAAAAACTTATTATATCACACTTTTTATTAGTGTGATACGAATTAGTTAAGTGAAGAAAAATATTTACTTAAGAAATAAATATTCAATTTAACATACAGGAGGTAATCATGACTAGATATACAAAAATAATAAACATGATGGATAGTTATTATACAAAGGATTATGAAAAACAAAAGAAAAATATAACTAAAGTTAGGGAAGTTAGAGAAGAAACAGTTAGAAAGTTCTTCTTACAAGGTGACTGTGAAGTTCTAGTTGTGCTAGAAGAAAGTGGTAGAGAAATTCTTATAGATGATTTTTCATCTGATGACGATATAAGAAAATACCTTGGACCTAAGTTTATAAACAAGAAGAGATAGATTTAAAAATATTTTATAAATTTATGTATAGATTAAAGTTATCTGTCCATAATAGTAATATAAAATTAAATATTTAACTCAATCTCCCCCAAATTAAGTCTTCGTTCCCCCAACGAAGGCTTTTTATTTTTCAAAACATTTTACAAATGTATAGTTAGCTATCATTCTATAATGTATAATATATAAAAAAACTTTCGGTAGAAGAGGTTGTAAAATGGTAATTTTCGGTAAATTAAACTTAGATACAGACTTTGAATACAGAGTCATAAGGGAAGAAGAAAATGATTTAGACTTATTTATAGACTTAAACTATCGCAGCTTAGATATTAAACTAGAAGATTCAAATTTCTTTAATTCAAGAGTACAGTTTCCATTTGTTAGGTCTATTATATTAAGATTAAACAAAGAGAGCGATATTATTACTATGCATTTAATGAGAGACATTGATTTATTCTCTGCTTTTGCCAATTTTGAAATTAATATCTCTAATTCTATAATAAGCATAAAAAATGAATATGAAAAAGTTGTTATGTACAAGTCTATAAAATAAAGAGGGAGCCTTAATAAGGCCCCTCTTTATTTTATATTTTAATGTTCAATATACTTTCTTAATTTTTGAACTATTTACTTAGTTTTCTTATCTCCATATATTGTCTTATATATTTCTACTAACTCTGATACTAATGGTTGTCTTGGGTTAGCTGGAGTACATTGGTCATCAAAAGCATCTAATGCTAACTTTTCTATAGCTCCCATATATATTTTTTCTTCTATACCACATTCTCTTATAGTCATTGGCATATTTAATTCTCTCATTAAGTTTCTTATAGCTTCTACTAAGCTCTTAACTCCTTCTTCTGTAGTGTTAGCTTTTAATCCTAACATCTTAGCTATCTCAGCATATTTCTTATCTGCTACAAAAGATTTGTATCTTGGGAATGCAGCAAACTTAGTTGGCATAGATGCATTGTACTCTATTACGTATGGTAATAATATAGCATTTGCTCTACCATGAGGTATATGGAATTCTGATCCTAACTTATGAGCTAATGAATGGTTAATTCCTAAGAATGCATTGGCAAATGCCATCCCTGCCATACAAGATGCATTGTGCATTTTTTCTCTAGCTTCTTTACCTTCTTGAGTATTTGCTCCTTTATATGATTTTGGTAGATATTCAAATACCATTTGTATAGCTTTCATAGCTAAAGCATCTGTATAATCAGTTGCCATTACAGAAACATAAGCTTCTATAGCATGAGTTAATACGTCTAATCCTGTATCTGCAGTAACAGCTGCTGGCACAGACATTACAAATGTAGGATCTATTATAGCTACATCTGGAGTTAACTCATAGTCAGCTAAAGGATATTTAATATTATTAACTTTATCAGTTATAACTGCGAAAGAAGTAACTTCTGAACCAGTTCCTGAAGTAGTTGGTATAGCCACCATCTTAGCTTGTCTTCCTAATTTAGGGAATTTATATATTCTCTTTCTTATATCCATAAACTTAAGTCTTAAATCTTCAAAGTCTGCTTCCGGATTTTCGTAGAATAACCACATACCTTTAGCAGCATCCATTGCAGATCCTCCACCTAAAGCTATTATAGTATCTGGCTTGAACTTTCTCATAGCATCAGCACCATTTAACACTGTATCAACAGATGGATCTGGCTCTACATCAGCAAATACTTCTATCATAACTGGGCTTCTTCTTTTTCTTAAATGATATTGTAATTTTTCAACATATCCTAATTGAACCATCATTCTATCAGTAACTATCATTACTCTCTCAACTTGTGGTAGTTTTTCTAAGTATTGTATAGATCCAACTTCATGATATATTCTTTCAGGTACTTTAAACCATTGCATATTTACTCTTCTCTTAGTAACTTTCTTAAGGTTTATTAAATTTACCGCTGATACATTATCTGTAGTTGAGTTATTACCCATAGATCCACATCCTAGTGTTAATGATGGTGTATTCACGTTATATACATCTCCTATTGCTCCGAAAGTAGATGGCGCATTTACTAATAATCTTCCTGTTCTTACTTTCTCGCTAAATTTTAGTATTATGTCATCATTTTCTGAATGTATAACCGCTGAGTGACCTAATCCACCAAATTCAGTCATTTCTACACATCTTTGTATTCCTTCTTCAGCATTTTTAACTTTTAAGCAAGCAAGTACAGGACTTAACTTTTCTTTTGATAATGGGTAATCCATACCTACACCTTCTATTTCAGCTACTAACATTTTAGCATCTTTAGGTACTTCAAATCCTGCCATTTGAGCTATCTTATAAGGACTTTGCCCAACTATATTAGGATTTAATGTTTTAGTTTCTGGATTTATAACTGTTTTTTCTAATAATTCTCTTTCTTTTTTGTTTACAAAGTAGCAATTGTATCCCTTCATTATATCTACTACTTCATTGTATATTGGCTCTTCTATTATAACTGCTTGCTCTGAAGCACATATCATTCCATTGTCAAATGTTTTTGATAATATTAAATCGTTAACGGCTTGTTTTATATCTGCTGATTTTTCTATAAAACAAGGTACGTTTCCTGCCCCAACCCCTAAGGCTGGTTTACCTGAAGAGTAAGCTGCCTTAACCATTCCAGGTCCACCAGTAGCTAATATTAATGCTACTTTGTTATTTTTCATTAAAGCACTTGATGCTTCTAATGATGGTTCTTCTATCCATTGTATACAATTTTCTGGAGCTCCAGCTTCTATAGCTGCATCTCTTAAAATTCTAGCAGCTTCTGCTGAACATTTTTGAGCTGATGGATGGAAGCTAAATATTATTGGATTTCTTCCTTTTATAGCTATTAATGATTTGAACATTGTTGTTGAAGTTGGATTAGTAACAGGTGTAACACCTGCTATAACTCCTATTGGTTCCGCAACCATCATGTAGTTTTCTTCATCATTTTCTTCTACTACACCAACAGTTTTTGTATATTTTATACTATTATAAACATATTCTGTAGCGAATATATTTTTAGTTACTTTATCTTCAAATATTCCTCTTTCAGTTTCTTCTACTGCCATTTGTGCAAGTTCTATATGCTTATCAAGACCAGCCTTAGCCATAGCTTTTACTATCTTGTCTACCGCTTCTTGGTCTAATTTTAACATTTCCTCTTTAGCCTTATTTCCTTTTGTTACTAAATCGTTTATCATACTTTCTACAGTTATTTCTTGCTTTTCTTTTACATTTTTAACTTTTTTTAAATCTTTAGTCATTATGCTTTCCTCCCAGGCAATTTATATAAAACTGTGTTAGTTATTTAACAAACTATCTATGTTTAGATAATACATCACATAGATAAAACTGTCAATATTTTTTGTTAAATTTTTATCTTATTTGTTTTATGAAATCGTTTTTATAATTTATTTTAATTTTCTACATCTTTATTTATAAGTTTAAATTTATTTTAAAATCTTACTTTAAGTATTTAAAATTCATTTAATTACAATAGTTAATTTTTAATCAAACTATTTATTTTTGCATTTTTACATTAGATCAAATATTATTATAGTAATTTTTAATTTACTTATTTTAATAATATTTCAATATACTATATATTTTCATAGTAATACACTATTTGTTATTGCTATTACTAAAATTGGCAATAATATAATATACTTTTTTAAATTTTTTATTTTTTGAACAATTTTTTTAGTTATTTTGATATAATATCTTTGTTATTAACAAATATATTTATAATGTATATTAAATTTTAGTACTATTAATTATAGATATAGTGTTTTATTCTCTTATATAGAGGTTTATTTTTTAAATTAATACATAATTTTGCGAAAGGAGTTTTTTGTATGACATTATTAGTTTTCGGGCATAAAAATCCAGATACAGATTCTATATGCTCTTCAATTTCGTTAGCTTACCTAAAAAATCAATTAGGTGAAGAAGCTACTGCTTATGCTTTAGGGGAGGTAAGAAAAGAAGCTCAATACGCTTTAAATCACTTCAATGTTGAAGCTCCTCAAATATTAAATATAGATGATTTAACTAATAAAAATGTAGTTTTAGTTGATCACAATGAATACGCTCAAAGTGCAGATGGCATAGAAAATGCTAATATAGTAGAAATAATTGACCACCATAAAATAGGTGGTATAACTACAGATGTACCTATATCATTTAGAGTAATGCCTGTTGGATGTACTTGTACTATAATTTACAACATGTTTAAAGAAAATAATGTTGAGGTTCCAAAACATATAGCTGGACTTTTATTATCTGCTATATTATCAGATACATTATTATTTAAATCTCCAACTACTACAGAAAAAGATAAGTTAGCTTGTGAGGAATTAAGTAAAATAGCTGATGTTGATATGGAAAGCTATGCTATGGATATGTTTAAAGCTGGTACTTCACTAGATGAATACAGCATAGAAGAAATAGTTAATATGGACTTTAAAGAATTTGATATGAGTGGAAAAAGAGTTGGTATAGGTCAAGTATTCACTTTAGATATAGATTCTATATTTGATAAAAAAGATGAATTTTTATCTTATATAAACTCTACTGATTACGATATGTTAGTTCTTGCTATAACTGACATAATAAAAGAAGGTTCTTACCTAATATACAAAGCTGAAGATAAAGTAATATCTGAAGCATTTAATGTTGAAGCTCATCAAGGAGTATTTGCTGAGGGTGTAGTTTCTAGAAAGAAACAATTAGTTCCAAATTTAACTTCTGCTATTAAGAATAATTTATAATAATAAATAAAAAGTATTTATAATGATTTTATAATCTTTTATAAATACTTTTTTGTTTACTATAATATATTTAATATATAGAAAAAGGAGCTATCTTTAATATAGATTAGCTCCTTTTTCATATGTTATAAATTTAAATCGTCTACTTATAAATAATGTAGATTAATAAAATGGTTTAATTTCTGTATTTTGTGTGTTTTGTGTGTTTCGGTTAGGATTAAACCTTATAATATTTTAAAATAATTTAGTTAGATTGTAAATAGTTATTTTTTACCTTTTAGAAACTAACTAGCATTTTTCAACATCTGAATAATCTTTTCCAAATGTCTCCACTGTTACAGACTTCATAATTTGAGGAGTCTTAGGCTTGTCAGCTCTATCTGTCGCAGTTGTAGCTATTTCATTAACAACGTCCATTCCTTCTATTACTCTACCAAATGCAGCATATTGTCCATCTAAATGTGGAGAATTTTTATGCATTATGAAAAATTGTGATCCAGCTGAGTTTGGAGCCATAGTTCTAGCCATAGATAATACTCCAGCTTCATGCTTTAAGTTATTAGTGAATCCATTTCCTCTGAATTCTCCCTTTATAGAATATCCTGGTCCACCCATTCCATTTCCATTAGGGCATCCACCTTGTATCATAAATCCTTCTATTACTCTGTGGAACCCTACTCCGTTGTAGAATCCTTGGTTTACTAGTGTTACAAAGTTTTTAACTGTGTTAGGAGCTATATTGGGATATAATTCAGCTACTATTTTCTTTCCATTTTCCATTTCTATAGTTACTATTGGGTTTTTAGTTTCCATTTTTTTAATTCCTTTCTTCTTATCTTTATGTATTTTCTATTTATTATTATATACTAACTTTGAAATAATTCTCTACATATTTGAATTATAAAGTAATTATTTTTGTATAAGTAAAATAAGCTACTATATAATAGTAGCTTATTTTTCTTCTCCATCTAATTGTGGAGTATCTTGATATTTTATATCTAATAACTCTAATATTTGCTTAGCTCTTTCTTTTGTAGAGCCTTTAACTTCTACAAAGTTTACATTCTCAGCTTTTAAGAAACTTAATATAGCTTCATCTATTTTAAGAGCGATTTCTTCATCTTGCCATCTTACACCATCTTGCACATATCCAAACTCTCGTGGCACATATATTATAGTGTCATAGTTTTGTATATCTTCTATTGCTAGACAGTATAAATCTTTAAGTATTTGTATTTCTTTTTTACTTCTTTCCTTATTTCCTAACATAAATCTTCCATATATGTAAGGTACGAAAGTAGCATAGTCTGTTAGAGCATAATCAAATGTTGATAACTCATCTTCTATTCTCTTTTGCCCTAAGTATATTCCGTATTGTTCAGATATAGTCTCTATCATACCCTTATCTTTTAAATAATCAGTTGAGTATTCTAAAGCATATCCTACATTTAATCCTGCTATTTTCATTTCAACGTATAGGTGTTGTATTAGTGTAGTTTTACCACATCTAGGCCCACCTAAAACTGCTATTCTCTTAGTTGCCATTATTTATATCAACTCCATAATTTATATTCTTTTTAAGGAACTTTTATATTATACTAATATTTAGCAGTTTATTCAATGTTTTTGATACAATTCTATATATTTACATAGAAATGTTCATATTTTAATATTTACTCTAAAAAGAACTATTTTATATGTGCATAGAAAAATTCTTTCCTATTTCATATCCTTCATTGTATATTTTTTTACAAAATTCTTTTTCAAATCTTAATGTAGCATTTTTTTCAAAAGGTTTTTTAGGCTTTATTATAAAAATATTGTCTTTACCAAATTTATCGCTTATTTCTGCAGGTAGTTCATATTCTGTATGTGTATCTATTATTATTATTTTATCTAAGTCTTGTTCTACTAATGGCTGTATTAATGTATTATTAACTAATCCTCCATCAAGATTAAATCCATCATATAGCCCTTCACTTACATCTTTCATAAACTGCTGTCCTAGCGGTAAAGTTGCTTTTGGGTTACATGGTAATAAAGAACTATACTTAATACTTTCTAAAGCTTTAGACTTATCTACATCTTTTATATTCATTACCTTTTCATTTAGATTTTTATTTTTTATTTCTATATAATTAACATAAAAGTCTATTTCCGCTTCTTTACTTACTTCTAAAGTTTTTAATCCTTCTATCACATAAGAATTATCCACAGTATTATCTATTATTTTGATATCGTTTGCAGGATCTATTTCTATATTTGTCCACATATCCTCTAACTTTTCAACATTTCCTGTGAATATATAATATCCATTAATTGCTCCTATAGATGTTCCCGATATTGCACTAAAATCTAACCCTCTGTCATAAAGAGCCTTTATAACTCCTGCTTGATAAGCTCCTTTAGCTCCTCCTCCAGAAAGGCATAATCCTATTTTCATCTGTCTCATCTCCTATTTATATTTCATAAAATTTATTAAATGTCTTATATATACTATAATGATCTTTTACACTTCCTAATTCTCTTATAGAGTGCATTGCAAGTATTGGTGAACCTACATCAACAGATGGTATATCTATATGTGTTGATGAAATTGGCCCTATAGTACTTCCTCCTCTTTCATCTGATCTATTTACAAATTCTTGATACTTAACGTTAGCTTCTTTGCATATAGCTTTGTATATAGATATTGAGCTGGCATCACTTGTATATGCTTGATTTGCATTTATCTTTATAACTGGTCCTTTACCCATTACTGGTTTGTTTGTTGGGTCATGCTTTTCTCCTAAGTTTGGATGCACTGCATGTGCTAAATCAGCTGATATAATAAATGAAGAATATAATGCTGTAAAGAATTCTTCTCTTGATTTACCTAAAGATATACATATTCTTTCTAGTATGTTTAATAACATATTAGAATCTGCACCTTGTTTAGTAGAACTTCCTACTTCTTCATTATCAAATACAGCTACTAAATTTACACCATTTTTACCATTAGCATTTATAAGTGCATGTAAACTAGCATGTGCCATTGATAAATTATCTAATCTGCTTGTTGATATAAACTCCTCATTAGGACCCATTAAAGAACCTTTTTCATATTCATATAAGAATAAATCAAAGTCTAATATTTCTTCCTTATTTATACCTAGTGACTTACTTATTTCATTTATTAAGAAGTTATCTTTTTCTAAACTTTCGTTTATAAGACCTACTAAAGGTAACATATCCTTTTGTTTATTTAGTGCATATCCATCATTTACTCCTCTATTTAAATGAATAGCTATATTTGGTATGATACATATTGGTTTATTTATATTTACCATTTTTTCTACTGGATTTAATATACTTTCTCCCTTTAATACAACCCTTCCAGCTATGGCTAAAGGTCTATCTAACCAAGTATTTAATATTGGTCCACCATAGCATTCAGTATTTAATTTTAAGTATGTACCTTCAGAACACATTTCAGCATTTGGCTTTATTCTAAATGTAGGTGAGTCAGTATGAGAACCTACTATTCTAAATCCTTCTTTTTCTATGTTATTAGAGTTAACCTCAAAGGCTATTATAGCAGAAGAATTCTTTGTTACATAATACTTCCCATTTACTTCTATGTTCCATATATCATCTAATTTTAATTCTTTAAAGTTATTATCCTCTAAAAGCTTTATAGATGTTTCTACTGCTTGAAATGATGTTGGACTTTTATAAATAAAATCTATTAAATCTTTAGCAAATCTCTTTTGTTCCATTTTGTAGCCTCCCTAGTAAATGTAAATTAATGTATTTCTACATTATAAATATATTATAATACTAATTTTCCCAATCTTAAACAGAGTATTTTAATCTTTAAAATAAAGATTTACTATATTTATATTTGTCATTAACTTAGTGAGTTCTAATGTGTTATATAGTTAACCTAAGCTTTTTAAATATATTATTTAAATAAAAATAAAGGATATATAAATATATCCTTTATTTTTTATTTACTATAATACATCTAATGTTGTGTATTCTTTATTTATTTTTTTAATTCCTTGTTCTTTAAATGCTATTGTAACATCAGAGCCCATCATACCAACAACAGTACCTTCTCCAAATTTTGGATGATGTACCTTTGCTCCTAGCTTTATATCATCTATATCAGTTTCTTTTTTAGTATCTTTTATAGTCGCATTTACTTTTTTAGCAACTGTGGACTTATTCATAGTGTTCATATATTTTTGTTTGTACTTATCTAATACATTATAATTAGCCTTTGAGTAAGTTAATTCTTTTTCTACTTTGTTAAGCTTCTCTATACATTGTTCTGGTAATTCTTCCATAAATCTAGATGCTATTGATGGATTAGTTTTTCCATATAAAGTTCTTCTTTGAGTTAATGTCATATAAAGAACTTCTTTTGCTCTTGTTATACCAACATAGCAAAGTCTTCTTTCTTCTTCTATATCTGACTCACTCATTGACCTTACAGCTCTAGATATTGGGAATAATCCCTCTTCCATACCAATTAAGAATACAACAGGGAATTCTAGCCCTTTTGATGTGTGTATAGTCATTAATGATACTTTTTCTATCTCTTCATCTTCACTAGATTCAGATGAAAGTGCAACACCTGTTAAGAATGTTTGTAAATCTTTTTCTTCGCTACTTTGCTCAAATTCTAATGCTATAGATATAAACTCTTTTAGATTATCAATTCTATCTTGAGCTTCTTCACTTTTGTCCTTAGATAGCTCATCTATATATCCTGTAGTCTCTAATACTTTCTCTATAAGCTTACTTACAGGATATACTTCTTTTATAGTTCTAAGTGTTCCTACTGTATCAACAAATCCATTTATACTATTTTTAGCTTTTGTTGATATATCTGAATTTGTATCTATATCTATTAGTACAGAGTACATACTCTCTTGCTTTAAACTAGCTCTATCTTCTATTTTTTCTATAGTTCTAAGACCTATACCTCTTCTAGGTACGTTTATTATCCTCTTTAAAGATATATCATCTTGAGGATTTTGTATAACCCTTAAATATGCTAGTAAATCTTTTATTTCTTTTCTTTCATAGAATTTTGTTCCACCATATATATTATATGGTATTTGGCTTCTATTAAGTGCATCTTCTACTGGACGAGCCTGAGCATTAGCTCTATAAAGTACAGCAAAGTCCTTATAAGTTCTACCTTGCTCTCTTGCTATTTTAGCTATCATATCTGCAACAAAATCAGATTCATTTATTTCATTTTCAGATAGTTGTATCTTTATTAGCTCTCCTTCTTTTTTCTCACTCCAAAGTTTCTTTCTTTTTCTTTCTATATTATTAGATATAACAGTATTTGCTGCATCTAGTATAACTTGAGTAGATCTATAGTTTTGTTCTAGCTTAACAACATGAACATCATCATAGTCTCTTTCAAACTCAAGTATATTTCTTATATCCGCACCTCTCCATCCATATATACTTTGGTCATCATCTCCAACAACACATATATTTTGATGTTCCTTTGCTAATAATTTTATTAGTTCATATTGAGCTTTACTTGTATCTTGATACTCATCTACCATTATATATTTAAATCTACTTCTATAAAATTCTAAAACTTCTTCTTCAGATTTTAAAAGTTCTACTGTTTTATATATTAAATCATCAAAATCTAAAGCACTATTTCTTTTTAAACGATCTTGATATAGTGCATATACATCTGCAATCTTACTCATTCTATTATCATGTCTATGCATATCTTTAAATTGTGATGGGCTATACAGCTTATCTTTTGCCCCTGATATTGTACTTATTATTACCTTAGGTTCAAATACTTTATCACTTAAATTTAACTCTTTTAAACAGTCCTTTACTAAGGTAACTTGGTCAGCACTATCATATATAACAAAACTTCTATTGTATCCGATTCTATTTATATCTTTTCTTAGTATACGCACACAGCAAGAGTGGAAAGTACTTATCCACATTTCCTTTGTATCTGTTCCTAAAGTTTCCTCTACTCTCTCTCTCATTTCATTAGCAGCTTTATTTGTAAATGTTATTGCTAATATATTTGGGGCTTGTACACCTTTATCTTCTATAAGATGTGCTATTCTCGTTGTTAAAACTCTAGTTTTCCCTGACCCAGCTCCAGCTAGTATAAGTACCGGTCCTTCTGTTTTTTCTACAGCTTCTCTCTGGGCAGGATTTAATGTATCTAAATTCATAATTTTCCTCCTGTCGCTATTCCTATAACTATATTTTAATCTATAATAAATATTTATTCAAACTTTAAATCAGTCCTATATTTTGATAATCTCCATAATCTAATTATTCTAAAATGGATATTATAAAAATATAATTTATTTATTAAATGAAATTATACTATACCATACTTTATATTATTCTTGTATTTTATTTAAAATAAATAGGCTATCTAAAAATAATAATCCTTGCAATTTATACTTTCTTAAGTTACAAGTTATTATTTTAAATAGCCATTTTATATCTTATGTATTATTTTACTTCTAATTTTCCTTCTATTATATCCTCTGCTTTTTTGTTAACATAATCAATTATTTCTTTAGGTACATTTTTACCAGTACTTGGTGCTATCCCAACTGCCTCTTCTTTTAATCCATAAACTACAGCTTTTCCGCCTTCAAATTTTCCTTCTTTTATCTTTGATATTGTATCAAAAACACCAATATCAACTCTTTTCATAGCTGAAGTTATTACATTGTCAGGAGCTAAATTATTTTGGTCCATATCTACTCCTATAGCATACTTATCTTTTTCTTTAGCTGACTCTATCGCACCAGTTCCAACACCACCTGCAGCTGAGAATATTACATCTACTTTATTATTATACATTTGATTAGCTATAGACTTTCCTAAGCTAGCATCATCAAAGGAATTTGCATATTGAGATAAATACTCTACATCTTTATTTTCCGACTTTACCCCAGCTTTAAATCCCTCTTCAAATCTTGTTATATTTGGTATTTCCATACCACCTATAAATCCAACTTTATTAGTTTCACTCATCTTAGATGCTATTATACCTACTAAATATGCTGCCTCTCTTTCATCAAAAGTCATACATATCATATTGTCTGGTATTTCTTGTCCCTCTTCTTCATAATTATGATCAATTATGACAAACTGTCTATCTGGATAAAGTTTTGCTGCATTTAACATTGATTCTGCTGTTGTATATCCAACACCTATAATTACATCACGTTCTTGGTCTATAAAGGTTTCTATATTAGGTGCATAATCTGCATCTTGGTTTGACTCCAAGTATGAGCCATCTATACCTAGTTCTGATTTTGCCTTTTCTAATCCTTCTAATGATGATTGATTAAAGCTTTGGTCATTAGCCCCACCTTCTCCAAGCACTATTCCTACAGAAAATTTTTCTTCGTCACCTTTCATGTTTTTGCTACCTTCTTTTGAGTCATTACTACATCCAATCATGCTTAAAGACATAATCCCTACTATTGCTGTAAATATTAATCTCTTCTTTAACTTTAACATATACTAAATCTCCCCCTGATAAATTATGTTTACACATAAATTGTATTATATGTCTTTACACATGTAAACAATTTATGTTAAATAAAAAATTTACTTCGCTCATATCACTTATGGCTTCATGTATTTTTTAATATTTTTACATTTTCATACTAATTAATGTGTATTATCAATATGAATTATCTACATTTTTATTCTTAATATAAGATCATTACATAAAAAAATAAGCCCTTAAATGTAATAAGGGCTTTTTAAGCATAAAGCTTTAGATATAAAATTTATATTAAATTTAGGCTTAAGGCAAATTAATTTTAAGACTTATACATTACAAGTCTCTTTTTAATGCAAACTATCTTGCATAGCTTAATCTTATATACTTCATCTATTTAAAATATTTCTTAATATCATTTATATAAAATTTTAAACTTTTCACAATAAAAAAGCCTAATCCACAGGGATTAGACTTTATCTACATAAATAACTATATAAGTAGCTTAAAGACATTCTCCATCCCCGAAGAAATCATTTAATATTATTAGGCAGGTCTCCTGACTTAGCTTCATTTTACTCTTTCTCCTTCCCATAATCTAATATTACAGTGGTTTTAGAAATTTCATCAGCATCACAGTAGCGGGGGCTGTAGAGGATTTTAACCTCTTTCCCTATTAATCTTATATTAAGAACCTATAATATATACTTTTCTATATTAAATTATATTCGCTATATATTTTAATATTCCTTTTATTTTTCTAATTTCTTATTATCTTTTTTAAATACATGGAAACCACATCAGAAAACCTCTGGATGTCTTTAGTATATATGAAGTCTTTACCATATATAATTTTTTCTACTTCTAAATCTATTTCTTTTCCTGTAAATACTCCTAGTACCATTATTCCCTTTTGCCTAGCTTTTCTTACTTCTGATGCAGTATCTTTTGCTCCAATCATACCTTTATAAGACATTTCTCCTCTTATACTTCTTTCCCTGTCTTTACCTATCTTTATGTCATTCGGTCTTCCATCACTTAATACAATTAAGATTTTATTTTCTTCTTCTCTTTCTAATAATCCTTCACAAATAGATTTTATGGCTAGTCCATCTCTATTATTTCCAGCACAAAAATATTCAAATATGTTCTCATTATTGGTTATTTTATCTTCATAGTCTCTAAATCTTTTTAATATAGTGTAATCCATAAGGCTTGAGAATCCCATAACTCTATTTGGTATACCAGCCTTAGTTAAAGCTGTTGATATTATATATGCTTGTATCGCTACATTGGCTTGATTTCTAGTTTGAGACCCACTAGAATCTAAAAGTATATCTATTACATACCTACCTTTCTCATTTTCAATATCTTTGTAGAAAATTTTATTATTATTGCTTCTAGTTGCTCTCCATGCCCTATTTGCATATATAGTACCACTATCACAATAAACTCTACTTTTCTCATTTTCTTCTATTAATATTCTCAATAGAGTTTCCTTTAATTTTAATATATTCCTTTTATATATTTTTATGTTTTCTCTAAATTTACGAGTATTATTTTCTTTTTGTCTAGTTGCATATTTTATCTGAGCTATATTACTACATTCACTTCTTAATACTCCATCTGTAAAATGTACTCTACATCCCTCATGAACCCCTCTACAACATTTGCTTTCTATTTTTTTTAATTCTAAGTCACCTATATATGATTTCCCGTAGTAATGCTCTATTTTCTTATATATCTTATTTAAAGTTTCCTCATCAACATATAGTACATTGTTAGAACTATGTTTTGAGCCTTTAATATCAACTTCTCCTAAGCTTTCAATTAACATAGATGATGATATCTCGCTTATTTGATTTTCTATAGTTTTACTGTATTCATTATCATAAAGTTCTTCATACATAAAATCTGAAAATGTGTCAAAATCTATATTTGAATTTATTATTCTTTCATTTTCATAGTTTTCATTATCATATTTATTTGAAGTATCATTAAAATAATTTATATAAATTTCATCTATTCCCCTAAGTATTTCAACTATATTTTCATTAAGATTAATTTCATTTATTTTATTTACTATCCTTCTACTTAGTCCGTCTATAGTTGGATGTTTTCCCATCCTTTCTAAAACTAAAAAGTATTTTATTTTTTGTAGTATTTCTTCATTATGTATTTTACTAAAACCTGATAAAATATCTTTGTAAGCACTTAATCTTATATCTTCAATACCTGGTCTTTCCTTTATAATCTTTTCTTCAACTAACCTATCTAATGTTATATGCAATAAATCAGATATAACATCAATATCATATCCCATTTTAGCTCTACTTAATAAGTATCTTTTTACTAAGATCCAATCTATGTATTTATGCCTTCCTCCTGCCATCGTAGCAAAATACAAGGCGATATCTTTAGATGAATATTCATTTTTAGATATTTGAATATCATCATTATAATCTCCTGCTACAGTCCAAGATAGATTGCTAATTCTATTTTCAAATTCATAATTCCCATATACCCATTTCATAATTATTTCCTACTTTAATATGTATTTATTTTAGGAAATATATCTTTAGTTTCCCATTTATCTGGTATTCTAGTCTTTATAATATCTCCTACAATCTCTTTCTCATATACATCAAATGTTTTACTTGTTACTCCCATATTAACCGCTAAAGATGGTTTTAATCCTCTTCTGATAGCTTTTAGTGATCCTATTAATCCTCTCAAATCTACTGATTTACTAGATATTTCTCCATTTTGTGATTTTAATTGTAAGTCTAAGAATATACCTCCAAATTGGATTAATTTTTCTTCATCTGCATCCTCAAATTCTTTTTTTAATATTAGCATTAATTTTTCTTCTTCTACAACAGGTATATCTATGACCATAAACCTAGAAACTAGTGCCTCATTTAATTCTTTTGTCCCTGCATATTCATAATTCATAGTTCCTATAAATCTCGTTGCATCATGAAGATTTATTCTTTCATATCCAGGTACATCTATTACTCTTCTATAATCTAACGCTGAATGTAGTACTGCAATTGCATCATTTTTAGCCATATTTATTTCATCAAATATACCAAATCCCCCATTTATAGCACATTCATATACTGAGCCTCTTCTTAACTTAACTTCATTATCTATAAATGTATCTGTACCTATTAAAGTTGTACTATCTGTATTTATATGGAACGATGTATTCCACTGAGGTCTTCCAAATAACTCTGATAAATTATCTGCTAGTAGATTTTTTCCTGTCGCCTTTGGGCCAGATAATAGTATGTTTTCTCCCTCTAATATAGCTGATATAGCCATATTCCATATATCTTTTCCATAAAAATACTTAGTCGAATCTGATATCCTATGTTTAAGATTCTCATCTATTTTATAGAATTCTTTAAACTTTATTGCATCATTTATTAATTTTTCGTCTACACCTTGGTTTAATAAACTTACTATTATACCCATAGTCAGTCCCCCTTGTCTTTGTTATATACTATAATATTAGCATATAATCTATAATCTGATATAATATTTTATCCTTACACTACCTTGTTAATTTATCTAAAATTTACTTAAATACCTTACGTTTAAATACTTTGACTGTTTTATGGATTTAAAATTACTTAATATCTAAATTATCTCAATTCTTTATTAGAACAAAATAAAATTTTATTAAAAAATAAGAGGCTTAGTATATAACCTAACCCCCTACTTATTTTTATTTATAATCCGTACTTACATAAAATATAGTCTACAAACTTTCCATTTTCATAGAATAATTCTCCATCAGCATATATATTACTACAACTTCTTATATCACATAACTTATCCCAATACAGTGATTATTTATTTTTGACTGCTGCCTCTAACATAAAATCCCCTATTACCATATAAATAATTCCTTCTATCTTTTCATAAAATAGCATATTTGAAGTGAATTTTTCATACCATAATTTGTGCTTATTGTCTTACCGTTTTTTACTTCTGCTAAATAATTTGCTAATAACTTATCTAATTTATTTAACCTTTTTAAATATCATAACAGTAAACTTATAAAATAAAAAAGAGATAGCCTTAAATAGCTATCTATACATATCTAATATTTTATAAAATAAAAAAAAGATTACGTGGCTACGTCTTACTCTCCCAGGAGGTCGCCCCCCAAGTACCATCAGCGCTAAAGAGCTTAACTTCTGTGTTCGGTATGGGAACAGGTGTATCCTCTTTGCTATAATAACCACATAATCTTTATCTTTTAGAGTTAATACTCTGAAAACTGTATATCATTTAGTTAATGATTTTTGGTCAAGTCCTCGACCTATTAGTATCGATAAGCTAAATACATTACTGCACTTACACCTTCGACCTATCAACCAGGTA